>NZ_JAMYRY010000030.1:0-70708 GCF_040321655.1 Mesorhizobium sp. M0306 | reverse complement strand
CCTCCACTCCAGCCAGCATCTTGAATCACAAAACAGATAAATCTGGAATCCCCTTTGATTCCGTCAAAGGGGGAACCGCTCTAGGGTCCCCGCGACGTCGCTTCGCTCCTGCTCCGCCCTAGGATGACGAAGGTACAGTGGTATAAGGCCAATCGCGGTCGTTGGAGATTGGCTGGAAACCTCCCCTCGCATCGTCATCCTAGGGCGGAGCGAACGCGAAGCGGAGCGCAGACCCTAGGATCCATGCCGTTACCATGGCTGTGGAGCGCAGCGACCCAAAAGGCCCTCATGTGATTTGACGCTGCAGCGCGCTGACCTACCCTCTAATGCCGGAACCGAGGAGACGAGCGATGCTGTCACCTTTCAACCGGAGCGACACGCTGGCGGCGGCGGTGATCCTTGCCGCCACAACAGCAGCCTATGCCCATCATGGCTGGTCGTGGACGCAGGACGGGTTCTTCGAACTCAAGGGCAGGATCACGGCCATCTATATCGGCAATCCGCACGCCACGCTGGTGTCGACGCCGACGGAGAGGTGTGGCGGGTGGAGATGGCGCCGCCGTCTCGCACGATCGCTGCCGGCTTCACGGAAGGTGTTGCCAAGGTCGGCGACGAGGTGACCGCGATCGGCCACCGCTCGCGCGACGAGAGCGAAAAGCGCATGAAGGCAGTCCGCATCATCGTCGGCGGCAAGTCCTATGACGTCTATCCCGACCGCGTGCCGCCGGTCTGAATGGACGGTTTTTTTGCTGGCATCGAGCAACTCGCGCTTGTCCGGGGACTGAAGGCCTCCTTCGTCGCCTACCCCCTCGTCAACGCGCTGCACATCATGTCGATCGGCGCGCTGCTGACCAGCGTCTGGCTGATGGACCTCAGGATCCTGGGCGCCTTCCGCTCGCTGCCGCAGGCGGCGTTCGTGGCGTTGCTGCGCGGCACGGCGTTGAGCGCGTTCGCCGGGGCGCTTGTCACCGGGGCGCTGCTGTTTTCGGTGAGGGCGAGGGAGTATGCGGCGATGCCGATCTTCCTCGCCAAGATGACACTGATACTTCTCGCCGGCACCAATTTCCTCGTCTTCATGCGCCGCGCAAAAGGCGGTGACGAGCCGGCCGGTGGCACCGTCACCATGCTGGCGGTGCTCTCGCTGGTTTTGTGGACGTCGGTGTTGTTCGCCGGACGGTTTATTGGGTTTCTCGGATGAGGCGAGTGTCGGCAATGGTGTTCGCAAGGTGCGGGATGGTGCGCGGCGATATCGAAACGCAGACCGAGGCATCGCTGAAGGCGCTGAAATATTGCCGGAAACGGCGGGCACCTCGCTGGAGAACGTGGTGACGGTGCGCATCTACGCCGTCAATTCCGACTTCTATAACGCCATCAACCGGATTATGCCAAGTATTTCAACGTGAAACCGCTGGCGCACAGCTTCGTGCCGGTGGCGTCATGGCCGATAGAATTGGATATCGAGACCGAGTGGGTGGCGGTGGCGTAAGGGCCTGATAACTGTGATTTGCTGGCCGTGAAAGTCCTTGTTCAGCGGCAAGGGGCATGCGTCGGCCGCTGGCGGATCGACCACGATTCCGCTATAGAGGCGGAAGGTCATGACGCAGGTTACTGATAAATGATCTGGGGCTGGCTGTTAGCGCAGCGTCGACCCCGACGATTCTTGGTTCCCCGACCAGGATTCGGACCTGGATTGCCTCACCTGTAAGAGCGGGCGTCCTTCCATTAGACGACCGGGGAAAGAGTAAAGAGCCTATTTCGGGGCCGTTCGCCTTCACCTTCGCGGGGATCGAGGCGGCGGCCCCTGTTTCATCCTTGCCCCGGCAGCGTCGGCTACCGTGCCGGGGCTCTGACTGTTGTCATCGTCATCCCTCGATTCGATAGCTCATCCTACCGACGCCACTCCATACGTCAATAAAATTGTTCGATACAGCCGTAAAATTATACGGGCATCCTGTTGACGGAAATCGAGGCAGATGTCATATTTGCGACGGACAAGAAGGAGGTCTGACTATGGCCGACACTCAACCGAATGACGACAGGCCGAAGAAGGACCGGAGCCCATCGTTCCCGTTCATTTCGCTTCCTGAGGCGGTCAAGCGTCTGCAGGCATTCGAACAGACCTTCGGTCGTCACGCAGCCCCGGGTGTCAAAGTCGGCCTAGCTTGGGGCATGAAGGACAGGAGCAGCCAAGCGTACCAGATTCTGGCAGCTCTGAAGGCGTTCGGCCTCGTGCGCTACGAAGGCAGTGGCAAAGACCTGAAGGCGACGCTCACGGATGACGCTCGAATCTATCTTCGAGCTAACATGGAAATGACGAAAAAGGAGCTTTTAAAGCAGCTTGCTCTAAAGCCGGCACAGCTTCAGAAATTTTGGGGAATTTGGGGAGCAGACCGCCCGCCAGACCCGGTTTGCCTTGATCAACTGATCCTTCAGCACGCCTTTACTGACAACGCCGCCCACACCTTTCTCAAGGTGTACGATGACACTGTTGCCTATGCAGGACTCTCAAATGCCTATGCAGGACTCTCAAATTCTGATACGGTAATAGGGGACGACGTAGAGGACGCCGAACCACCCCTAGAATTCAAGGTTGGAGATCTGGTCAACTGGGATTCTGGTGGGCAGGTACAGTGGAAAGCACCTCGGCGGATCGTCTCGATTGACGAGAAAGATGGCCTGTTCTTCTACAAGGTCGATGGCCTTGGCGAACTTGCGGGCCAGATCGGATGGATTCCGGTGGAACAAGCTATTCAGCGTCAAGCAGCCGCCCCTGCAGGAAGCAATCAATTTACTCCGCCGCCGGCCGATCCCAAAAAGGATGACGTAGTCATACAGGGAACGCGTAAGGCCGTTTTTCCGGTCACTGGCGGCGATGTCACGATGATTTTCCCGGAAGGTCTTTCGAAGGATGGCTTAGAGGAACTCGGCCAATACCTCGATATCTTCCTTAAGAAGGAAAAGAAGACGGTCGGTTCCTAACTAGGGCAATCGCCGTAAATTGGGACAGCCTATCCGATGGTGAATCAGTAAGTTGGGGCAGTTCTCGTCCGACCTGCTTGCATAGGTGCGAGCCTTCCGCTCCGAGAGAAGCGTTGGCAGGATTCCAGCGCCGGCGGGACAGCGCCCCCCTCTGGCCTGCCGGCCATCTCCCCCACAAGGAGGGAGATTGGCTAATCGCCTACGCAAAATACTCCTGCAGCGGCCGCACTTCCAAACTCCCCGCCCGTAGCGCCGCAATAGCCTCCGCCACCGCAGCCGCACCCGACAGCGTGGTGTAATACGGCACCTTTTGCATCAGCGTCGCCCTGCGCAGCGATTTTGAGTCCGACACCGCCTTCTGGCCGTCCGTTGTGTTGAAGACGATCTGCACCTGGCGGTTGCGGATGGCGTCTTCGATGTGCGGGCGGCCTTCCAGCACCTTGTTTATCTTCTCCGCCGCGACGCCGTTTTCGGCGAGGAAGCGGGCGGTGCCTGAAGTGGCGAGCACCTTGAAACCCTGGCCGGCGAGGCGCTTGACCGCCGGGAGGATGCCTTTCTTGTCTTCGTCGCGCACCGAGACGAACAGGGTGCCGGAGCGCGGCAGGTCGACGCCGGCGCCTAGCTGGCTCTTGGCAAAGGCCAGCGCGAAGTCGCGGTCGAGGCCCATCACCTCGCCGGTCGAGCGCATTTCCGGGCCGAGCAAGATGTCGACGCCGGGGAAGCGGGCGAAGGGGAACACCGCTTCCTTGACCGCGATGTGACCGGGGTTGCGCGGGTCGGGCATGGCGCCGTAATGGGCGAAGGCGTCTTCCAGGCTTTCGCCGGCCATGATGCGCGCAGCGATCTTGGCGATCGGCCGGCCGATGGTCTTGGCGACGAAGGGCACGGTGCGCGACGCGCGCGGGTTGACCTCCAGCACATAGACCGTGCCGTCCTTGATAGCATATTGCACGTTCATCAGGCCGCCGACATTGAGCGCGCGGGCAAGGGCCGCCGTCTGCCGCTCGAGCTCGTCGACAAGCTCCGAGGGCAGCGAGTGCACCGGCAGCGAGCAGGCCGAGTCGCCCGAATGGATGCCGGCCTCCTCGATGTGTTCCAAGATGCCGGAGACGTAGGTCGACCTGCCGTCGCAGAGGCAATCCACATCGACCTCGATGGCGCCGGAGAGATAGGTGTCGAACAGCAGCGGGTTCTTGCCGAGCAGCGTGTTGATTTGACCGGTCTTGTCGTTGGGATATTTCTGCTTGATGTCCTCCGGTACCAGGCCGGGCACGGTGTCGAGCAGGTAGGATTGCAGCATGCTCTCGTCGTGGATGATCTGCATGGCGCGGCCGCCGAGCACATAGGACGGGCGCACGACCAGCGGGAAGCCGAGCTCGCCGGCGACGAGGCGGGCCTGCTCGACCGAATAGGCGATGCCGTTCTTCGGCTGGCTGAGGCCGAGCTTGTGCAAAAGCTTCTGGAAGCGGTCGCGGTCCTCGGCCAGATCGATCATGTCGGGCGAGGTGCCGAGGATCGGGATGCCGGCCTTCTCCAGCGCGTCGGCCAGCTTCAGCGGCGTCTGGCCGCCGAACTGTACGATGACGCCGACCAGCTCGCCCGAGGCCTGTTCGGCGCGCAGGATCTCCAAGACATCCTCCGGCGTCAGCGGCTCGAAATAGAGCCGGTCGGAGGTGTCGTAGTCGGTCGAGACGGTCTCGGGGTTGCAGTTGACCATGATCGCCTCGAAGCCGGCGTCGCGCAGCGCAAAGGCGGCGTGGCAGCAGCAATAGTCGAACTCGATGCCCTGGCCGATGCGGTTGGGGCCGCCGCCGAGGATGACGACCTTTTTGCGCGACGAGACCTGCGCCTCGTTGGCGAGCGCACCGGCGAACGGCACCTCATAGGTCGAGTACATGTAGGCGGTGGGCGAGGCGAACTCGGCGGCGCACGTGTCGATACGCTTGTAGACGGGATGAACGTCGAGCTTGTCGCGTATCTTCTGGATCTCTTCGACGTCCTTCCTGACCAGCGAGGCGAGGCGCGCGTCGGAAAAACCCATCGCCTTCAGCATGCGCAGATTGGCGGCGTCCTCAGGGATGCCGTGCTCGCGGATGCGATCCTCCATGGCGAGGATGCCGGCGATCTGTTCGAGGAACCACGGGTCGATCTTGCACATGGCGTGCACGTCTTCCAGCGAGGTGCCCATGCGGATCGCCTGCGCCACCATGCGCAGCCGGTCGGGCGTCGGCGTGCCGAGCGCTGCGCGGATGGCATTGCGGTCATCGACATGGCTGGCCGGCGCGCTGCCGTGGCCGATGCCTGGGATCTCGATTTCGTCCAGACCGGTCAGGCCGGTCTCCAGCCCGCGCAAAGCCTTCTGCAGCGACTCCTGGAAGGTGCGGCCGATGGCCATGACCTCGCCGACCGACTTCATCGAAGTGGTCAGCACCGGTTCGGCGCCGGGGAATTTCTCGAAGGCAAAGCGCGGGATTTTGGTCACGACATAGTCGATGCTCGGCTCGAACGAGGCCGGCGTTGCTCCGCCTGTGATGTCGTTCTCCAACTCGTCCAGCGTATAGCCGACGGCGAGTTTGGCAGCGATCTTGGCGATCGGGAAGCCGGTCGCCTTGGAGGCCAGCGCGGAGCTGCGCGAGACGCGCGGGTTCATCTCGATCACCACCAGGCGGCCGTCTGCCGGGTTGACGGCGAACTGCACGTTGGAGCCGCCGGTCTCGACGCCGATCTCGCGCAGCACCGCGATCGAGGCGTTGCGCATCATCTGGTATTCTTTGTCGGTCAGCGTCAGGGCAGGGGCGACGGTGATCGAGTCTCCCGTATGCACGCCCATCGGGTCGATGTTCTCGATCGAGCAGATGATGATGCAGTTGTCGGCCTTGTCGCGGACGACCTCCATCTCGTACTCCTTCCAGCCGAGCACGCTCTCCTCGATCAGCACTTCGGTGGTCGGCGAGGCGTCGAGGCCGGACTGGACGATCTCGTAAAATTCGGCGCGGTTGTAGGCGATGCCGCCGCCGGTGCCGCCCATGGTGAAGGAGGGGCGAATAATTGCCGGCAGGCCGACATGGTCGAGCGCTTGTGCTGCGATCGCCATGCCGTGGCTGATGTAGCGCTGCTTGCGGTCGCCTTCGCCGAGGTTCCAGCGCGTTTCCAGTGCATCGAGCGCGGCGTCGAGATTTTCGGGCTTTTCCGCCTTCAGCGCGGCGCGCTCGGCCTCGTGCGTCTTGCGGTCGGCATTCTTGACGTCGGTGGCGTTGGCCAGCATCGACTTCGGCGTTTCCAGGCCGATCTTGTTCATCGCCTCGCGAAACAGCGCGCGGTCCTCGGCCTTGTCGATGGCCGTGGCGTCGGCGCCGATCATCTCGACTTGATAGCGGTCGAGCACGCCCATGCGGCGCAGCGACAAAGCGGTGTTGAGCGCGGTCTGGCCGCCCATGGTCGGCAGCAGCGCGTCGGGCCGCTCCTTGGCGATGATCTTGGCGACAACTTCCGGCGTGATCGGCTCGATATAGGTGGCGTCGGCCAGCTCCGGATCGGTCATGATGGTGGCCGGATTGGAATTGACCAGGATGACGCGAAAACCCTCTTCCTTGAGCGCCTTGCAGGCCTGGGTGCCGGAATAGTCGAACTCGCAGGCCTGGCCGATGACGATGGGGCCGGCCCCGATGATCAGGATCGACTTGATGTCGGTGCGTCTTGGCATGTCGAGGGTCCGTTCGGCAGGCGGCTTGCACAAAAAGCCGGACGGGATGACCCGGCCGGTTGTGCTCGCGATTCTGGTATCAGGCTAGGAGGGCCTTATAGGGAAGAGTTTTGCCGGATGTAACCCCGAAAATGCGGCTTTGTGCGGGGCTGCCTGAGCAAACAAGCGTCTCGTTCCGTCGCGCCCCCCCTCTGTCCTGCCGGCGTCTCGAATCTATCTAGCCTCCCGACGCCAAGGCATCCGTGATCTCGAAACGCTCGGAAGCACCGACACGGATCATGTTCAGGCTGCCCTCGCGGGTGAAGCGGAATTCGCCGGGTCCGTTCGAACCGGCCGGCTTGCCGGCCTTGAAACTGATGATGCGCGTGCCGCCGTCGGGCCAGGTAACGGTCACGTCGGTCTTGTCGCCGGTGCGCACGACATTTGCCTTGCAGTTGGTCATCGGCTGGCCGAGATAGCGCGCGCAAGGGATGGCGTTACCGGCACCGGGGACCGGTGTCCCCGGCGGCTGAAGCCGCGCAACGGTCTGTGCGTCGGGCGGAGGCGCCGCGTTGGCCGCGCCGAAATTCTGCACGGGACCCACTGTTGCGGGCGGCGATCCATCAACCTGTCCAGTCGAGGGGTTTCCACCGGCCAGGGCCAGGCGGTAAGCATCCTCGATCGCCGCCCTGCCGATCGCATCAGCGGAGTTCAGCGTCGTTTCGGGACCGCCGGTTGCGCCCAGGCGCGTTGTCAGATCGGGCAGCGGTTGAGACGCAGGGTTCTCCGTATTGGCCGCTGCCTGCGGTGTCACTTGCCGGGGATTGATGGGGTCGAGATAGCGCGCCGGAGCCCATCCGCTCAGCTTCGGGTCGTCAATGTCTTGGACTTTGCACCACTTGTAGCCGCTGACGTCGCCGCAGCCGAGATTCTTCACGCTCGAACCACTCGGCAGCCGTGCCTCGATCTTGCCCATGGCCGATGCCGTGGCGCGCACGTTGAGGAGGTCATCCGGAGCGAGACCCGTCACAATCGAGATGATGGGCTCCGGCTCCTGGCCGTTGGCCGGCAACTCCGCCAGCATCAGCGGAGCGGCAATCACCGCAAGCAGCGTCGTCGGGAGTGTTACTGTGCGCCTAATCATCTGCCATGGGCGGTAGGTTCAATTGCCGAAGGCGCGGCCAGGCACGAAAGCGCCATTGCACGCCAGCCGGTTTTTATAGGCGACGAGGCGGCGCTGTGTAAGCCCGAAAAGGGGCCGCGTGTTGAATCGCGCCCAAGCCACTTCCGTGAACTAACAGCCGGCAAAATATTGCACATTTCATGTAAATATGCACTCTCTCAAGTAAGGTTGAGGAGGACAATATGGTCGACCTTGAAATATTTGCGCAGGTGGAAAACATAGTTCGCCAGCGTATCAAGAAAACGCGCCCCGAAATTGAGGCTTCACTTGGTCACATTGCCAACGGCAATCCGCTGGCCGCCGAACAGACCCTCTCCAGGCGCCTCGACAGGTTGCAGGTAAAGGCGTCGCTCAGCCGCACCGAAGCGGAGATGATATCGGCAGCGATCGACATGAGGTCTGCCGGGGAAAGAAAGGCCGCCGCCAAACAGCCAGGGCCGGAGGCAATTCTCGGCCCAACGCTCGATTTCATCGGGGTCGCATTTCTGGAGCGTGGGCGCCGTGCGGCCGATGCGGTCGGCCGCGTTGCCTTTTTCAACGGCAATCCACAAGGATCGGGTTTTCTGGTCGGGCCACGGCTGTTCCTCACAAACAACCATGTGATTTCGTCACCGGCGGATTCCCGGCGCTTCCAGGTCCAGTTCGATTATGAGCAGGACGGTGCGAATGCCGTGCGTACGCCGACGACGTTCCTGTTCGATCCTGAATCCTGTTTCGTGACCGATAGCATAGAGGGTCTGGACTATACGCTGATCGGGGTCGGCGAGCGGCGCTCCGGTCCAAAGGAACTGGGGGAGTTCGGTTTTATCTCGCTGTCGGACGCGCGCGACAAGCATATGCTTGGCGAAATCGCCAACATCGTTCAGCATCCCGATGGCCGCTTCAAGGAACTGGTGCTGCGTGAAAACCGGCTGGTGGCCCGCGACGAAACGGTTCAAGTGCTGCACTATGTCGCCGACACCGAACAGGGTTCGTCCGGTTCACCGGTCTTCAACAATGAATGGGAGCCTATTGCCCTGCACCATTGGGCCGGCCCGTTCCACGAGGTGACGGGCATAGGTGGCTATGCGCTTGCGCGCGAGATCAACGAAGGCATACGGATCAGCGCCATCGTTGACGATCTCAGCACTAGAAAGACCAGGCTACCGGGCTCCTCGGCATCGGCGGTTTCGCAAGCACTGGCGATTTGGGCCGGCACGCCGCGCATGATGGACGAGACAGTTCGGCTGAACGCCGACATTCGCGAAGATGTGCCGGACAAGCCGGTGCAGCGGCCGGAACCCGATCGCAATCCGCCGGCGACGAGACACAATGCCGATGGCTCGGTCACCTGGACTTTTCCCGTCGAGATAAATGTCCGGGCGCCGTTGATCGACGGCGACGGAGGCGATGCAAGACGAAACGACGGCAAGAGCCCGGCAAGCGAACCCGCGAAGGTAGCCATCGCCGAGGCAGCGGGTTGGAAAACAGAGGACTTCGACGATCGTGGAGGGTATGAGCCCGGCTTCATACCGGGCTTTGTCCTGCCAATGCCGACGGTTGCCGATTCACCCTTCCGGTTGGCCAAAAACCTTCTTGCCAAACCGGGCGAGGACCCACACGAATTGCGCTACCATCATTTTTCGATCTTGATGAACGCCGATCGCAGGCTTGCCTTCGTCACCGCCTGCAATATCGATGGATCCCGCACCAAGGCGGTCAATCGTGAGGACAAGACGGTCATCGACAAGCCGTCGCTTGTCGAATTGGGGGTGGAGTCGATTTCCGGTTCGGAAGCCAGCGATGCTTTCCGGCCCGATCGCCGTATCGACCTTGGCGAGCAGATGACCCAGGAATTCTATTCGAGCCAGAATGTGCCTGGATTTCCCGTCGCAAAATCCAAGGAACGAATCGCTCGAATGTTCCAGAAGGGCCATATTACGCTTCGCGGCGACCCTGCATGGGGCGTGGATCAGGAGGCGGTCGCGGCAGAACGCGACACGTTCTTTTATACCAATGCTGCGCCGCAAGTCGGCTTCTTCAATCAGGGAAGCTCGCTTAACCATCCCGGCTCCAAGGGGAAGCTGAGATGGCGCGCGGTGGAAACCTATGTGCTGCGCAACGCCTATACGACGCGAGGCCGTGTCACGGTGTTTGCCGGGCCAGTGTTCGGCGAGGACGATCCTCGCTACCGCTTCGACAGCCATGTTCCGCTGAAGTTCTGGAAGATCGCACTGTGGTCCGATCAAGCTGGCCTGCGCGCCATCGCGCTGCTGGCGGATCAAAAGCCGGTTTTGGAAGTAATGCCCGAAGCGTTCGGCGAGCGTGCCGAGGCATTCGATGACCCGCTTGAAATTGCCAGGGTATCGGAGTTTCTTTCGACGGTGGCTGAGATCGAACAGCTGACCGGCCTGAACTTTGGCCAGCAGGTGCGCGACGCCGACATTCGGGCGGGTTCCGAATCCGCCCCAGCACAGACTTTCAACCCAACGCAACTGGCGCCCAAGCCGACACGGCCAAAGGCTTCATCGCCCAAGACTTCGACGCCCAAGACTTCGGCGGCCAGCACCCGACGTCCTGCCAAGCGATCGAAGCGATCCGCGTCGGACAACTGAAGATTGGACCGGCCGCAGCTTCTGCCGCTCGAAGGCGGTCATCCGTTCGGACCGGGTATAACCGCGGTTCAACCCGGCATGAAGCCGGTGCGCAGCGCGTGAGCCCATTCGGGCCGTGCCGCCTGCTCGGCCTGACGCGCCGCCGCCTCGTGGTCATAATCGACGGCGATGGCCTCGAAACGATCAGGGTGCAAGTCGAGGATGCCATAGCGGGCGTGCGGCGAACCTTGCTCGGAGACATGCGCCGGCGGGGTCGAATCGTCATAGGCCGGGCAGCCGATGCTGCCCGGGTTGAAGATGACCGGACCGCCGGGTATGCGGACCAGCTCGCTACGATGGCTGTGGCCGCAAAGCATGATGCGGCAAGCGGGATCGATCGCGCCGAGGCGCCGTTCGATGGCGGCCAGCGGCGCGCGCACCAGCCGGCCGTCGACTATCGCGTCAGTCAGGTATTTTTCGTCGTGGTCGGGCCGGGCGTGGAAGGCGAGTATGCCGGGCGCCACCTCCAGCGTGACGGGCAGCGCGAACAGCGCCTCGCGCTGGGCCTCTGTCAGCCGTTCGTGCGCGTAGCGGTCGGACGGCCACATGGTCTCGTCGCCGGTGTCGCGGGCAACGCGGCGGTCGTGATTGCCGCGTACCGTCGGCAGGTCGAGCGCCTCGAGCCGCTCCATGGTCTCGCGCGGCCAGAGCGGGCCGGAAACGCAATCGCCGAGATTGACGATGAGGTCGGCGCCGCCGCGTCGCCGCAGATCGTCGAGCACGGCTTCGAGCGCCAGGACATTGCCGTGGATGTCGGCGAGGACGGCAATGCGCATGGGGAAGCTCCGTGGCTGAGGCAGCGTTTCCTCGCCTCCGCGAAGCGGGGGAGTGGTGGCCGCCCAGCGGCCGGAGAGGGGGCTCTTCGCAAACCGGCGCGTCGAGGACAATGAAGCTTCCTTGAACGTTCTGGGAGCGTCAAGGCCCCCTCTCCGTCCCGGCTTCGCCGGGCCACCTCTCCCCCACTCTCGTGGGGGCGAGGAACCCAAGTTCTGGAAGGACGCTTCCCTGTTGGTGCTCAGGCGCGGACTTCGATCTCGTGGCCGCCGACCGCCGGCAACGATGCGTCGTCGCCGGCCGCGGCAATGACGCTGTCGAGCAGGCCCGGGAAGCGGCGGTCGAGATCGTCACGGCGCAGCGTGATCAGCCGGCTGGTGCCAACCGCTTCGGTGCGGGTGACGCCGGCCTCGCGCAGCTTGGCCAAATGGTAGCTCAGATTGGTCTTCGAGCAGAGATCGAGGAACCGGCTGCAATTCAGCGGCACGCCCTCTTTGCTGGCGAGATAGCGCACGATGGCCAACCGCGTCGGGTCGCCGAGCACGGCAAGCACATTCGGCAGGCTGATCTGGTCGGCGGTGGGATGGGGCAAGGTCATGCCCAGGAATTAAGCACATTCGGGGCCGATTTCAACGCATCTCCTCTCGTGGCTGATGGACACATAGTTTCGCCCCGTCGCCCCATCCTGACACCGGGCTGTCAGGATGGTTCGGCTATTTTGCAGCGGCTTTATTGACATCATGCCCTGTTATGTCCAATTGTTCAATAACCTTTGAACTAAGGAAATTGCCATGGATAAGCGCCTCATCTGGCTTGCGCTCGGATCGTTTACGATTTCGACCGAAGGTTTCGTCATCTCCAGCCTTTTGCCCGACATTGCAAAGGATGCCGCCATCTCCGTTCCGCTCGCCGGCACGCTGATCACGGCGTTTGCGCTCGCCTATGCGATCGGCACGCCGATCCTGGCAACGCTGACCGGCGAATGGGATCGTCGCCGCGTCATCCTGTGGACGCTGGTGTTCTTCGTGTTGGGCAACGTCGCCGCGGCGCTGAGCTCCTCCTTCGAATTGCTGTTGATCGCGCGCATCGTCATGGCGCTATCGTCAGGCCTGTTCGCGGCGACCGCGCAGGGAACGGCCGTTGCGCTTGTCGACGATCATCACCGCGCCCGCGCCATTGCCGTGGTCGTCGGCGGCACCACCGTGGCGGTCGCGGTCGGCGCGCCGCTTGGCGCGCTTGTTGCGACGGTTGCCGGCTGGCGCGGCACCTTCTTTGCCATTGCCGGCCTTGGCGCGCTCGCCGGCGCGATCCTGTGGTACCGGCTGCCGCGCGGCATCGTCGGCACCAGGCTTCCGCTCCGGATGCGGCTGGCAGCGGCACTTCGCCCCGGCGTCATGCCTATCCTGGTGACGACCATCCTGGCCCTGATCGGCGCCTTCACCGTCTTTGCCTTTGTCGCGCCGCTCGCCATCGAAGGTGGCGGACTGAACCCGATCGCGCTTCCCGGAATGCTGCTCGCTTTCGGCGTTGGCGCGGTCATCGGCAATATCGGCGGCGGGCAGGCCGCCGATCGTTTCGGCGCGACGCGCACCGTCTGCTGGTCGCTGGCGCTGAGTGCCGCCATGCTGGTCACGTTTTCGCTGATCCCGATGTTCCTGCCGCGCGAGATCGCCGGGCCGGCGCTGATGGCCATGATGGTGCCGTGGGGCATCGTCGGCTGGGCATTCCCGCCGGCGCAGGCCAGCCGCATCATCAAGCTGGCGCCCGATGCCGCCCCCATCGTGCTGTCGCTGAACGCTTCGGCACTCTATCTCGGCGTCGCACTGGGTGCGGTGGTTGGCGCTGCGGTGCTGCGCTATGGCGCACCGGCCGACCTCGGTGTGGTCGCGGCGGCATTCCCGATCATTGGTCTGGGCGTGGTGCTGGCGGGCCATCTGGCGGCGCGACCGGTGGCGATGCCGGCCGAATAAGGCTTGTTAGCAAAGCTTGGCTGCCGGCCGCCGATAATTCAACTCGCGGCCGGCGCTGCGTCGAAATCCAACGCGGCGATTTCGTCCAGCGCCGCTCGCAGGCTTGCCGCCTGCTCTTTCCAAACACCTGTTTGAAGCGCTGCTGAGCGACGCGCCACAGCTTGGTCTTACGCTGTCCGCCACATCGGAATGATCGAGGCGGCCAGCAGCAGGCCAAGCATGATGTTGAGCATGCGCCATTGCCGCTCGGTTCGCAGCAACCGGGCGAGCAGCGTGCCGGCCACGCACCACGCCGCCAGCGATAGGGCCGCGGCAAGACCGAAGACCGTGCCGAGCAGCACGGCGAGCTGCAGCGGCCCGTTGGCGAGCGCGGCAAAGGATGCCGCCGCTCCCAGCCCCATGGCCCAGCCCTTGGGGTTCATCCATTGCAGGCCGGCGCCACCGAAAAAGCTGTTCGGCTTTGCCATAGCCACGTCCAGATTGGGCGGGCCGCTGCGGCCGATCTTGAGGGCAAGCCATACCAGATAGAGGGTGCCGGCTATTTTCATTGCCAGTTGCAGCGAAGGAGCGGCGGCCAGCAGACCAGCGAGCCCAGCAGCACCTGCCGCAGCCACCGTGGCCAGGCCGGCCGCACTCCCGGCCATCAGCGGGATAGAGCGGCGAAAGCCGAACTGCGCCCCGGACGCCGTCGACAAGGTCGTGGCCATGCCTGGGGTTGAGGTTGAGACCAGCGCGAACAGGAGGAGGGGAAGGACGGTTTCAAACATGCGGCTTCCTTTGAAGCCTGCACCGTAGGCTGTTTGGCCCATCAGTAAATGCAATGTTTGCCATGATGTGCATTAGCAAATATAATGACCAGATGCTCCGCAACCTCGATACTGCCCTGGTTCGAACCTTCGTCACCGTTGCCGACAAGGCCAGCATGACGGCGGCGGCCAACGCGCTGCATTTGACGCAAGGTGCCGTCAGCCAGCAGATCAAGCGTCTGGAAGAGGTTCTCGGCTGCAGCCTGTTCGACCGCGATCGGCGCGGATTGCGATTGACCCGCTCCGGCGAGCGATTGTTCGGCAAGGGCAAGCGCCTGCTTTCCCTCAATGACGAGATCCTGGCGGAGATGGCGGGTGATGCGGTTGCCGGTCAGGTGCGGCTTGGCGTGCCCTACGACCTTGTCGGCACCTTGCTTGCGCCGGTGCTCAAGGCCTATGCCGAGGCCTATCCGCAGGTCGAGATCTCGCTTGTTTGCGCCTCGTCGCCGGAGTTGGCTGCGGCCTTGGCGGCGGGCACGATTGAGCTCGCGGTGATCGAGGAGCCGATCGGTCGGTCGCCCGGCGAATGCCTTGTTGTCGACCGGCTGGTCTGGGTCGGCGCCAAAGGCGGTGGCGCCCGCCGCAAGCGACCCTTGCCGGTTTCGATGGTCGCCGAGACCTGCGCGTTCCGCCCGGTGGTGCTGGAGGCGCTTAACGAGCACGGGCTGGAATGGCGCACCGTCTTCGAAAACGGCAGCATCGACGTGACGACGGCGACGGTACGTTCGGACTTGGCCGTCACCACCTGGTTGGCGTCAACCGTGCCTGCCGACCTCGATATTTTGGCCAACGATCCGGAACTGCCGTCGCTGCCGAATTTTTCAATCAATCTGCATTTGCCGAAGCACGGCGTCGCGCCGGCTGCATTGGCATTCGCGGGCCACCTCCGCGATGGGTTGGCACGGCGGCGAGAGGCGGCTTAGAAAACAGCAAAAAGGACGGCCGGTGTTCAGCCGTCCTTGATCGCCCCGCAGCCTCTATTTCCAGTTCTTGCGCCGCTCGATCTCGGCTTCGGACGGCTGTTCCGGAGCAAAGGACCCGGTCTTGATCTCGCCGGAGCGTTCATAGCTCGCCATCAGCACGCCAGTGGTCGATACCTGCGAACGGGTCAGCTTGAAGGCGGCAGGTATCGTGCCCCTGCCGAACAGTTTTTTGCCCTTGCCCAGCACCAGCGGGAAAATCAGCAGGCTGATCTCGTCGATCAGGTCATTGGCGAGCAAGGTCTGGATCAACTCGCTCGATCCCTGAATGAGCAGGTCCGGGCCGTCCTCCTGCTTCATCCGGCGCAACGTCGCCACGACATCGCTGCCGAGCGGCTGGCTGTTTTGCCAGGACAGCGTATCTGGCCTGTGCGTCGCCACATATTTCGTGACGGCGTTGAAGCTGTCGGCGATCGGACCGCTCTTCTGGTACGGCCAGTGGGCGGCGAAGATGTCGTAGGTCTTGCGGCCGAGAAGCAGCGCGAACGGTTTTGAAAACGTCTCGCCCATGGCGGCGCCCATCACATCGTCCCAGTAGTGAAACGTCCAGCCGCCGAATTTGAAGCCGCCGACAGGGTCCTCTTGCGGGCCGCCGGGTGCCTGCATGACGCCGTCGAGGCTGACGAATGTTGCGGCGATGATCTTCCTCATTGGAGCTCCCTTTCCCTGATCCGTGCCGTCATGGCCGGACTTCGGGCCAAGGACGGGCGAACGGACATTTGTCCGACAGCGGTCGGCAAATTTCCAGGGCTGGAAGGGCAGATGACTGCCGACCTTGTTGCGTCGGCTTGGAGCAGAGAAACGCTCAGCCCAGACCGACGACCGTATCGTAGAGCAGCTTGAAGTTGAGCACCAGGATGAGCGCGGCGACCACCCAGGCCAGCACGGCAACAGCGCGGGAAATGGCGAAATTACCCATCTTGCGCTTGTCCGAGACGAACTGCACCAGCGGTACGACAGCGAAGGGAAGCTGCATCGACAGGATTACCTGGCTGAAGACCATCAACTGGCCGGTTCCCTTCTCGCCATAGAGCGCAGTGACCACCACCACCGGGATGATGGCGATGCCGCGCGTCAGCAGGCGGCGCGCCCATTGCGGGATGCGCAGCCGCAGGAAGCCTTCCATCACGATCTGGCCGGCCAGCGTCGCCGTGACCGTCGAGTTCAGGCCGGAGGCAAGCAGCGCTACGGCAAACAGGATCGAAGCGATGCCGAGGCCGAGCAGCGGCGACAGAAGCTGGAAGGCCTGGCCGATCTCGGCAACGTCATGATGACCGGTGCCGTGGAACGCCACCGCCGATACGATCAGGATGGAGGCATTGACGAACAGCGCCAGTATCAGCGCGATGGTAGAGTCGGTCGTCGCCCATTTGATGGCGTCGCGCTTGCCGCGATCGGTGCGCTCATAGGCGCGGGTCTGCACGATCGAGGAGTGCAGGTAGAGATTGTGCGGCATCACCGTGGCGCCGATGATGCCGATGGCGATGTAAAGCATGGCCGGATTGGTGACGATCTCGGACGACGGCACGAACATCGCATGCAGGATGGAGCCGACCGGCGGCGCGGCGGCAAAGATCTGGATGGCGAAGCAGCCGAAGATGATGATCAAAAGCGCTATGATGAAGGCCTCGAGGAAACGGAAGCCCTTGTTCATCAGCAACAACAGCAGGAAGGCATCGAGCGCGGTGATGATGGCGCCGCCGATCAGCGGAATCCCGAACAGCAGTTGCAAGGCGATCGCCGTACCAATGACCTCGGCCAGGTCGCAGGCGATGATGGCCAATTCGCAAGCGACCCAAAGCATGAAATTGACCGGTCGCGGATAATAGGCGCGGCACGCCTGCGCGAGGTCGCGGCCGGTGGCGATGCCGAGCCGGGCGGCGAGCGCCTGCAGCAGGATCGCCATCAGGTTCGACAACATGATGATGAACAGCAGCGTGTAACCGAACTGGGCCCCGCCGGCGAGGTCGGTCGCCCAATTGCCCGGATCCATGTAGCCGACCGAAACCATGTAGCCCGGCCCCATGAAGGCGAACAGCCGGCGAAGCCAAATCCCCGAGTGCGGCACGGCGATCGTGGCGTTGACTTCGCGAAGGCTGGGCTGCTCGCCGTCCTCCGGGCGGGCAAATCGCCACATGGACCGGGGGGCTGAGGTGGCTTCGGCTTCCGACATGAACTGGCTTTCCACTCGCGCGATAGATGTTGCCTCCTTATCTATGCCACGGCTGAACATTATGCAATATGCTATATTTCATTGTCGGAGCTTTTTCGTGTGGCCGCTTGGCCGTGCGGCCGGAACGGCAGTGAACGCCGGTTGCACCGGCCACCGAATGGAAATAAACGGCCAGAACCAATAGGGTTCCGTGTTATGACTGCAATGTCGATTCAAACTGCCGGGAGGAGCGCGTATTGGCGCTGAAGAAAAGACCGGTTCCTCGCGAAAAGCCGCTGCCTGACGCAGAAATCCACTCGGAAGGCTTCAGGCAGACGCGTGAAGCGCGCCGCAGTGCGCTGGTCGAGGATTATGTCGAGCTCATCGCCGACCTGATCGAGGATGGCAACGAGGCGCGCCAGGTCGACATCGCGGCACGGCTCGGCGTCGCCCAGCCGACGGTGGCGAAAATGCTGACGCGGCTGTGCGCCGACGGGCTGGTCTCCCGGAAGCCCTATCGCGGCGTGTTCCTGACCGATGCCGGCCGCAAGGTTGCGGAAGAGAGCCGCATTCGCCACCAGACGGTCGAGGCCTTCCTGCGCTCGCTCGGGGTCAGCGCCGAGACGGCGCGCATCGACGCCGAAGGCATCGAGCACCATGTCAGCGCCGAGACGCTCGAAGCCTTTCGCAAGGCAATAATCGCCGCGCGCTGATTGATCGAAGCGATATGCAGTGCGACTGACCTGCTCACTCGTTCGTATCCTGCACCCAGTTGCGCGGGTGACCATCGACGCGAAACTGGAAGATGAAATAGGGTGGGATGCAAGTGCCCTTGCCGGGCTTTGCTTCCGGCAGATCGTCAAAACCGGCGGTGCAGATATAGTCCTCGCGGCAGGGATGGGCCTTGTCGCAAGCACGCAGGCCAGCGGTCTTGGTGAATTCCCTGGTGCAGAATTTGTGGTCCTTGCCGGAGCCTATGCAGTCGTTGAAGCCGGTCTTGGCGAGGCGGCCGCAGCTTGCCTCGTCGGGCAGCTTTTCGCAGGTCGCCTTGCGCAGCATGCCGCCGGGAAAGCCGCCAGTCTTCTGCTCGGGATTATCGTAACGCTGGCGCGCCGCGCCGTAGCCGGCGAGCTTTATCGGCGGTTTTCTGTCCCTGGCCGGGTCGATGGCGCAGGCCTTCGCGGTTGCCGGTGACAGACGGCAATATTGGTCGTTGCCCCATTTCGACATCCTGATCTCGCCGAACTCCACCGGATCGCCGACCGCGGTGCCGGCCTCGCTGACGCAGGTACCAAAGCCCGGATGGATGGCGCTCTCGTGGACCCCGGCGCAACGCAGGCCTTCGTCGCAGGTCCAGTCCACGAAACTTGGGTCGGCGCCGCGATAGCAGATCGAGCCCCATCCATTGTAGAGATCGGTGCCTTTCAGCGCTTCGGCGTATTTTGCCTCCGGACGGCCGGCAAAGCCGCGGCTGAAATCCGGGTGTCTGCCAGCGGCGAACGACTCGACAATGGCGCGGCGGCGCGGCAGGTCGGCAAAAAACACAGCCGAGCCCGGCACGAACACCGCGTTGCGGCGCGGTTCGTTGGCCGGGTCGGCGCCGGTGTAATGGAACCCGGCGATGCCGTGCGTCTGGTGACAGCCGGTGCAGGTCATCTCGTTGAGGCGCAGATTGAAGCCGGCCACCGATTTGACGGTGCGAAGCGTATTGCCCTTGGCGACATAGTCCCTGAGCGCTTTGTCGATAGCATCGTCGTCGAGCAGCCCAAAAGCCAAATTGTTTTGCGACCGGTTCATACCGCCGGGTGCCACCGAAACCGCGGTGGTCGCGAGGAATTTTTCGTCGATCACCAGACGGCCACGGTCGAGATCATAGATGTTGCGGTCGGTGAGCAGCCATCTTTCGAAGGTTTGCCTGTCGGCCAGCACCAGCTTGCGGTCGATCTGGTTCTCCATTTTCGCTTCCTGGAAAATGGCTTTGGCAGGGTCCCACTTGAATACCTTCAACAGATACTCGGCGTGGC
The DNA here is from genome assembly GCF_040321655.1 of Mesorhizobium sp. M0306. Taxonomy (NCBI): domain Bacteria; kingdom Pseudomonadati; phylum Pseudomonadota; class Alphaproteobacteria; order Hyphomicrobiales; family Phyllobacteriaceae; genus Mesorhizobium; species Mesorhizobium sp. M0306. The sequence goes on along the minus strand of NZ_JAMYRY010000030.1, from coordinate 51,525 downwards.
CGCCGAAATCTCGCCGGCTCGAAGCCGATAGGCGCACGACCTGCATGTTGAGCTCGAGCCGCATGGTCTGCGAAGAATTCAACATCGCGCTGGAAAGCGGGCCTTCTTCCGAGCGCAGCCAGGCCGCCAGTTGATCCGGCTCCAGATTCTTCTGCCCGGCGACAAGCCAGCGCTTCGCCACGTCCGCGCAGGAACCGTTAGCCGAGCGCGGACGGTCCTTCGAGGCGCGAGTCTGTGCCGAAGCCGGTATGGCGTTGAAGACCAGGCTCAGGGTCAGCGGCAGGCGCGACGAAATGCGTTGCCCAGGCTTCTCCTCGACCGAATAGTGGAAGCGGTAGATCAGCCTGATCTCGCCGCATTCGGTGTGGCCGAGATAGCCGCGATCCATGCGATTGACGATGCCGGTCAGGTCCAGCGTCGAACCGTCGTCGTCGATGTATTTCGGATTGAACTTCTGGTTGATGTCTTTCGACTTTGCCAGAGCGGCTACATAGGAGTCGGGGCTGTTCCTTGGTTCGTCTAAGATCTGCTGTTTGACGGCGTTGCGGACCGGGCTCAGCGCGCGCACCGAAAACAGCCCGCGATTGTCGACGTCGCGTGTCAGTCCGAGCGCTGGCCCAAGCAGACGGCTGATCGATAGCCCGCCGCGCTCGAGCGCCTGCAAGGTCTCGGGATCGGTGATTGCGACACTGGAATCGAGAGTGACGGCGCTGGCCGGCGCGGGGCCTAGGCAAGACAATGCCGCAAACAGCAACAGAACCCGCCCGAGCATCCGCAAGCGCCCCCTCGCTTCCACAGCCACGGTGGATGCTACAGACCTTGCGACGTCTAAGCCAGAGCAGACCCGCGTCAGCAGGCATTGCTCGTTAGCGCGAAAAATACTGTGACTTGGCGTAACCATTGGGATAATTGTTTGCTGGGTTGGAACCGGCCAGGACATCGGCGGGTTGAGTGCAAACGTGCATCACGGGGAGTTGCCATGCTCTGGAGAGGCCGCCGTCAAAGTGACAATGTCGAGGACGAGCGCGGCCAGAGTGGCGGGCTTGGCGGCGGTCCGGGGCAGTTTCGCATCCCGATCGGCGGTCGCGCCGGCGGCGGCGGCATGTCGGGCATTATCATCGTAGCGTTGATTTTCCTGGCAGGGTGGTATTTCGGCTTCGACCCGAGCCAAATTCTCGATGACAGCGGCTTGCAGCCTGGCGGCGGCGGCCAGATCACCGACAATAGCGGCGGGCAGGGCGGCGGCACCGGTGCGCCGGCGTCCGACGAGATGAAGCAGTTCGTGTCGACCGTGCTGGCCGAGACCGAGGATACGTGGACCGGTATTTTCCAATCCGAAGGTCTGACCTATCAAGATCCAAAACTGGTCCTGTTCAGCGGTCAGATCCGCTCCGCCTGCGGTTCTGCCTCGTCAGCGGCCGGACCATTCTACTGTCCCAACGATCGCAAGGTCTATCTCGATACCACCTTCTTCCAGCAACTCGACCAGCAGTTCGGCGCCTCGGGCGATTTCGCACAGGCCTATGTTATCGCGCACGAGGTCGGCCATCACGTGCAGAACCTGACCGGCATCCTGCCCAAATTCAACCAGATGCGGCAGAATATGAGCGAGGGCGACGCCAACCAGATGTCGGTGCAGGTCGAGCTCCAGGCCGACTGCTTTGCCGGCATCTGGGCACATTTCACCGGTCAGAAGGGCATTTTGGAACAGGGCGACATGGCGGAGGCACTGAACGCCGCCAAGCAGATCGGCGACGACACGCTGCAGAAGAAGATGCAGGGCTACGTCGTGCCGGAAAGTTTCAACCACGGCACGTCTCAGCAGCGGCAGACCTGGCTGGCGCGCGGCTTCCAGAACGGCAAGCTATCGGACTGCGACACGTTCAACAACCCGATCTGAGCCGACGGTTTTCTCGTAATCCGAGAGACTGGATCGCAGTCAGGGGGATGTCAGGATGAAAACACTCTGCCCGTTCCCTCATTGTTCCCAGCGATGTGCTCGCCTATAAGGTGTGTTCCCGTTCGCTCGGGCGGCCCGAGGAGATACCATCATGATAGACCCCAAAACCGCCAGGCGGGGCCTTGCGCTTGTTTTCACCACCCTGCTGCTCGACGTCATTGGCTTCGGTATCATTATGCCGGTGCTGCCGGCCTATCTCAGGGAATTGACCGGCGTCGGCATCAGTGAGGCGGCTATCGAGGGCGGCTGGCTGTTCTTCGTCTATGCGGCGATGCAGTTCGTTTTCGCACCAGTGATGGGCGGGTTGAGCGACCGGTTCGGGCGGCGGCCGATTCTGCTCGCCTCGGTGCTGACGTTCGCTATCGACAATCTGATCTGCGCTATCGCCTGGTCCTATCCGATGCTGTTCATTGGCCGCGTGCTGGCCGGCATTTCCGGCGCCAGCTATTCAACGACATCGGCATTCATTGCCGATATCTCGACCGACGAAAATCGTGCGAAGAATTTCGGGCTGCTCGGCATTGCTTTCGGCGTCGGCTTCGTCATCGGGCCGGTCCTGGGCGGGTTGCTCGGCACGTTCGGGCCGCGCGTTCCGTTCTATTTCGCTGCAGGGCTTGCTTTCGCAAACTTTCTGATCGCGCTGTTTCTGTTGCCGGAAACGCTTGATAACAAGCACCGTCGCCGCTTCGCGTGGAAACGCGCGAACCCGGTCGGCACGCTCGTCCAGATGCGCAACTATGAAGGTATCGGCTGGATCGGACTTGTCTTCTTTCTGATGACGCTCGGGCACATGATGTATCCTGCGGTCTGGTCGTTCGTCTCCAGTTATCGCTATGGCTGGAGCGAACAACAGATCGGCTTCTCGCTCGGAGCCTTTGGCCTGTGCGGCGCGATCGTCATGGCGACAGTCCTGCCGCGCGTGATCCCTACACTTGGCGAGTGGAAGACGGCGGTAATCGGTCTGGCATTTACCGCACTCAGCGCCTTCGGCTACGCCTTCGCGTCACAAGGCTGGATGGTCTATGCAGTGATCGTCGTCGGATGTCTCGAGGCGTTGGCCGACCCGCCGCTCAGAAGCCTGGCGGCCGCCAAGGTGCCACCCTCCGCCCAGGGCGAACTCCAGGGCGCGATGACCTCGATCTTCTCGATCACCTCAATCATCACACCGCTGTTTTATACGGCGATCTTTTCCTGGTTCACGGGGCCGAGCGCGCCCATAGTTTTCGGCGGTGCCCCGTATCTGCTCGGCGCGATTTTCCTCACGCTGGCGCTCGTCGTCTTCGTCAGTAGGGTGGCCAAGCCGACGCCGAAGGAAGTCAAACGCATGCACGCGCAGCAAGCGGTGACGGACGGGGCTTGATCGGCGCCGGGAGCCCGGCCGGCGCCGTCAGTCAAATCCGTTTTTACGCAATGCGCTAGACACGCTCGGCCAGTGCCGGCTCGCCGCGCTTTTCGCGGATCAGATTGACGAAACGGCGGAACAGATAATGCGAATCCTGCGGGCCGGGCGAGGCTTCCGGATGATGCTGGACCGAGAAGACCGGCTTGCCGGTCAGCGCAATGCCGCAATTCGAACCGTCGAACAGCGAGACATGGGTTTCCTCGACGCCGCTCGGCAACGAGTCGGCGTCGACGGCAAAGCCGTGGTTCATCGAGACGATCTCGACCTTGCCGGTGGTGTGGTCCTTGACCGGATGGTTGGCGCCGTGGTGGCCCTGATGCATTTTTGCGGTCTTGCCGCCCAGCGCCAGCGCCAGCATCTGGTGGCCGAGGCAGATGCCGAACAGCGGGATTTCGGTCTTCAACAGATCCTGGATGACCGGCACGGCGTAGTCGCCGGTGGCTTCCGGATCGCCGGGGCCGTTGGACAGAAAAATGCCGTCCGGCCGCATCGCCATGATCTCCTCGGCGCCGGTCTTGGCCGGCACCACGGTGACCTTGGCGCCGAGGCCGGCCAGCAGGCGCAATATGTTGCGCTTGACGCCGTAGTCGATGGCGACGACGTGCATCGACGGGTCGGCCTGTTCGCCAAAGCCCTCGTTCCAGACCCAGGGCGTCTCGCGCCAGACCGAGGACTGGCCGGAGGTGACCTCCTTGGCCAGATCAAGCCCGATGAGCCCGGACCAGGCGGCGGCGCGGCGCTTGAGGTCATCGATGTCGAAGGTACCGTCTGGGGCGTGCGCGATGACGGCATTGGGCATGCCCTTTTCGCGGATCAGCGCGGTCAGCGCCCGCGTGTCGATGCCCGAAAGTGCGACGATGCCGCGCTTCTTCAGCCACTGGTCGAGGCCGGCTCCGGCGCGGTAGTTCGACGGGTTGGTGACATCGGCCTTGAACACGGCGCCGACGGCGCCGGCGCGGGCCAGCGGATTGAGGTCCTCGATGTCTTCGTCATTGGTGCCGATATTGCCGATATGCGGAAAGGTGAAAGTGACGATCTGGCCGGCATAGGATGGGTCAGTGAGGATTTCCTGGTAGCCGGTCAGCGCGGTGTTGAAGCAGACCTCAGCCACGGCGGAGCCGGAAGCGCCCAGACCGCGGCCCTCGATGACGGTGCCGTCGGCCAGCACCAGCAGGGCTGTCGGCCTCTCGGTGGCCCAAGGGGGGGTCGACGCGGCGGTCATCGTTGCCATGGCGGCACTCCTAAAGGCTGCGCCCCTCAATCGGCGCAACAAAAGGCGCGAAGCGGCAATCTCACAGCCTCGGCGCGCTAACTTTTCACTTGTGCATGTCGTGGCCCCAAAACCGCTACGCACTTTTGGGCGACGTGCACTAGAATTCAATTCATGCAAGGCCCAGTACATAGGGGAAGGCGCCAAGGCGGTCAATGATGCCGCGCCGTGCGAGCCTGGATTTATTTCGTCGAACAATATCAGCGGTTTGCCGGACGCCATCGAGTTTGCCTTGAGCTATCGGCACGACTATTGTCCGCCGCATTCGAAGGAGAAAGCACTATGCGAGGAAAAATCGCCGAATCCCTGAAGAGCGCGATGAAGGCGCAGGACAAGCGCCGGCTGCCCACATTGCGGCTGATCCAGGCGGCCATTCATGATCGCGACATCGCCAATCGCGGCGCCGGGAAGGAGCCGGCCAGCGACGACGAAATCCTGCAGATCCTTGCCAAGATGGTGAAGCAGCGCGAGGAATCGGCCAAGGCGTTCGATGACGGCAAGCGGCCGGAGCTTGCAGCGCAGGAGCGCGACGAGATGGCGATCATCCGCGACTTCCTGCCGACGCAACTGGGCCAGGCCGAGACGGAAAGCGCCGTCCGTTCCGCCATCGCCGAGACAGGCGCCAGCGGCGTCAAGGACATGGGCAAGGTGATGGCGGCGCTCAAGGAAAAATACGCCGGGCAGATGGATTTCTCCAAGGCGAGCGGCATCGTCAAGAGCCTGCTTCAGTAGACTGCTGTGGAAGGCCCTTGCCGTCGCGCCCGCAATCCTGGCGGACAGCCAAAAGCTCGCGCTCATGATCGAACTCGTCAAACCGGCGTTTGAACACCTGCCGTCCTACAAGGCGGCCCTCGAGCGCGGCTGGTCGCCGGACAATGTGCGGCTGCTCGACGCGACGCGCGAGCAGCTTGCGGCTATCGAAAAGGATCCAGCGACTTTCCTTGCCGATCTCGACGATTCCGATGGCAAGGGACCGCCGATTGCCTTGCCGGACGGTTCGACGGTGCCGCGGCTGCCCGGATTCCGGCGCTGGATCTGGGACGGGGAAGTCTTAGGCTCGATCGGCTTGCGCTGGCAGCCCGGCACCGCGGCGCTGCCGTCGCACGTGCTCGGCCACATCGGCTATGCGGTGGTGCCGTGGAAACAGGGACGTGGCTATGCGACCGAGGCGCTGCGGCTGATGCTGGAGGAGGCGAGGGCGGTTGGCCTGCCCTTCGTCGAAATCACCTGCAAGCCTCACAATGTGCCCTCGCAGAAGGTCGTTCTGGCCAATGGCGGCCGGCTTGTCGGGCGTTTCTTCGAAGACGCTGCCTATGGCGGCGTAGAAAGCCTGCGCTACCGGATCGATCTGTAGTCCTATTCGGCGGCAGCCGGCAGCGGCGGCGCAGCCCGGCTGCGCCATTCCCAGACATGCGAGGCAAGCGCGACCGCGACCGCGACCAGCATGGCGATCGCGCCAACCACCGGCAGGCTGCGATAGCCATAGCCGGCATTGAGCATGGCCGCGCCGAGCGATGCGGCGAGTGCGATGCCGACGTTGAAGCCCGACGGAATGAGTGACGAGGCAAGGTTGGAGGCGTCCGCGGTCCAGGTCAGGATGCGGGTCTGGATCGGCGTGCCGATGGCGAAGTTGAGGCCGCCCCAGACGAAGATCGCTATCACCATCGGCAGCGGGTAAGAACTGACGGCGTAGATCAAGGCGAGCATCACCGCCTGCAGGAAAAGCATGGCGATAAGCGACGGCATCAGCTTCCAGTCAGCGAGCCGCCCGCCGACAAAGACGCCGATCGTTGCGCCGACACCGTTGAGCAGGAGCACCCAAGGTATCCATTTCTCGTCGAGGCCGGTGACCTCAAGCAGCGTCGGCGTGATGTAGGTGAACAGGCCGAACTGGCCGATCATCAGCATCAGCATGATGATGAGCGAGGTCCAGACCTGCTGGCGTGCGAGTACGCGGACCTCACTGCCAAGACTGACGGACGGGTTCGACGATCCCGTCTTGCGCGGCAGCAGGGCGCCGATTGCCGCGAAGGCCACCACGCCGAGCGCGCACATCACCCAGAATGTCGCACGCCATCCCCAGATGTTGCCGATTGCCGTGCCGGCCGGAACGCCGATTACGTTCGATACGGTGAGGCCGGACAGGATCAGCGCTACCGCCATGCCGCGCTGGTCTTCGCGCACCAGGCCGACGGCCACCACCATGGCAACGCCGAAATAGGCACCATGCGCGACGGCCACCGCTATCCGCAACAGCAGCATCGAGGCGAAGTCGGGCGCCAGCGCGCAGGCCGCCTGGCCGATGGTAAAAGCCGCAGTCAGTCCAAGCAGCAGAGCCTTGCGGGAGAACCTTTTGGTAGCGAGCGCCAGCAGCGGGCCGCCGACTGCAATGCCGCCGGCATAGCCGGAAACGAGATAACCGGCGGTCGGGATCGCGACGCCAAGGCCATCCGCCACCTGCGGCAGCACGCCGGCTATGACGAATTCGGTGGTGCCGAAGGCGAAGGCGGCAATGAACAGGGCAATGAGGGGGAGCATGGCGGAAAGGCGATCCTCGGATAAGGTGGCCTCAAACCACGGATGAGGGCGGCGGGCAATCCAGAAATTGTCGACGCCGCTTTAGCTTTTCTTGATCGCCGGTCAGGCGCCCGCCGCGGAGGCAAGAGCTAGGCGGCTGCCTTCCTTCCATAAGGAATTTTCAGCCACGCCCGCTCGTGAAGATAGTAGAGTAGCGACTTGGTGACGACCTCGGTCAGGCCGATGGCCGCGGCGAGCTTGATGCTTCCGGTCACGACGAGCGAAATGATCATCGTGTCGATGGTACCGGTGACGCGCCAGGAAAGCGCTTTGGCGAAGCTGCGAGAATGGGTGTCCATCGACTTTCCTTCCGGTAGATGCGGCGATCTTTAGCCGACAGACAGGAGGTGGCGCAAAGATAATTTTTGCGCATTGGCCCACAGCAATTTTCATAGGCGATGTTCTGAAGCTACCCGGCTTGTGGACGCAATCTATCCAGCCTTCAGCCGCGAACCGGTGAGCAGGCCGCGCTCCTCGAGCACGGGATAGGCCATCGAGGCGAGCAGCGAGTTGATCTGCTTGAGGTCACGAATGGTGTCGAGATGGATGGAGCTGGTCTCGACGCTCTTGGCGGTGCCGTCGCGCAGCCGCACGAAATGGCTCTGGCTGGTTTCCTTCTCGCGGTCGCGCAGCCGGTCCTTTTCCAGCACCAACTGGCGAGCGGTCTCCGGATCGCGAGACACCAGCACGTTGAAGGCAAGCCTGGCATTGGCAAGCACCAAGGCATGGAAGGCGCAAAGCTCGCGCCAGCCTTCCGGCGTGAACTCCAGCCCGCGCTCGAATTTCTTCTTCACGTGGACCAGCATGTTGCGCACGATGATGTCGCCGACCTGCTCCAGCTTGACGCAGGCGCCGATCAGCTCCTGGCAACGCAGCGCCTCGTCCTCGCTCAGCGGGTTCTTGGTGACCTTGGCCAGATAGAGCTTTATCGCCGCGTGCTTCCTGTCGACACGGTCGTCGAGCGCGGCCAGCGCGCTGATCTTGTCGGCGTCGGCGCTCTCATAGAGTTCGATGATCCGTTTCAGCATGATCTCGACCGTCTCGCAGACCCGCACCACCTCGCGGGTGGCGTTGGCCAAAGCCTGGCTCGGCACGTCGAGCGCACTTTCGTTGAGCGCCGAAAGCTCGACGACGTCGAGCGCGTTGGCGGGCTGCGGCTTGGTGCCCAGCGCCACGATCTTTTCCGAGGCACGATAGACCAGGCTCGCCAGCGGCAGGCCGGCGATCAGGATCAGGATGTTGAAGACGATGTGGGCATTGACGATCTGCTCGGGCACGGTGCTGCCCAAGAAGGCGACCGGCGGCCTGAACGTCAGGAACAGGATCAGCATGATCAGCGAACCCATGCCGCGCATCAGGAGATTGCCGATCGGCACGATACGAACGCCGGGTTCTGCGTTGCGGGTTAGAAGCGGCGCGATGATCGAAGAGCCGAGATTGACACCGAGCACCAGCACGATGCCGAGTTCGGGCGGGATGAAGCCGCGGCCGGCCAGCGTCACCATCAGCAGCACCGCGGCGATCGAGGAATGGAACAGCCAGGTGACCAACGCCGCCAGAAGGTAGGCGGTGACCGGATCGCCAGAGAAGTAATCGACGATGAGTGGCATCAGCGTGCTCTGGCGTAGCGGCTCCGACGCCTGGCCGATCATCTCCAGCGACAAAAGCAGCAGGCCGATGCCGACCAGGATGCGGCCGAACTGGCGCCAGTCGCGCCGCTCGGTGGCCATGAACATCACCGTGCCGGCGACAAGGCAGACCGGCACCAGCAGCGACAGATCGAAGGTAAGCAGCTTGACCACCAGGGCCGAGCCGATCTCGGCACCGCGCACCGCAAGCTGGCCCGACATGCCGCTGACAATACCGGAGCCGGCGAATGAGCCGACCAGCAAGGTGACGGCGGTCGAGCTTTGCAGTGCGACAGCTAGGCCGCAGCCGGCCAGAACCGCCATGAACGGATTGCGCATTGTGGCGCGCAGTTTGTGGCGCAGCACATCGCCATAGGCGCGCTCGACGCCGGTCTTCACCAAACGGGTGGCAAACAGCATCAGTGCGACCGCACCGGCAAGGTGCAGCAAAACGACGGAGCCACTCATGCCCGACCCCGCAACCCGACCGGTATCAGCGACGCGGGCGCCGTGACGTCAAAGGGGCAAAAGTGGGCGCGAATCGTGGACATTGCAGAGGTTAATATAACTCCGATTTATTTTAGCCGAATAATAAATTTTGCGCGGTTCGGACGCCTGTTGGCACGCGACGGAGCGTGTCGGAAATGGATGGCTGACAAAATGGTTGCATAGACTGCCGAGTTGCGGAGGGTCATGCGTCCATTCTCGGACGGCCGCTTTAAAGGTAGCGCTGAATTAGTCGTGCTAAATGTAAGAAATCATTACGAAAACGTAATCTCTGTGTTCAGTTTCGGTTCATTCTTCCGGCTCTATTCCGTAGGCATCGACAACCAAGGAGTACCCGCTATGAAACGTATCGTTCTTTCCGCCGTTGCCTTCTCGATGCTGGCTGCAACCGCCTTGCAAGGCCAGGCTGCACCACTGAACACACCAAACGCGCCGCAGTCGAACTACAGCCAGGTCGACTGGCAAAGGCCCGGCAGGCATGTCGACGTGAACAAGCATGTCGACGTGAACAGGCGCGTCATAGTGAAGAAGAAGATCGTGGTGAAGCGCAGCCATTGGCGCAACGGCCAGAGATATTCGAGCTGGAAGCGTCACCAGCCGATCCGCGACTATCGCCACTATGGCCTGCGCCGTCCGGGTCCCGGCCAGGAATGGATCCGGGTCGGCAATGACTATCTGCTGGTCAGCGTTCTCTCCGGCCTGATCTTCGGCGCCATCGCCGCGCAGTAGGTGCGGAACGGCTGACCGGCGCTGCGCCGGATTAGATCGACAAGGCGGCCCGCGGCCCGCCTTCTCTTTTGGCCTGTGAAAACCGGGTATGGTCGCCATTAGGAGTCGTCGGGCTTCGCCCGTGTGATTATATGGAGGCCAAACGAGCTGTCCCCCATGCGCTTTCCGCCTGCTTTCCTCGACGAGATCCGCGACCGCGTACCGATTTCTTCGGTGATCGGCCAGCGCGTCGCGTGGGACAGGAAGAAGACCAACGCGCCACGCGGCGATTATTGGGCGTGCTGTCCGTTCCATGGCGAGAAGAGCCCGTCCTTCCACTGCGAGGACAAGAAGGGCCGTTATCACTGTTTCGGCTGCTCGGTTTCGGGCGACCATTTCAAGTTCTTGACCGAACTCGATGGGATGAGCTTTCCCGAGGCAGTCGAGAAGATCGCCGACATGGCCGGCGTGCCGATGCCGGTTCGCGACGCCGATGAGGAACGGCGCGAAAAGGAACGCGCCAGCCTGACCGATGTCATGGAGATGGCGACGGTGTTCTTCCAGGAACGGCTACAGGGACCGGAAGGGGCAAAGGCCCGCGCCTATCTGCGCGACCGTGGGCTGACACCGGCGACGCAGCAGTCTTTCCGCCTCGGCTATGCCCCCGACAGCCGCAACGCGCTGAAGGAGCACCTTGCCGCCAAGGGTGTCCCCAAGGCCGACATCGAGGCGTGCGGGCTGGTGCGCCGTGGCGACGACGTTCCGGTTTCCTACGATTGGTTCCGCGACCGCATCATGTTCCCGATCCCGGATTCCAGGGGCAAGATCATCGCCTTCGGCGGGCGGGCACTGGCGCCGGATGCGCTGGCCAAATACATGAACTCGCCCGATACGGAGCTCTTCCACAAGGGCAACGTCCTCTACAATTTCGCCCGTGCGCGCCAAGCGCTGGGAAAGGCGGCGCTGGGAAAGGGGACGCTGGCCAAGGGCGGCACGGTCATTGCGGTCGAAGGCTACATGGATGTGATCGCGCTGGCGCAGGCCGGCTTCGAAAACGTGGTGGCGCCGCTCGGCACCGCATTGACTGAAAACCAGCTCGAACTTCTATGGCGCATGGCTGGCGAGCCGGTGCTGTGCTTCGACGGCGACCAGGCCGGGTTGAAGGCAGCGTGGCGCGCCGCCGACATGGCGCTACCGGCGGTCCAGGCAGGCCGCTCCGTGCGCTTCGCCCTGCTGCCGGAGGGCAAGGATCCCGACGATCTGGTCAAGGCCGAAGGGCCGGACGCATTCCGCGCCGTGCTTTCCGAGGCGCGGCCGCTGGCCGACCTCTTGTGGATGCGCGAGACCGCCGGCGGCATCTTCGACACGCCGGAACGGCGGGCGGAGCTCGAAAAGACGCTGCGCGAACTGACCAGCCGCATCCGCGACGAGAGCCTTCGCTATCATTACCAACAGGAAATGCGCGAGCGGGTACAGAGCTTCTTCGGGACCCAGCGCGGACGCCAGGGACGTCAGGACGGACGGCCCGGTGAGCGCTTTCAGGGCAGGGCCTCAGCACCCGGCGGGCAGTTTGCACGTGGCGGCGGTGCCGGTGGGCGCACCGCGATCACCGAAAGCCTCGGCCGCTCGGCGCTGGTCAAACGCGGCGGCGAGGGCATGTCGGTGCGCGAGGCGACGATCATTGCGGCCCTCGTCAACCATCCCGTGCTGATCGACGAGAATTTCGCCCATGTCGAGTTCCTCGATCTCGCCAATTCCGATCTGAAGCGGCTGCATGCGGCCATCCTCGACGCCATGGCGCATGATATGGCCAACGACCGCAACGCAGTGATCGCGACGATCGAGCGGGCCGGCTGCGGTGAGATCTGGCAGCGCGCGGTGGCGCTGATCAAACGTGCGCGGCAATGGCCGGCGCTGGAAACGGCAGCACTCGACGATGCTCGCGACGCGTTCAGCCAGGCTCTCCACTTGCAGCGCAGCGCGCGCACCTTACATAAGGAGCTGAAGCAGGCGGAAGCAGCGCTCGCCAGCGATCCCACGGACGAAAACTACTGGCACCTGGTCGAAATCCAGGCGCAATTTCGTGATGTGCAGGCAACGGAAGCGCTGATCGAAGGGTTTGGCGTATCGTCGGGCAGGGCTGGGCGCGTTTAGATCGAAGCCTCCAGAAGACTGAAATGTCCAGAAGACTGAAATGTAAGGACGTGCTTGCGCGTTGAATCAAGCGTGCGGTGCTCTAAGTCGGGTAATTGATTCGCTTTTTTCATGCGAATCATGCGAGAGGCGCTTGACCTTCCGGCAGAATGGCGGAATCAGGTCGATTCGAAACGTTAACCCGCCCCGGCATCGACGGGAATGCAGCGATGTAAGGTACTGATCACTGGACAGGCAGTCAGCTTGCCACAGATATCAGGGTTAATCTGGACTTAACGAGAGATGCAGTTACTGGCCCGGTAAAGCGCGTTCTGGAAGGAGCGCATCCAATTTGACCGGACCGGCAGCTTACGCGGCTTTGATACTCAGCCGCTTGGAGAAAATAAAGACTATGGCGACAAAAGAAAAGGAAGAAGTCGAGACCGAACGCGAGGCCGCGACTGATGGCCCTCTGCTCGACCTTTCCGACGATGCTGTCAAGAAGATGATCAAGGCCGCCAAGAAGCGCGGCTATGTCACCATGGACGAGCTGAATTCGGTGCTGCCCTCGGAGGAAGTGACCTCCGAGCAGATCGAGGACACGATGGCCATGCTTTCCGACATGGGCATCAACGTGGTCGAGGACGACGAGCAGGGCGAGGAGCCCGAAGCCGCCGATACCGCCGCTGACGCCGAGGAAGACGCCAACGAGCTGGCCGAGCAGACCGGCACCGCCGTCGCTGCCACCACGACCAAGAAAGAGCCGACCGACCGCACCGACGATCCGGTCCGCATGTATCTGCGCGAGATGGGCTCAGTCGAGCTTCTGTCGCGCGAGGGCGAAATCGCGATCGCCAAGCGCATCGAGGCCGGCCGCGAGACGATGATCGCGGGCCTGTGCGAAAGCCCGCTGACCTTCCAGGCCATCATCATCTGGCGTGACGAGCTCAACGAATCGAAGATCTTGCTGCGCGAGATCATCGACCTCGAGGCGACCTATGCCGGGCCGGAGGCCAAGCAGGCGCCGGTTGTCGAGCGTATCGAGGAAGCCAAGACCGAGGAAAAGTCGCGCCGTTCGCGCGAGGACGAGGACGACATCACCAATGTCGGCGGCGACACCCGTGGCCTGGTGGACGACGACGAGGAAGACGATGACGAGGCGAGCCTGTCGCTGGCGGCGATGGAAGCGGAACTGCGCCCGCAGGTGATGGAGACGCTCGACGTCATTGCCGACACCTACAAGAAACTGCGCAAGCTGCAGGACCAGCAGGTCGAGAACCGGCTGGCCGCCGCCGGCACGCTGTCCCCCAGTCAGGACCGCCGGCTCAAGGAGCTGAAGGACCAACTGATCAAGGCGGTGAAGTCGCTGTCCTTGAACACGGCGCGCATCGAGGCGCTGGTCGAGCAGCTCTACGACATCAACAAGCGCCTGGTGCAGAACGAAGGCAAGCTGCTCAGGCTGGCCGAAAGCTATGGTGTGCGCCGCGAGGAATTCCTCAAGGAATATCAGGGCTCGGAGCTCGATCCGAACTGGACCCGCTCGATCGGCAATTTGACCTCGCGCGGCTGGAAGGAATTCACCAAGAACGAGAAGGACGCCATCCGCGACCTGCGCGCCGAGATCCAGAACCTCGCCACCGAGACGGCGATTTCGATCCAGGAATTCCGCAAGATCGTCAACCAGGTGCAGAAGGGCGAGCGCGAAGCCGCGATCGCCAAGAAGGAAATGGTCGAGGCCAATCTGCGCCTCGTCATCTCCATCGCCAAGAAATACACCAATCGCGGCCTGCAGTTCCTCGACCTGATCCAGGAAGGCAATATCGGCCTGATGAAGGCGGTCGACAAATTCGAATACCGCCGCGGCTACAAGTTCTCGACCTACGCGACATGGTGGATCCGGCAGGCGATCACCCGTTCGATCGCCGACCAGGCGCGTACCATCCGCATTCCGGTGCACATGATCGAAACGATCAACAAGATCGTGCGCACCTCGCGCCAGATGCTGCATGAGATCGGCCGCGAGCCGACGCCGGAAGAACTGGCGGAAAAGCTCGCCATGCCGCTGGAAAAAGTGCGCAAGGTGCTGAAGATCGCCAAGGAGCCGATCTCGCTCGAAACGCCGGTCGGCGACGAGGAGGATTCGCATCTCGGCGATTTCATCGAGGACAAGATGGCGATCCTGCCGATCGACGCGGCGATCCAGGCCAATTTGCGCGAGACGACGACGCGCGTGCTGGCCTCACTGACGCCGCGCGAAGAGCGCGTGCTCAGAATGCGCTTCGGCATCGGCATGAACACCGATCACACGCTTGAAGAGGTCGGCCAGCAGTTCTCGGTCACCCGCGAGCGTATCCGCCAGATCGAAGCCAAGGCGCTGCGCAAGCTCAAGCATCCGAGCCGCTCGCGCAAGCTCAGAAGCTTCCTCGACAGCTGAGGATTTTTAGGTGGGCGCGACCTACGGAACCGTCAGCATAAAGGGGCCAACGCAAGAAGCGTTGGTCAACTGGCTGAGGACGAAGACCATCGACGCCTTCGTCACAACCGAACAGAATGGTTGGACCACTTTCTCCGACCGTTACACAGACCAGCTCGACCCGCGCTGGATTGAATCCTTGCTTCAGAGCCTGACCCTCGATCTGACCTGCATCGGCATCGCGATTGCCGTCTATGATGAGGAACAGCTAAACCTCTGGGCGGCAAAGCACGGTGTTCTCCAATCGCGCTACAATTCCTGTCCGGGCATGGAGATGAGTGACCCTGACGATGAGGACATGCGTCCTCGGCTGGAAGACGCTCCCGCCTTGCTGGCTATGATCGGCAAGCAGGCCGCGCCTGACGATTTGCTTCAGATATTGGGAATGGATGGAGCGAAAGAGTACATGGCTCCGCTCGACCTCCATGAGGAACTCGCCGCCTATCTGGGACTTCCGGAAAATTCGGTTGGCCTTGGCCACAGATACATTCTGAAGGACAAAATCGATCTGTCAGAGCAGGGCTTGATCAGGACGGTCGATAGCTGACGTCGTGCTCGAGCATGCTCGGAACCGTCTGAGGAGCTGACACTCAAGAATGACCGAACGATTCAGAGGGCGCCATCCGGCGCCTTTTTAATTTTATCATCCGGCCGGTTGTTCTTGCGGTGCACCGGTCGTGGGAGGATAATTCCGCGACGGATGCATTCTCTGGGCGACAACCCCGGATGCCCGCCCCGGCGGTTGGACGCCGTGCTCCGTGGCTCCGGAGGGAGGTGTGCCATGACAACTTACATCGTGCTGATCAACTGGACGGAGCAAGGCGCCAAAAATGTGCGCGAGTCGCCGAAGCGGCTCGATGCCGCCAAAAAGCTGTTGGGAGACATGGGCGGGTCCTTCAAGGCATTTTATCTCACCATGGGGGATTGCGACATGGTGGCGGTGGTCGAAGCGCCCGACGATGCGGTGCTCGCCCGTTTCTCGCTGATGCTGGCGACGGGCGGCAACGTCAGGACGCGGACGCTCAAGGCTTTCCCGGAGGATGCCTATCGCGAGATCATCACCTCGCTCGGGTAGGTTGCACTCCAGGCCTGGCCATTTCGCGGGTGTCGTGTTGCGTTGCGGCGCAACGGCGTTTGCCGGATAGTCGGTGCGCGTCCCTCTGGTGCCGTTTCGAAACATGAGCAAGCCTCTGCTGACCGTCTGGTATAATACGCGCTGTCCGGTCTGTGATGCCGGCATCAGCCGGCAGAAGCGGCGGCTGATCGAGGCGGTCAAGGCCGGGCGGATCGAATTTCGCGACATCAATGCCGAACCGACGGCGCTGGCCCGCTACGGCATCGGGCTGGAGGATATCCGGCGCCGGCTGCATGCGACCGACGCCGACGGCAAATTGCTGGTCGGCGCCGATGTTGCCGTTGCGGTGTGGCTGATAACGCCGGGCGAGGGCTGGTTGGCGACGCTGTTCGGCAATCCCGCCGCGCTGCCGTTGACGCGCTATGCCTATGATCGTTTTGCTGATCTGCTCTATGCCTGGAATCGGCGCAAACGCCGCTGGTGACGGTGCCAGTTCACTTGGCACCAAAAGCCACGAGATTGTTTCCAAGCCTTCGTATGGCCGGCTATCGAGCCACAGGCTCGCAAAGCCAGCCAACGATGCGGCGCACCGCCGGCAGCACCAGCAGCAGCGTCGGAAATGCCACCAGCCAGGACAGGCCCCAGGCTGTCAGCCAGGTGGCCGGCAGATCGGGCTGGAAGCCAAGGCTTTTCAGTGTCGAGATAAACGACACGATGAACGTCATCAGCAACGACAGCACCAGCGGGCTGACGATGGCGGCATAGTGCGCTGGCAGCTTTCTGCGCGAGGTTTTCACAATCATCTGGGATTTTCCCTGAAGCATCCGGTCCGTCGCTTTGGCATCCATTCGCCGGTCTTCGGCGTCACTGCCCGGAACGACCGAGGGTGGATGCGTTGCTTCACGTCAGACGCTTAGGGAGTGGCCTTCGGCCCTCACGCGCTTCCTAGCTGCGCTTCTCGCGCGAAATCAATCCTGCCGGCGCTATTTTCAGATACATCGTAAGATATATCTTGACTCGGTCGCTATGGGTATCTAATTGAGATATATCTTAAGACATAACTCAAGGAGCAGGCAATGCACAAAGGCAATCATTTCGGGCATCATCGTTTTGGCGAACACGCCGAGCGCGTTTTCATGCATATGGCCGGCAAGTTCGGCGGACGCGGCGGCTTCGGCCCGTTCGGGCATGGCATGAGAGGCGGCGGACGCGGCGGGCCGGGCGACATGTTCCGCGCCGGGCGCATGCTGGCTGACGGCGACCTCAAGCTGATCACGCTGTCGCTGCTGGCCGAGGCGCCGCGGCACGGCTACGACATCATCAAGGCGCTGGAGGAGCGCACCAGCGGCTTCTACAGCCCGAGCCCCGGCGTGGTCTACCCGACGCTGACCTTCCTGGAAGAGGCCGGCTACGCCGTTTCTGCGGCGGAAGGCAACAAGAAGGTGTTTTCAATCACCGAGGCTGGGCAGGCGCACCTCAACGAAAATCGCGAGATGATCGACCACGTGCTCGAACATCTCGAGCGCTTCGGCCGCAAGATGGCGAAGGCGCGCGACTGGTTCGGCTGGAACGATGACGGCGACGGTGGCCGCCGCGGCCGCGGCCGCTCGGAAAAGCGCGACGAGTTTCGCGCCGTGCGCCACCGGCTACGCGCCGCGCTCGGCGAAATCGTCGATGCGCCTGAAGCAAAGCAGGCCGAGGCAATCAGCATATTGGAAGCTGCCGCAGAGGCCTTGGAAGCGTTGTCGCGCGACTGACCTCTGAGTGCCAAACCAGCTGCGGCCCTTGCCCGCTCGGCCAAGGACCGGTACTGAAAATCATCCTGCACCGCGCTATGTGGTGCAGGATGATTGCCGTTGGAGGATACCCCATGTCTTTTCTGAAGCGTCTTTTCGGCGGAGGCAACGAAGCCGCCGAGCCAAAGACAGCGGCGCCGGCAAAGCAGATCGAGCACAAGGGATTTTTGATCAGCGCCACGCCCTACAAGGCGGAGGGCCAGTACCAGACCTGCGGCGTGGTTTCAAAGGAGATCGACGGCGTGATGAAGGAGCACAAATTCATCCGCGCCGACCGCTTTGCCGGGCTTGATGACGCCGTCGACATCTCGATCAAAAAGGGCATCCAACTGGTCGACGAGCAAGGCGAAAAGATCTTCGGGTAGATCGGCTACTACTACAGCCTTGGGTCGATTGGCTCGCTTTCCAACGCCAGCACGGCGAAGACACACTCGTGAACCCGGCGTAGCGGCTGCTTGGCGACAAATCGCGTTAGCGCTTCGTGACCAAGCGCGAACTCTCTGAGCGCCAAGCTGCGCTTGCCGGCCAGGCCGCGTTCTCGCAGGCGGACGAGATTGTCGGGCGCGTCATATTCGGGACCATAGATGATGCGCAAATATTCCGGGCCGCGGACCTTCAACGCAGGCTGGATGAGCCCCTTCTTGCCACGGCTGACGAAGTCGCGTGGTTTGACCACCATGCCTTCGCCGCCTGAGCCAGTCAGCGTCTCCCACCAGGCGATGGCCTCGGCACACGCGCTGCCGTCGGCCAGATCAACCATACGCCATCGAGTCGGCGTGACCACGCCACCATGGGCAGCCAGACGGTCCGCGAGCGACATGTGCCAGACATGGTCCTGGTCAAACCAAACACGTCCCTCGCTGGCCAGCAGGTGGAAAGGCGCGGCCTTGAGGTCCTCGACGCCCGAAACTGGCCATACGTAGGGCGCCCAGGCGGTGGCGTATTTGGCTGCGCGGACGGCCCGGTCTTCAAGGCGTGCGTTCAGGCCGGCTGCATCGACGCCGCGCGCCATCGCACGGGCCAGCGCCTCGCTGCTGGCCTTGAGATCGGCGGCAGAGGATGTGGCCACAGGCGCATACTGGCTTTCGATCAGACTGCCGGCTTTGGCCGACCAAGGCATTATCTCGGTGTCCAGCAGCAGCCAGTCGCTGTTCAATTCCTTCCACAGGTCCGCCGTGTCGACCTCGGCGCGGAGACGGGCGAGCAGGCCCTCCGTCATGGCACTGTCGTTGAAAAAGGAGCGTCCGGTGCGGGTCCAGATTGCGCCGGTTTCGTCGCCAGGGACCCCGAAGCGGCTGCGTGCCGCCTGCGCGTTCCGGCAGAGCGCGATCACTGCCCGCGAACCCATATGCTTCTCCTCGCACACGACCTGCGCAACGCCGCGCTCGCGGAAGTAAGCGAAGGCATCCTCCGGACGTTCCAGCCAGCCGTCCTGGCTGCTGGTCTCGGACGGCGACATGGTCGGCGGCAGATAAATCAGCCATTGCGGCGAGAGCGCGAAGCGGCTCATCACCTCCAGTGCTGCCGACGCATTCTCCTCGGCCACGACAATCCGGCCCCTCAGTCCGGTCTCGATCCAACGGCGACCGGAGACGTCCTGATAATCGAGCACGCCGTCGGCGTCGGCCTGTGCCGATTTGTCCGGACCGGGCCTGCCCAGCGGACGTATCGGCTCCGACCAGGTCTGGATTGCCGGCACCTCGACCAGTTCGCGTTCCGGCCAGCGCAAGGCCGTCAGCTTGCCGCCGAATACGCATCCGGTGTCGATGCACAGGGTGTTGTTGACCCATTCAGCCGATAGCGTGGGCGTATGTCCATAGATTATGGCCGTCTTGCCACGATAGGCCGCGGCCCAGTCGGCGCGGACGGGCAGCCCGAACTCGTCGGTCTCGCCTGTGGTCTCGCCGTACAGAGCGAACTCGCGCACGGCGCCGGAACCGCGTCCGACCATCTCTTCCTTGAGGCCGGCATGGGCGACGGCGAGACCTCCGCCATCGAGCCAGACATGGCTGCGCAGGCCGTCGAGAAAGGCCGGCAGCGCCTCGCGCAGGCCTCGGTCCTGTGCACTTAGCTGATCGACAGTCTGCTGGAGGCCGTGGGCGACCGTGACCTTGCGGCCTTCTAGCCAGCGGCTGAGTTTGCGTTCATGATTGCCCTGGACACAGTATGCGGTTCCAGCCGCGACCATGCTCATGGCAATGCGCAATATGTCGGGCGAGTTGGGGCCGCGATCGACGAGGTCGCCGACAAAGACGATCTTGCGGCCCTCTGGTGGGACCACGATGACCGTTCGGTCGCCCTGATGCTCGGACCAGGCGATGCTGTAGCCCAATCGAGCGAGCAGGATATGAAGCTCATCCGAACAGCCGTGGATGTCACCAATGATATCGAAGGGGCCATGGTCGTCGCGCTTATCGGTCCACAACGGCTGTCGCGACACCTCGGCCGCGTCGATGCTGGCCTCGCTGGTAAGCTTCCAGACTTGGCGGAAGCCCTCGCGTTGCAGGCCGCCAAGACCCTTGCGAATCTCGGTTGTCATGCGCTGGGCGACCCCGGCGCCAAACGGCCGGTCGGCCCGCACCGCATTGCGTGCGACGCACACCTCGACGCCTGGATCGAGGACCACGGCGACGGGCAAAGCGTGCCACTTGCGCGCCAGCTCAATCCAGGCCTTGCGGTCGGCGGCTCGCACATTGGTGGCGTCGATGACGCCCAGCCTGCGGTGTTTAAGCCGTTTGCCGGCTATTTCGCGAACCAGATCGAAGGCATCCGCAGAGACGTCCTGGTCCGTTTCGTCGTCGGAGATCAGCGCCCGGCACTGGTCCGAGGAGATGATCTCGGTCGGCAGAAAATGCTTGGCGGCAAAAGTCGACTTGCCCGATCCGGTCGAGCCGATCAGCACGACGAGGGCGAAGTCAGGAATGGTGAGGTTGGTCTTGTCGGGTTCTCTCATCGGGTGAACACCGCCATCTGTGTGGGGGCGCCGAGGGTAGCGTCCTCGGCTCCGATACCGCTGAAGGTGGCTGCATAGCCATAGATCTCGCCGATTTTGGCCGCCCAGGCTTGGAACTGAGCCCGGCTCCATTCGAAACGGTGATCGGGATGGCGAAATGCGCCGGGGGCCAGTCTTGGAAACAGAGCGTTGTAGTCCGCATTCGGAGTGGTCACGATGACGGATTTGGGCGCCTTCTCACCGAAAACGATGCGTTCGACCAGGGGCAGCCTGTCCTCGTCGAGATGCTCGATAACCTCGACCAGAACAGCGACGTCGGCTGCGGCCCAACGGCTGTCCCGGTAGGTCAGCGATCCATGCAGCAGCGTGACCCGGCCCTCGGGCGGCCCGCCTAATTCGTTCAGCTTGAGACGCTTTGCAGCCCATTCCAGTTCGCGCACCGCCGGATCGAGCCCGAACAGCTTATGCACCCATCGCTCGCGCACGAGCCGACCGAGCAGCTTGCCTTCGCCGCATCCCAAATCTGCAATCGAGGTTGACCCCGTCGCCTGAATGGCCTGGACCACAGCTTCCATGCGCAGATCGTTGAGCCGGATCGGCGTCTCCAGCGCTTCCTCGGGCGTAACGCGCAGCTCGGCAGATTGTGCCTCGCCAGCCGTCTCGGGAGCCAGCCGCTCCAGGGCGATGCGGGCCAAAGCCCTGCGATTGCCAAGATAGCGGCGCACGATCAGGTCTTTGGCCGGATGGTTTTCCAGCCAGCCCTCTCCCCTGGACAGCAGCTTGTCGATCTCTGCTTCGCCAATCCAATAATGCTTGGCATCGTCCATCACCGGGATCAGCACATAGAGGTGATTCAACAAGGCGCTGAGCCGGCCCGTGCCGGTCAGCTTCAGATGGCCGTATCGGGGCTCGGCTGCAGTCCCGATTTCTTCGATTGGCGTCAGATCGACTGTCCAGCCCAAGGGTTCGAACAAACTTCGAACCAGAGCCTCACCGCCGCGCATCGGCAGTGGAGTAACCACGGCCTCCAGCGGCAGTTCGCTGTCGGCTAGTTCCTGGCGCTCCTTCGATATACCGGTCATCGCCGGCCGCAGCATTTTGTTCAGCGCCACCGACAGGAAGGATGATGCAGCGTAAGGCCGGTCGTTCACATATTGGTCGAGCAAGCCATCTGCCTGGCCCTTGCCTCGCACCAGTCCCACCGGGTCAACGTCGAGCAGGAGTGCAGCCTCGCAACGGTCTTCGGTTGCCTCGGGATAGAACAGCCACGCCTTGCCGAAAGACAGGTCGGTCTTGTGCAGGCGATCCGGATGCTTGTGCAGCAAGAAACCGAGATCGGTGGCCGGACGGTGCGTTGTGGCAACAGACAGGAACATCAGCGACCGATAGCGCAGACAAGCGGAATAACCAATGGCGGTTGTGTGGCCCACGACAGGCTGTCGCTAACGAGAAACAAGGGCAGGCGCCGGGCGCCTGCCCTTGTACAATTCAGACGATGCTGACGCGTTACGCCGCGGTGGCGACGCGCTCGGCATTTCCGGTCGCAGCCACAATGGCATTGACCTTGGCCGTGGCCTTGGCCAGCGCTGCTGCCACC
The DNA here is from genome assembly GCF_040321655.1 of Mesorhizobium sp. M0306. Lineage (NCBI taxonomy): Bacteria > Pseudomonadati > Pseudomonadota > Alphaproteobacteria > Hyphomicrobiales > Phyllobacteriaceae > Mesorhizobium > Mesorhizobium sp. M0306. The sequence goes on along the minus strand of NZ_JAMYRY010000030.1, from coordinate 29,446 downwards.
GCGTCGGCGCCCATGCCGACTCCTTCGATGCGGATGACCTCGACATCGGTCATGCCGAGAAAGCCGAGCACGCTGCGCAGGTAGGGAATGGCGTGATCGAACTGCACGGCCGCACCTTCGGAATAGATTCCGCCCGAAGCCAGCACGATATAGACCTTCTTGCCGGTGACGAGGCCCTTGGGGCCAGCATCGCCATAAGCAAAGGTTTTGCCGGAGCGGGCGACGTGGTCGACCCAGGATTTCAGCGTCGACGAGATGTTGAAGTTGATGAAGCCGGTGGCGAGAATGACGGTGTCGGCCGCAAACAGCTCGTCCAGTACAGTATCAGAAACGCCGACGACCTCAGCCTGGCGCTGGGTGCGCGCTTCGGCCGGCGTATAGATGCCGGTCGAATAGTCGGGGTCGATATGCGGCAGCGGGTTGGCGACGAGGTCGCGGGCGACAAGCTTGGCCGAAGGATCGGCGGCAAGCAGTTTGTCGGCGAGTTCGTTGGCGACGCGGGTCGAGTGCGAGGCGGCGCCGCGTGGGCTGGATGTGACAAGAAGGATGGACATGGTGACTCTCCAGGGTTGGATTAAAATCTCCCGGCAAATATGTGTGCGCAGACTCATTTGAAAAACTGGTATATTTTGTATATGATCCATCTAAATTGTGGATTGAAAGATGCAGCCCAACCCGACGCTTGACCAACTGCAGATCCTGGTTGCGGTGGCCGACACCGGTTCCTTCTCGGCTGCCGGCCGTAAGCTCAACCGCGCGCAGTCGGTCATCAGCTACGCCATTGCCAACCTCGAAGCGCAGCTTGGGCTGAAGCTGTTTGAGCGTGAGGGCACGCGTGAGCCGCAACTGACCGATGTCGGCAAGGCGACGCTGGAAGATGCGCGGCGCATGGTCGGCGTGCTGCAACGCATCCGCTCGCGTGTCGACGGATACCGGCAGGGATTGGAGGCGGAAGTTGCGCTGTCGGTCGACGTGACGCTACCGTCGCCGGTGCTGGTTCGGGTGCTAAAGGCATTCGAGGCGCAGTTCCCGGCAGTGACACTGCGTCTGCATATCGGCTCGCTTGGCCTTATCCTCGATCATGTTGTCGGCGGACAGGCCGATCTCGGCATCGGAGGGCTTCTGGGCGAGGCGGACGTGAATCTGCTGCGCATCGGTTTCTTCTCCCTGGTGCCAGCCGCAGCGCCTGATCACCCGCTGGCGCTGCTGCCAAGACCAGTTGCGCTGGAGGATGTCCGCGAACACATCCAACTGGTCGTCTCGGACCAGTCCGAGCGTACGCGCGGGCGCGACTATGGCGTCTTCGCCTACCGCACTTGGCGGCTGACGGATGTGCGCACCAAGCACGTGCTGATGCGCGAGGGGCTGGGCTGGGGTGGGCTGCCGCGATGGCTGATTGCCGATGATCTGGCGAACGGCCGGCTCGTCGAACTCGATCTCGAGCCTTACAGCGAAGTCCGCTCGCCGCTTTATGCCATGCACCGCGCCGATCGCAGCCCGAAACCGGCGGCCGCTTGGCTGATCGACCAGTTCAAGCGCCAGCTAGGCTGTTTCAACGAGTTCGAACCGGGTGAGGTGCCTGAGGGGGAGCCGGAGACAGGCCGTCGATCAGCGCCATGAGAACGGCGCGATAGTCCTCGATCGATGCTCCAGTTTCGATAGCGAGCGCTGCGCGGTCGAAGGCGGCGGCGAGCAAAGCGGTCAGTGTTTCCACAGGCAGTCTCGTCATGGAGTGCGAGCGCATTGCGGCGACAAGGCCCTCGCGCAGCGAACGGTTGCCATGGCGATTGTCGATCGCATCCATGGCGGCGCGGCCGAGCACGGCCGGGCCATCAAGCAGCAAGAGCCGCGTGCGGCCGGGCGCACGCATGGCAGCCAGATAGGCATCCGAGCCGGCTATCAGCGCATCGCGGGCAAATAGCGAAGGCGGTGACGCGCGTTCGATCTCTTCCGAGACGGCTTGCGCCTCCTGTTCGACCACAGCGGCAAACAGCGCCTGCTTGTCGGCAAAGTGATGATAGAGCGCGCCGCGTGTGACGCCGGCAGCGGCGACGATCTCGGGTGTGCCGGTTTCGGCATAGGACTTTTCGGTGAACAGTTTGCGCGCCGCGGCGATGAGCTCGGCGCGTGTCGCCTCGGTGCGATCACGGTTGGAGCGACGAGCGGACCCCGGTTGCATACATGCAGCCTGTATGTTAATGCGATTTACATGCAGACTGTATGTTATTCGCCGGGAGAAGGAAAGATGAGGACGACGAGCTATTATCCGGTGCTGATGACGAGCGACGTTGCCGGCACGGCGGCCTTTTATGTTGAGCATTTCGGCTTCAAGCGGCTGTTTGAGGCCGACTGGTACGTGCATCTGCGCTCAGCCGAAGATCGCCGCGTCAACCTCGGCATCGTCCAGGGCGATCATGAGACGATCCCGGAGGAAGCGCGGGGCCGCACGTCCGGTCTGCTGATCAATTTCGAGGTCAGGGATCCGGATGCCGTCTATGAGCGGATCACCGCCGCTGGCCTTCCGATCCTGCGAACGCTGTGCGACGAACCCTTCGGCCAGCGCCATTTCATTACCAGGGATCCCAACGGCGTGCTGATCGACGTGATCAGGCCGATCCCGCCGAGCCCAGAATTCCTGGCGCTATATGCGCAGGGTGCTGCGGCGCGCTAACTCGCCCGCGCCAACGGCATCACCGTGACCTGAGTGATGCCGGAGCGGCGCACCACCGTGCACAGTGTCTCGTGGCCGATGCGCTCGGCGTCGAGCATGCGCACCAGATCGTCGACGCCGGTGACCGGGCGGCCGTCGATAGCGGCAATAATGTCGCCTTCCTTGAGGCCGGCCTTGTCCGCCGGGCTGTTCTTCTCGACACTGCGCAGGCGCACCGCCGTGCTGCTCGATACTTGCGACAAAAGGGCTGCGCGGCGCGGCAGGTTGGTGGTGTCGGCGGAAACGCCGATGAAGGCACGGCGCACGCGGCCGAAGCGGATGATTTCCGAGATGACGAAATTGGCCGTGTTGGAGGCAACCGCGAAGGCGATGCCTTGTGCACCATGGATCATCGCGGTGTTAACGCCGATCACCTCGCCGGCCGAGGACACCAGCGGTCCGCCGGAATTGCCGGGGTTGAGCGCGGCGTCGGTCTGGATGACGTCGTCGATCAGCCGGCCGGTGGAGGCACGCATCGAGCGGCCGAGTGCCGAGACGACGCCAGTGGTGACGGTCCATTCGAAGCCGAGCGGATTGCCGATGGCAATTGCAATCTGGCCACGCCTCAAACGCTTGGAATCGCCAAGCGGCGCAACGTCGGCAAAGTTGCCGTCGGCGCGCACCAGCGCAATGTCGGTGTCGGGATCGCGGCCGAGCACGCGGCCTTCCCTGGAGGCGCCGTCCGGCATTGATACGCGCACGCTGCGCGCATCGCCGACGACGTGGAAGTTGGTGACGACCAGCCCGTCCGGCGCGATGACGAAGCCTGAGCCATGGCCGCCCGGGCCACCGACGCGCTCGATGCGGCAGACGGCGGGCCCGATACGGTCGACGGCATCGGCGACCGTCGCCGAATAGGCATCGAGAAGGCCATCGTCATATTGCAATTGCTGGGCGGGCAGGGCCATCTGAGGGCTCCGTAGCTTTTTTGGAACAAGATGAACAATGCCTATATGTGCGGAGCGGCCGGACCGGCCGCGACCTGACCAGATGGCCAGTCAAATGCCCAACTAGCCGTCAGGCGAGTATCCGCCAACGCTCTGCGGGGCGATATCTGGGTCACGAAGAACCCAGGAGACAAATCATGAGCGATTTCAATCTGAGCACGTTTTCCGACGCCATTGCCGACATCGCGGCAGCCGCGGCACCAGCGACGGCCAGCTTCGCGACGCACCACCGGACGTCAACTGCTTTCCACTGGCGGGACGGCTATTTCGTCACTGCCGAGGAGGCGGTCGAGGCCGGCGAGGAGATCGAGCTGACGTTTTCTTCGGGCGAAGCCGTCAAGGCCGAACTGGTCGGCCGCGACCCGTCCACCGGAACGGCCGTTTTGAAGCCGGCCGGCGCGCCGAGCGTGCCGTCACTGGTAAAGGCGGATGCGGTGCGGCCGGGCAATCTGGCGGTCGTCGCGGGCAATAGCGACGGCACCTCGCTCGCTACCTTCGGCACGGTCGGCGAGGTCGGTCCGGCTTGGCGTTCAATGCGCGGCGGCACGATCGACCGGCGCATCAACCTTGCCGTCAATGCCGGCGGCCGTTTCGAGGGTGGCCCTGTGCTCGACGCTAAGGGTGGACTGATCGGCATGCTGCTGTTCGGGCCACGCCGGCGGGCGCTGGTGATGCCTTACGAAACGATCGAACGGGCAGTCACGACGCTGCGCGAGAAGGGTCATGTGGCGCGCGGCTATCTTGGCGCCGGCCTGCATCCGGTCCGCAATGGTGATACACAGGGCGCCATGGTGATGAGCCTCGACGATAACGGGCCGGCGAAAGCAGCCGGTCTCAGTCTCGGCGACATCATCGTGTCGTGGAACGCAGAGACGGTGCATGGCCCGCGCGAGCTGATCCGCAAGCTCGGGCCGGACAGCGCCGGTGCCTTGGTGACACTCGGCGTGGTGCGCGGCGGCGAGAACCGTGAAGTCTCCCTGACTATCGGTGAAAAGCCACTGAGCTGAGGGATAGATGGTAAGCGGTGAGGTCGCTGGCAGACGGCTGACGGTGCTGATCGCGCTCGGTGACGTCGAGCGCGCGCGAAGTCTGTCCGCGGCTCTCGCTGCGACCGATGATCTGCGGCCGGTTCTGGCGGGCGAAGTCGACGGGCGTGGGGCGGCGGATGTCGCCATCGTCGATGATCATGGGCTACAAGGCGGTCTCTTCGACGCGGCGATGCCTCGCGTGCTGCTATCGCCGCGAGCGGCCCGTGAACGGCCGGCCGATACAGTGTTTGCCGTGCTGCCGATGCAAGCGGACGAGTTGCTGATCGCCGCCGCCGCGCGGCTGGCGGCGGCGGGCTACCGGATTTCGCGTGACAGCCATGCTCTATCCGATCGGCATCACGATTTGACCTTCCATGACAGCGACCGGTTCGAAGAGGAACTGACAGACGAGCAGATCGTCCGGCCGACGCTTTCGCCGCGCGAAAGCGAGGTGCTGGCACTGCTCGCCGAAGGCGCGCCCAACAAGGTCATCGCGCGGCGGCTGAACATCTCCGTGCATACGGCGAAATTCCACGTCGCAGCGATCCTGACGAAGCTCGGTGCCGCCAACCGCACCGATGCGATCGCCATCGCTATGCGGCAGGGCCTGGTGCTGGTCTAGCTCAGATTGTCTCAAGGCCGACGCAGCGTAACCCGCATCCGGTGTGTTGGGCCTTGCGCGGCGGTTCTCAGCCGCGCAAGGATCGTGTCTTTCATGTTGCAGGGAGGCGCGAGGATGTCGCTCAAGGGAAAGACGCTGTTCATCTCCGGCGGGTCGCGCGGCATCGGGCTGGCGATTGCGCTGCGCGCCGCGCGCGACGGCGCCAATGTGACGATCGCGGCCAAGACCGCCGAGCCGCATCCGAAGCTGCCGGGGACGATCTACACGGCGGCGCAAGAGATCGAGCAGGCCGGCGGCAAGGGGCTGCCGGTGCTGTGCGACATTCGGGATGAAGCACAGGTCGCCGAAGCCGTCGCCAAGACCGTGGAGAGGTTCGGCGGCATCGATGTCTGCATCAACAACGCCAGCGCCATCCAACTCACCGGCACGCTGGAGACTGACATGAAGCGCTACGATCTGATGCACCAGATCAACACGCGCGGCACTTTTCTCGTCTCCAAAATGTGCATTCCGCACTTGAGGTTAGCGGAAAATCCTCACATCTTGAATCTGGCGCCGCCGCTCGACATGAAGGCCAAGTGGTTCAAGAACCATGTCGCCTACACGATGGCGAAGTTCGGCATGTCGATGTGCACGCTGGGCATGAGCGCCGAGTTCGCCAGGGACGGCATCGCGGTCAATTCGCTATGGCCGATCTCGACCATCGACACGGCGGCGGTGCGCAACCTCCTGGGCGGAGCGACGGTGGCGGCGATGAGCCGTTCGCCCGACATCATGGCCGATGCGGCATACGCCATCCTGGTCAGGCCGTCGCGTGAGACGACCGGCAATTTCTACATTGACGAAGAAGTGCTGCGCGCTGAGGGCGTCAGCGATTTCTCGGCCTATGCGCCGGGTGCGACAGGCCCGCTCGCCGGCGACTTTTTTGTGCCGGACGAGGTGTTCGGCCGGACGGATACCAAAATCAAAGGTATCTACTGACGAAAAGTATCTAGCTACAGAAGCATCTCTTAAAAGACCGGCACAGACGCGTGCTCACTCCTCGGCTTTCTTGGCTTTGCCAAGACCCATCAGCCGGTCGATATAGGCAAGCATCAGTGCCGAGAGAACGAAGGCCAGATGAATGATGGTCAGCCACATCAGCTGGTCGGTCGTGTAGGAGACCGAGTTCAGGAACACCTGCAAGAGGTGGATCGAGGAGATCGCTACGATTGTCGAGGCGACCTTGACCTTCAGCGAGCCGACATCGATCGTGCCCAGCCAATGCACCTTGCCGTCATTTTCATCGAAGCGGCTGACGAAGTTTTCGTAGCCCGAGATGATCACCATCACCACCAGTGAGGCGACCAGCGCGGCATCGATGAGGCCGAGCATTTTCAGGATGGTGTCGGTATCATCGAGCGTGAAGGCGACGGGAACGAACTCGAACAGCTTCTTGCCGAAGGACACGGCATAGATGGCAAGTGCCGCACCCAGTCCGAGATAGAAAGGCGACCAGCAGCCAGCGCGAGGCGAGAATGATCGATTCGATGGCGAGTTCGAGGCGCTTCATGCGGCGGTTCGGGCTCCGTTGTCGGAGTGCCGTATTTCGGGCAGGCTGCGGCTGTTTGCAAGGTTCCAAAAAAACGAAACCCCGCCGGGGAGGGGAACCGGCGGGGCTCGTGTGTCCCGCTGGAGTCGGGACAGGGCAGGGAACGCCCTGTCCAGAATCTGGGATTGGTAACCACGCGTTTCAAGATTGATGACCGCGCGATTCAATGGTTGATCAAATCGCGCGGTTCACATTCCGATTTATTGGGCGCTGGCCACCGGCGCCACCAGGGGGGTAATCCGGCGGATGGCGACGCGGCGGTTCTCGCGGTTGGGTCCCGACGTGTTGACCTTGAGATACTCCTCTCCATAGCCCTGGGTCGTCAGGTTCTCCGGCGGGATGCCAAAGGCGTTGGTCAAGGCTTCGGCGACCGCCTCGGCGCGGCGGTCGGACAGAGCAAGGTTCGCTTCCGGTGTGCCGACAGCGTCGGTATGGCCCTCGATCAGGAAGCTCTCGGCCGGGTTTTTCTTCAGCAGCTTGTCCATGGCGTTGGCAACACCCTCCAGCTTCTGGACCTCGGTGTCGGAAATCGAGGCCGAACCGAATTCGAAGTTGAGCGTGTCGAGGTCGATGCGGCGGGCGATGTCGCGCACGCGGGCCGAGCGCTTGACCTCGTCGATCGAATAGAGGCGCTGGACCCTCTCGACCGGCGGCCGTTCGAGGAAGGTATAGTAGTCGTCCGGATCCTCGACTTCTTCGGAATCCAGAATGTATTCCTCTTGCGGGATGGTAAGGCGCATCGGCGGCAGGTCGTCGCCCGGGTCGCGCCAGTCTGCATCATAGTCATAGTTCCGCTCGTCGACATAGCTCAGCACATATTCGCGCCCGTCAGGCGCGATGCGTGAACGCTGGATGACGTCGCCGTAGCGGTTGCGGATAGTGACGATCCGGACACCGTTGTCGCGCTCGACGATCTCCCGGGTGCGATCGCCCGACAGGTCCTCATAATAGACATTCCTGGCGCCACGATGCATGCGCGGGGCATCGCTGCTTTCCACGAACGTCTGGTTGTTGAACTGGAGGATGACGCGGTCGCCGAATTCCCTGACGACGTTGGCGCCCTGGGGGCGCGGACGGCGGCGAACATCCTCGATGTCCGGCGCACGCTCGACACGCTTGCCTTTTTCCTCGGTCACCGGAGCGATCTTTTCAGGCTTGATCTCCTGCTGGGCTGCCCGGTCGTCGGTGGGTGGCGGTCCCTCCTCGACCGGAGCCGGCTTCGGGGCTTCCGCCTGGTTCTCGCCCTGCTGGGCGGGCTGGTTGCCCTGCTGCTTGCCGGCATTTTGGCCGCGCTCCTTGCCACCCTTGCGCTTGCGCAAGACATCCTTCTGGCTGTCCAGAACAGGTGCCTCGTTCGGATTGGCCTGGGCTTCACCCTGGACCGGATTTTCACCCTGGACCGGCGCGGCCTGGCCAGTCGAAGGCTGTTCGCCGGTCGAGGGCTGTTGCTCTCCTGTCACCGGCTGTTCGCCGACAGGCCTCTTGCCACGTTTCTTGATCTTGTCCTGGGGCTGTTCGTCCTGGACGGGAGCGGCCTGCTGCTCCGTCGGAGCCGGTTGGGCCTGTGGGGTCGCTTCCTTATTGGTCGGCGCCGGCTGGCCTTCCGGCTCCGTGGCGGGTCCGGTCAATTCAGCAGGCTTCTTGCGCTTGCCCGGCTTTTGTCCGGGCTCGACAGTCGGAGCCTGTTCTGCCGGGGCAGCCTCGATCTGCTGGTTCTGTTTTTGCTTCTTCTTGCGCGGATTGACGTTGGGCTGGTTGTCGTTTGCCGGCGCTGCCTGCTCGGCCGGTTGTTCCGATGGGGCCGCTTCGATCTGCTGCTGATTGCGCCGCTTCTTGCGGGGCTGTTCGGTCTCGGCCGGAGCGATCTGCTCGGTGGGAGCAGATTCCGTTTGCTGCTGTTGGTTGTGCCGCTTCTTGCGGGGCTGCTCGGTCTCGGCCGGAGCGATCTGCTCGGTGGGAGCAGATTCCGTTTGCTGCTGCTGATTGCGCCGCTTCTTGCGGGGTTGCTCGGACTCGGCTGGAGCGATCTGCTCGGCCGGAGCGGATTCTGTTTGCTGCTGCTGATTGCGCCGCTTCTTGCGGGGTTGCTCGGACTCGGCCGGAGCCGCCTGCTCGGCCGGAGCGGATTCCGTTTGCTGCTGCTGGTCGCGCTTCTTCTTTCTGGGCTGCTCTGCCTGCTGGCTTTGCGCGCAGGCCTCCGCCGACTCGCCCTCGGCGCAACTCGATTGCACTGGGATGAGCGGCGCTGCGGTACGTTGCACGGGGCTGAATGCGGCATTGCCTTGCAGCGGGAACGCGCCTAACGGCGCGGACGCCATCAACAGGCCAAGCGCCGTGCCTGCCAGAATCCGTGGTTGGCGTTTCATCATAAACACTCCTTGTGGCGTCCCATCCCTGCCCAAACTTTCAGCAACCATGTTTGGTTCCTGTTTGTAGGTTCTAGCTGTGGCACAGGGCGATTGACCGGCGTTTTGAAGGCGACTTCATGTCATTCGTATGGTCCTGGCGTATGTTCCGGCGTATGGTCCCGGCGTATCGTTCGGACGAGGGTGCACGGTTGCCGTGCTTGACCTTGAAGCGTCCGAGGGCCACATGCCGCCGATGGAAAAGCCGTTCTGGAAGACCAAGACCCTCGAGGCGATGACCCCGGCCGAGTGGGAATCACTCTGCGACGGTTGCGGTAAATGCTGCCTGTCCAAACTCGAAGACGAGGACACCGGAGAGATCTACTGGACCAGCGTCGGCTGCCGGCTGTTCGACGCTGGAAGCTGCCGCTGCTCCGACTATGCCAACCGGCTGGCGCGTGTTCCGGATTGCGTCGGGCTGACGCCGCAGAATGTGCGCACCATCAGCTGGCTGCCCAAGACCTGCGCTTACCGGCTGGTCGCCGAGGGCCGCGATCTCTATTGGTGGCACAGGCTGGTGTCTGGAAGCGACGAGACCGTGCACGAGGCCGGCATCTCGATGCGCGGCCGGGTCAGCGCCAGCGAGACCGACCTTGCCGAGCCGGACGACTATTTCGACCATATGCTCGCAGACGAGCCTTAGGATTTTACCGCGAAATCGAGAATCCGGAACCGACGGCAAAACGGACGTTGCCCATCCGCCGTCCATCGCACCGGTTCCAGAAGCGAGAGAGACTATTCCGGTTCTGCCTCATGAACTGGAGATGAACGGCCGGTTCGCAAAAAATTCAGACAGACGGGTGCATTCTCCTCGCATCGGTTCGACGAAAACGGGTTGAAACCCTCAACAAGGAGAGACACAATGTTCAATACCATCAAGACGGCTGCTCTTTCGGCTCTTGTCGGCCTTGGCACACTTGCTGCCATCCCCGCTCATGCTGACAGCATCTATCTCGGCTTCGGCAATAACCAGGATCCGCGCGTCGGCGTCTATACCGGCGACGAAGATGATGGTTACTATCGCGAACACCGCCGTCATGGCGGCTGGCGCCGGTCCTGTTCGCCGGAGCGTGCCATCGACAAGGCCGAACGCATGGGCCTGCACCGCGCCCGCATCATCGACATCAACCGCCGCACGGTCAAGGTCGCCGGCCGCCAGTATGGCGACCGCGTCGTGATCGTATTCGCTAATGAGCGCGGCTGTCCGATCATCTATCGCTAAGGTCTTGGGCCTGCGGCCGGCTGACTTGCAGCCGGTAGAGTAGCGGAGCCCTTTCCGCCAGGACGGAAAGCGTGGCTCAAAAAAACCCCGGAGGATCGATCCTCCGGGGTTTTTTATGCTGCAAGCGATGATCATTTCAATTCGAAAGTCACCGTCACCTGTGCGGTATAGGAATTTTCGCCGGCTTGCACCGGGACCGACGCACCGGCGGCATCGAATGCCTTGGCGTTGATCGGCATCGGCGGTGGTGCGAAATTCTGGTCGGTGATTTCCAGGACCCGGCCGATGCCCACGCCCGCCGCTTCGGCCAGCGTTTTGGCCTTGGCCATGGCATTGGCGACAGCCTTCTTGCGGGCCTCGGTGACGGCTGCCGCCGGATCGTCGTTGGAGAAGGAGATGCCGCCGCCCTGGTTGACGCCGAGCGACACCGCCTTGTCGAGAATGTCGCCGGTCTTGTCGATGTCGCGGATGCGCACCGAAAGCGTGTTGGTCACCTGGTAGGCGACAAGCTCGGCCTCCTGGCTGCCGTCGGGCTTGTTGGTGTAGTTATAGCGCGGGTTGATCTGGATGCCCGCGGTCTGCAGATCGCGCTCCTTGATGCCGGACGATTTCATCGCGGCGATCACCGCGGCCATGGCGTCGTTATTGGCATCGAGCGCAGCACGTGCCGTCTTGGCCTCGCGCATGACGCTGAGCGTCAGCAGAGCCAGATCGGGTGCTATCGCCGCCTCGCCTTCGCCGGTGACGACGATACGCGGCGGCGGTGGTGAATCGGCGGCGCCGGCGATCGCCGGAAATGCGATTGCGGCGGCAATTGCCAGGGGCAAAATACGTCTGGTCATGAAATCTCCTCGATCTGCGATCCCAAGACGGCCGAGTGTTGGGCGGCGTCCAATGGGCGACGTGCAATAGGTTATCAATATGGGCTGATTTGGGCGATCTCTGCCAGCCCCTTGGAACGTCTGCTCGGAAAGCCCAGGGAAAGCCTTGTGCGGTTCAGGGAAAAACACTAATCCAGCGCCGTGGGGCCTGTAGCTCAATGGTTAGAGCCGGCGGCTCATAACCGCTTGGTTGGGGGTTCGAGTCCCTCCGGGCCCACCATTGGCTTTTGTGGCCGTTGATTTAATTGGATTTTTTGGCCATTTTTGTCCCACCTCTTTCAACCCCCTCAGAAAGTGGGACAATTTTGTTCTCTTTTCGATCGATAACCAGCAGGTATTTCGCCGCTCTCGCTACCTTCCGGCGACGCGCTTTCTTGATGTAGTGGTCGGGCTGCTGGTACGTAGTCCACCCATATATCGCCTTCAGCTGCTCGTGCGTCGCGCCGTTCTCAGCGGCGATCGTCGCGCCGGCCTTGCGAATTCCATGAGCACTGCAGTGCGGCAGCCCAGCTTGATCACACCACTGGCGCATCTTGTTGCCCAGACCGTTCTCCGAGAACGGGCGACCATACTCATTGACCAGGAAGGTCATCTGGTCGGAGGGCGTGTGCTCAAGTTCCGCCTCTAGTTCGGGCAGAAGCGGGAGCTCCACCAACACCGCATCCTTGTTACGACTGGTCTTCCCAGGCTTAATTCTGATCCACTTCTCCCACTGCTCGGTCTCCTCGTTGTAGACGAGCGTGATGTGCTGTCGACCGAAGATCGCGACGTCGGACAACCGCAGGCCAGTAAACATGAAGATCGAGAGCGCACGTCTGGCTGCGGTACCCAGCGGATGCCGCTTCTCATATTGAACGATCTCCGACACGTCCCATGGGTGCCAGCCGTCGCCGCTCTTTAGCCGTCTGATGCCGCGGGCGGGATTGGAGTCGACGCCCGGAATCTCTGTGTCCTTTGCCCACTCAAACATCGCGCTGATGGCTTTTACGATATTGTTTGCCGCGCCAAGGGCGTCGAGCCTGGTGTCCCTGATCTCCTTAACATGAGACCGTTTCATACCGGCGAATGGCAGAGATCCCTTGGTGGGATACTGAGGATCCGGGTCACCTTCGAGGGGATGAGGTAATTCGCATACGCGCTCCAGAATTGCTCGTCGGCGCGCCATAGTGTCTTGGGTGATTTCCGTGCCGCCCCGACGGTAATACTCCTGGCAAAGCCACAGCAACGTGCCTTTCTTCGCTGGCTCGGAAGGCTTGGGGAGGCGCCGGCAAATCTCGGGAAGAGTGCCGGGCCGAACATAAGTGACCTCGGCGCGCGCGCACCGCAGTTCCTCGAGGAACTCGTCGCTGCCGGTCGGTTCACGGAGCCGGACCTTCTTCCGACCCGGTGCGCGAAAATAGTACCGATCATTGCCGTGGCGATCAGTGTCCTTCACCACGCCCTTAAGATCGATTTTCACGGGCTCATCCGTCATGTTCGTGGTTTTCGATCCCAAGGATTGTCTAGTGGCGGCGAATCTTCGTCAAGCTTTGGTGCTCCTCCGATTTGGCGATGAGGGAGCTTTCGAAAGGCCAATACAAGTTCCTCGACGTCCCAAACAATGCGCCCCTTGCTCGGCATTCGTGGCTGGGGCATCCGGCCGTCCTGGACCATTTCATCAAAGGTCGTTGAGCTTACGCCGATGAACGTCGCAGCCTGCTCGCGATTGATTCCTACCGGCGGGAGCGAGGGCGGCAAGACGCTCGGGGTGCGTAGCATCGGTTTAGCGCGTTGAAAGCGCGTTTTTGACGCCTGCCTGTCTTCCTATGTACCCGTCCGAATATTGCAGACGCTCAATCATGTCCTAGCCCTGTGCTTGCAGGCTCACCCTAGGTCTCCAGACCTCAGGATCGCTCAAGACACCGGACTCTTTTCCAGCCTTTGTGTACGATGATGGGTATCTTAATGCGCTCGAGGCCAAGAACTGAATGGTCGGCGACTTGGAAGGGCAAAATGACCGTGGAACCACGAATCTGAGTCAGAGGCGGAATCCAACTGAGGAAAGTATGGCTGTGTTTTCAGACGGTTATGACTCTCATGCATGCGTAACAACCAACAAGAATACCAACAAAATGTTTCTGTGGTTACTTTCATTCCTCATGGAATGCGCGACTGATTTGGTCCGACAGCGGCTTCACAAAATAAGAAAGCGCCGTACGCTCGCCCGTCTGGATCATCGCTTCGGCCGGCATGCCGGGCACGAGCGTCAGGTCCTTGAGCTTCGTCAGTTCCGCATGCGGAACCGACAGACGCACCAGGTAATACGAAACGCCGTTTTTTTCGTCCGTCGCCAGATCGGCTGCGATCCGGCTGACATATCCGTTCAATACCGGCGTGGTCCTCAGATTGAAGGCTGACATCCGCAGCACGGCCTTGTGACCAAGCTGGATTTGGTCGATGTCCTTCGGGGTGATTCGTGCTTCAAGCGCAAGATCGTCGCCTTCCGGCACGATTAGCATAATCGGATCGGCGGGCGTGATCACTCCTCCGACCGTATGAACTGCGAGTTGTTGAATGGCGCCTGACTGCGGCGCGACAATATCGATCCGTCGCAGTTCCTGTTCAGCCGCCACCTTGCGCTCAACATACTCCCCAACCTGCGCCTGAACCTCTCTGAGCTCCTGGCCGACTTCCGTCTTGAAATCCGGATCGATCTGCAGGATCTGCAGGCGCGTTTCGGCTATGCGGGCTGCCGTCTGTGCCTGATGTGCAATCTTCTCACCGCGTTCGCCGCCGAAAGTGGCAACCTGCGTCTTCAGACTGTTCAAGCGTTGGTCCGAGACAATGCCTTGGTCGCGCAGCCCACTCAGGGCAGCAATTTCCTTTTGGAGGATCTCGGTGCTTTTCTCAGAAGCGATTGCCTGCGCCTTGAGCCCCTCGATCTCGTGCTCATATTGAGTGATGCGTTCCGCTAGCTGCGCCTGCCTTCCGTCGCGGGATTGTCTGCGGAATTCGAACAGCCGCGTCTCGCCATGTACTGCCGAAGCTACGTCCGGAACATCTCTGCGGGCGAGCAGCCAGTCCGGGAAGGCGATCTCCGCCAGATCGTCACGCTCAGCTTCGAGTCGTGCCAGGTTGGCGGCCAGCTCATCGAGCCGCTTGGTGACTACAGCGAGAGTGGCGCGCGTCTGGGTGGCGTCGAGCCGCATGAGGATGTCGCCGGCTTTTACTTTATCACCTTCGCTCACCAGGATTTCTCCCACCACCCCGCCGGTCGGGTGCTGCACCTTCTTCACATAGGAATCGACGACAAAGTGTCCGGACGCGACAACCGCGCCGGAGAGATTCGTGAAGGCCGCCCAGGCTCCGGCTCCTCCCACAAAGATCACGCTCGCCAGCAGGCCCGCCACCAGGTGCCGGCGAATGGACCTGGAAACGTCATTGTTCTGATGAATGCCGGACACCGGGATCCTCCATGTCAGCGCGCTCGTTATCCTGTGTAGACTCGATGGCCTTGACCCCAGCGCCTGATGCCATCGCTGCCCCCTTAAGGACTTTGGAAAGCGCCTCATCACGCGCACCGAATGCTCGCTGCCGTCCACCTTCCATCACCAACACCAAATCCACGGCGCGGATGGCGCTCGGCCGATGGGCAACGACAACCGCAATGCCCTTGCGCTCGCGCACGGAGGCGATCGCCTTGACAACCGCAGCCTCGCCTTCCGCATCGAGATTGGCATTGGGTTCATCCAGCACAACAAGGAAAGGGTCTCGATAAAGAGCACGGGCAAGACCGATACGCTGGCGCTGCCCGGCGGAAAGTGCCGATCCGGCCTCACCAATCGGAGTTTCGTAGCCGTGCTCAAATCGGAGGATCAGTTCGTGCGTGCCCGCTGCTTTCGCCGCGGTGACAATAGCCTCAGGGTCAGGATTATCTTCAAAACGAGCGATGTTTTCGGCAATGGTGCCGTCGAATAGTTCAACACCTTGCGGCAAATAGCCGATATGACGGCCTAGCGCTTCCCGGTCCCATTGATCGAGGCTTGCGCTGTCGATGCGAACCTTTCCGGCGACCGGCGCCCATGCGCCGACGATGGCGCGCGAGAGTGTCGACTTGCCCGAACCCGATGCACCGATGATCCCGAGTGCGCTTCCCGCCTGAACGGCAAACGCAAGGCCGGTCACGGTCGGCTTCCTTTCGCCGGGCGGAACGATTGTCACGCCTTCGAGGCGGAGTTCGCGTTCAGGTGCAGGCATTGGCATAACAGGAGCGGTTTCAGGAACCTTTCCCAAGAGGTCCTCCAGCCGCGCCCAACCCTGGCGCGCCATGAGGAAGGATTTCCAGCTTGAAATGGCCAGATCGACCGGAGCCAGCGCACGCCCCATCGTGATCGAACTGGCAATCATGACCCCGGCCGTAGTCTCCTGCCTGATGACAAGGTACGCGCCGACGGCAAGAATGGCCGATTGCAGCAGCACGCGCAGCGACTTTGAAATGCCACCCAGCCCACCTGCCACGTCCCCGACTTTCCGGTTGGCGGCCAGATACTTGGCATTGGCCTTGTGCCATCGGGCAGCGATCCGCTTTGCGAGACCGAGAGCTTGCACGACCTCGGCATTGCGGCGCGCTGCTTCCAGTAGACCATTGCGTACCATGTTGTGGTCAATGGTATCGCGTATCGGCCCTTGCGAGAGAGTGTTGGTAAGGAGTGTCAGAGATGTGAGACCGATCGCCCCGATAAGTGCCGTCATGCCGATCCAGAAATGAAAGAGGAAGCAAATGCCAAGATAAATCAGCATCCATGGCAGATCGAAGAACGCTGTCGGGCCGTTTCCACCTAAGAATCCGCGAACATTGTCGAGATCGCGTAGCGGCTGCAAGCCGTCGCCCGGCATGCGCGTTAAAAGCGGAAGGCGAACGATCGCATCGTGAACGCGTCCGGAAAACTGTTCATCGAAACGCTCGCCAATCCGCAGCAGCACGCGCGCGCGCAAAATGTCGAGCAGGCACTGGAACGCATAAAGCCCTGTAGCAAGCACGACGAGCCCCACTAGCGTCGATACGCTGCCACTTGCCAGAACGCGGTCGTAGACCTGAAGCATGAACACCGGCGAGATCAGCGCAAGCACGTTCACCACGCCGCTGATCAACAGAATTCCCCAAATAGCGGAAGTCAGAGGGAAAGGTCTCAAAGCTGAATCCTTCAAGGAATGGTTACTCACGTAGGTCTCCGTGAGGATCTGGCGACCCAGCTCCCTATATTGCTCCCCGAGCGGCGACCGACTGCATCCGCTCGCTGATTCAGGATCAGTGCTCCCGCCGAATATGTTTGGTTTGGCATCTAATGGAGCGGGTCAACAACAACACCGTCCGGCTGAAGGTTTGGAAGGGCAACGTCATCGTGGCCGGCCGCAAGGGCCCGAACAGGCTTCCGCCTCCACGCCTTCAGGGAGATTTCGGTGTACGACCAGCGCGACGTGCAGGGCTTCGTCAAGCTGTACACGCTGCGACTGCTCCCGGGCGCCCCGGCCCATCGCAAGTAGCGGAAACGGAAAGCGCCCGCCCAGGGGGGCGGGGCGCTGTTCCGTATGGGTTTTCTGGATCAAACGAAGGTGAAGTCCGACGCGGTCAGGCCTAGGTCGGCCACGGTGACCACACCGCCCAGGTGGACGAACTCATGCGCGCTGTTGTCGGCGGTGACATAGGCCAGAGTTGCGACTCTGTCGGTGTAGCTGCTTTGGTAGACAATGATGTCGCCGGCGTGCTCGCCGGAGATCGCACTCGCGGCTTCAGAAGCAGAGTTGAAAGATTCGCCAGTGATCACCACGACGTGTTCGCCGTTCGCACCCGAGGCCGCACCACTGTAGAAGCTGCTCACCGGGTAGCCGGACTGTATGCTGGCGTTGTTGACGAAGTTCGCGCCAAAACCGTCGTTGTAGAGGCCCACCGCATCGAAGGCGAACTTGTCCTCCGCCGGGTTGAAATCGGTGATAGTGGAAATGTCCGGCTTCGACCCGACACTCGGGACGACCCCAGGCACCGGATTGTGGAACTGGAACACGAACGTGTCACTGTCGGTGCCCCCGGTCAACGTGTCCTGGCCGTCACCCACGTAGACGACATCCTGGCCGGGACCGCCGCTGAGCCTGTCATTGTCCTCACCGGAGATGCGCGCGTTGAAGCGGCCGTTGTCGCCGGAGAGATCGTCCCAGCCATCTCCGCCGAAGATGCGGTCGTTACCCTCGCCGCCGAGGGCTCGGTCACTGCCCGCGCCAGCCGAGATCTCGTCGTTGCCGCCACGACCGTCAATCCAGTCATTGCCCCCGAAACCCTCCATCCAATCTTCAAGCTTGGTGCCGAGGAGTGTTTCGGAACCCGGGCCACCCTCGATAATGTTTGCCATCGAAAATACTCCTAATGATGCACCCTGCCTGACGCGTTTCATATTCCTCATCGGATAATTAGAGAAATCGATTGCTTGGATAGACACACATTTACGAAATGGATGCACTCACGTTCACTTCCTTCTGCTGAGCAGTTGCGGGCTCGCAGGCAGCGGGGACGCTGGTCGCCGATGCAATCGATGAAGATTCGACACTCAAACCGGGACTAGACTAGGACGAACTTCGTAACGGGGCCGTCCTGGTTGGGCCCCAAACTTCTCTCTGTTTGCTCGACGCCGGCATACCCGCACCGTGAGCGCTGGACGAGGACAAGTTCCGCTGGCGGAGAACGGCGTGATCGGCTTGCCGCGCCGAAACTGATGGCGCTCGTCGAAGGCATGGACTGGACGCGCGTTCGAGCCGAACGGCGACGGCGTCCGGCCGGAAGGCGGTGGCGAAGTGACTCAGGCGCAAAAGGCGGGCTTCAGGCCGTGTAAAACAAGCTCCTGTCGGCGTCATGACGAGAAGCGCTTCGGCCCGTCCCCACGAAATCGATCCGCTCAAGGCGATGTTCGTCGCCATGGCGGCGGAGAAGGCCGAACTGCAACAACTCCGGAGCGAAACACTCAAGGCCGAGATCGTCCGGATGGCGACACTCAACGAGCGTGCCCAGGGGAGGATCGCCGACCTTCATGGGATCGTCAAGCAGCTGGAGCGCGCCGCTTCGGTCGCAGCTCCGAGAAGCTCGAACGTGCCCAGCAGGCCTTCGCCTTCGAAATCCAGACCGGGCTCGGCGCGATTGAGTCCGAGCTCGAGGCCGCAAGACCGACAGGCGAGCCGCGACGTGCTGCGCGACCGCGCAAGGCGTTCCCGGCGCATCTGGAGCGGGTCGAGATCGTCATCCAGCCCGAGCCATGGGGGAAGAAGCGCTCCCGCAGCCAATCGTCCAGTCCGTCAAACGCGGTCGGCCGCACAGGCTTGCGAAACGGAACAGTCCCGCCCTCGCTTAGATACCGAGGCACCGAGTTGCGAGCGCACCCGAATTCTTTCGCCCGTCGGTTCCCCAGCCAAGCTCATGCAGCGGCAGCATCGCTGCCACCTCTTCAGGCTGAAGGATCTGCTCTCCCTGCATCGTTCTCGACAATGCAGGAATCGCCCAATCCCAATCGCCATCCATGCCTCCTCTCATAACCGAGGGGTCGTCGGCCGACAACTGAGACGTCCGGTGCTCTTAGGCGGGGTAATCATACGAGATGCCTCCTGCAACATCATTTCCCGCATCCATAGGCTTGCCGGATCATTATTGTGAAGCGCAGGCCATTGGACGGCCTCCGTGAATGCGGCAGGAAGTGGCGGCGGAAGTTCGACAATCCGCAGGGGTGTTAATTTTGCGAAATGCTGCGCCAGCCGTAAGGGCATTGTCCCGATGCGGTTGGTGCCTGATAGAAGGGGCGGGATCATGCTAAAGCCCTGTACGACGACCTCGATACGTCTCTCGAAACCGTTCTCGAGCAAATACCATTCCTCGATGGAGGGCTGCCGGGTGTCCCCGAATTTAAGCACAACCTGCCCCATCGACAAGTATCGGTCGAATGTAAGTGGCTCTGACAGCTGCTTGTTCGTGCCGCAGCCTACGCATACGAGCATATCTTCGAACAGGGCTGCGCGAGGATGTTTCGACATGAACACTTCCGGCATAATCAGAAAATCAACGTCGCCGCGCCGGAGAAGCTCCTCGGGGTCGTCGGAAATAAGCAGACATTCGAAGCGGACGGCGGGAGCTTCCCGCGCAGCACGCTTTACGATCTTCTTAAAAAATACGAGCGTGAGGTAATCGGAAAGGATGATGCGGAAGCGACGATCCGATCGGGCCGGGTTAAAGGCGTCCCAGGAAATAATCGACAGCTGGATGTGCAGCAATGCGTCCCGGACTGCTGTGGCGAGTCCCTCCGCGCGCGGTGTCAAAATGAGTTCGCGGCCGTTCATCGTAAATAGCTCATCGCTGAAATAGGCGCGTAACCGACCGACGGCGGCGCTCATGGCCGGCTGACTCAGGTTAATACTGCGGGCCGCGGCGGTGACTTTACGCTCCCTGATCAAAGCGTCCAGCACAACCAGGAGATTTAGATCGAGTCCCTTAAAACGCATGTATTGACCTATCCGACGCGTGGATGGGTATCGCCCAAAGAATCAATTTTAAATGGTGAGTAGCGTCAACGCATCAGCCGACGACGAAATAGAGCAACCGATAGGAAGAACGGCAAAACCGTGTATATGCAAAGCGCGCCGATATGCAGGCCCATGCTGCCGGCCGGACGGCCAAGCATCGCCGGACGAATGAGGTCAATTGCATGTGCGAGCGGCAACAAGGAGGCGACGTCCTGAAAAGCGCCGGGCAATTGGTTGACCGGAAACATCGCGCCGCAAAGGAACAGCATGGGTGTTATAACAAGCGTATTGTAAAATATGAAATATTCATAACTGGGCGCAAGCGCCGTGACGACCATCGCTAGACTCGCGAAGGCGAGGCCACTGAGAGCGATGACTGGCAGCAAGCAGAGGATGGATGGCCACGATGTGTAGCCGAGCGTGGTGGCAACAACAGTGATTGCAGTGCCCGCCATCAGGGCCTTGGTGGCTGCCCACGCCAATTCGCCGAGTAAGATATCGCCGAGCGTCAGCTGAGTGCATAACATTCCTTCCCAGGTGCGCTGGTTGTCCATGCGGCCGAAACTCCCGTAAACCGTTTCAGCAGTCGCCGATGCCATCGCGCTTGTGGCAACCATGCCAGCCGCGAGAAACGCAATGTACGAAGTGCCCTCAACAGGACCTATCATTGTTCCGATGCCAAAGCCGAGACCGAACAGGTAGATCATCGGATCGGCGAGGTTTCCGAGAACCGATGCAAGCCCGATTTTCTTCCATCCAAGATAGTTGCGGCGCCAAACCGCGACCCAATTCCACGCATTGGCGGGCATGGCCGCCGCATAACGTTCGCCCATTGTTCAGTCCTCCATCTCGCGCCCGGTTAGCCGCAAAAACACATCCTCGAGATTGGGGGGACGCTGCAGAAGGCGTAGACCCGCGCGCCCGCGTAGCTGCACCAGCACCTGCTCCGGATCGGGTGCATAGCAAAAAAGCGTCTCACCGCTCACCTCGATGCGCTGTGCGTACGGCCGGATCAGCGCACCCAGTTCATGCGGATTGCCGCCGTAGACCTCGACCACGTCACAGCCGATCTGCTCGTCAATGAGTGCGGACGGGCGGCCTTCGGCGATCTTGCGCCCCTCCTCCATAACGCACAGCCGATCGCACAGCCGCTCGGCCTCTTCCATGAAATGGGTAGTCAAAAGAATAGTCTTGCCCCGCGCCAGCAGCGATCGCAGCCGTTCCCAGATCAGGTGGCGGGCCTGCGGATCGAGGCCGGTGGTCGGCTCGTCCATCACCAGCAAGTGCGGGTCATTGACCAGCGCACGCGCGAGCGTCAGGCGCCGCTTCATGCCGCCGGACAGTTCGGCGACGCGCGCATCCGCTTTGTTCTCGAGGCGGGCGAACTCAAGCAGCGATGGTATGACCGCTTCGATCTGGCGTCTGCTCATCCGGAAGTAGCGCCCGAACACCAACAGGTTCTCGCGTACAGTGAACGCGGTATCAAGATTGTCGAACTGCGGGACCACGCCGATGCGCATACGTGCCAAACGCGCGCGCGCCGGCACTGGAGCGCCGAGCACAGTAATCTTCCCCGCATCAGGCGATGTCATGCCGAGGACCATACGCGCAATCGTGCTTTTGCCCGCACCGTTCGGTCCCAAGAGCCCGAAGCATTCCCCCGCCGCAACGCGGAACGACAGTCTGTCGACAACGAGCTTGTCATAAGTTTTGCTTACGTCAGTAAGATCGATCGCTACCATGGACATGGGTTCATTTTACCGAGAGGGACGCCAAGACTGGCAGTTGCTTGGTTGCCTGCCGGACCTGAAACTGTGACTCGTCTTCGCCATCCCAGCCGTCGATAACGAACTGATCGACATCACAAGGATTTAGCCCCTGTTCCGCCAAAGCGGCGACAATTGCGTCGAGATTATCGATGGTTTGATAACGCGGATTGTTGTGCCGCTTTTCCTGCTCAACGCAGAAGACGAGCCGTCCATCCTCGACAAGGGCGATCGCCCCATCATGGGTCAGCTTGGTACCACAGATGCGCATAGTGTCTCCACGTTAACGGCGATAGATTCGATTCATCAGGAAGCGGAAAGCGGGTTCCGGAAACGGACGAGCAAGCAGTCTTCGTTGACCGACTCGCCCCGACACTCAAGACGCTCTACCTCGATCAACGTTTCGTTCAGCATGGCGATGACCGGCTCAGCACCAGCGGCGTGACCCCAGCGACGGCAATTAGCATCTCTTGCCGATCCGAAGATCAGATGCCCGCCTGGCGCAAGCACCCGCACCAGGTTTTTGACGGCCGCGCGCATCTCGGCTATGTCTTCGAGGTAGTATAGGACCTCCGCCACAACGATCAGGTCAAACAACTCGCCGGTCGAAAACTGTTGAACATCGGAGACTATCCAGTTGATGCGCGACGGCTCCTTTATCCGTTGACGTGCTCGAGCAATCGCTTGCGCCACGACATCGATGACGGTGAGCCCTTGGCAGTAGGGAGCCAGTTTTTCCGTGAATGCGCCGGCAGCGCACCCGACTTCGAGGGCATTTGTAATGGAGCCTTGGGCAAGCGCCAGCTGGAGCATTTGCGTGTGGCGCTCCCGCTCGAACGGATTGCCGTCGAGGCGCCACGGATCGTCTGCGGCCAATTCCCGATCGAGCAACTGATGATTCATGTTCTGGGTCAACTCGTCCACCTCTCGTCCACCTAGGAAATTAGCGATCACTCGTCGCCGCAGATGTTGCTCGAAGCGCTAATCCCGAAGAATCCGCGCAAGATTGAGCCTGCGAAGCGGAGCCGCATGCGGTGAGAATTCTGCCCTGCTTGATCCAGTGATCGGAGTTTGGATGGGGGCCTGTTTTCCCCCAGTGTTCGATGTAGCGACAGCAGAGCTTCGCGACAGCCAATCGCTATTGCTCAATGTACACAGCGCGTAGGCCTTCAAGGGAAGTAAGAGAAAGATGTTGATGAACGTGTGCAGGGAAAAGCCCAGAAATCGAAACTGTCGAGCACGAAATGCTACCACGCTGCATCGGAGCATGGTCATGGACACAATCATCAGTCCTGTCCACCAAGGCACAGTGCCTGTCAGTGCGAAATGTGCGAGGCCCGTTAGTACCGATAGGGCGAGGAGTAGCGGCCCGAGATTCTGTCCGACCACGTCCAACGTGAGATAGCTATTGAGGCCGGGCAGCAAGCGCAGCCCAAGCAGCGTGTCCCGGAATGTGCTTCGTGCCCAACGGAGTTGTTGGCGCAGATACGGTCCGAGTCTGTTCGGAACGACTGTGGCCGCGATGGCGCCCGGAACGTACTCGGTTCGAAAGCCTGCTTTCAGCATGAGGATAGTGAGATGGCGATCCTCCCCGAAGTCGCTTGGCTTGCCCCGAAAAAATTGCGACTCGTACTGGTCCAGTAACAAAAGGAGCGCAGATCGGCGGTACATGGCACATGGGCCGCAACAGCACATAACGGCACCGAAGCGAGCCTGTGCCGCGCGCTCCTCGTTGCAAGCCAGCCAGTACTCCATGTCTATCAGCCTTGTCAGCCAGCTCTCGCTCCGGTTACTGGCAATCAACTGACCCATGACTGCGCCGACCGCTGGATCTCGCATCTTCGGTACAAGCTTGGTAATGACGTCGGACGCGAGTATCGTGTCTGAATCAACGTTAAGCACCAAATCCCCGGATGAGCGGCGTATCGCGGCGATCTGCGCCTTGCGCTTTCCAACATTCTCGGGAAGCAAAATGATGTCGAACCTAGGGTCGCGCGCGTAGGTTTCGTGGACAGTTCCTACGGCTTCGCGATTTCCAGAACCGTCATCAACCACATAGACCCGAAGTCTTCCGGCGTATTCTTGGTCTGCAATGGAAGCCAGGCACTCTGAAAGCGTGCGCGGATCCTCGTTGAAGCAGGGGACGATGACATCCACGCTGGGCAGTTGATCGGAGCCGACGAGATCCTTCAACGCCGATGAGTCGTTTGTCGGCAGAGCATAAATCCCCTGCATGCTCTTATAAGCAGTCGAGAGCAGTGCATAAAGCGAAATGGCCACAGTGCTGGTTGTACCAAGAAGAGTCATGGGATCTCGTTTGTTCAGTGATGTTGAGGAAGTGAGCGGATTACAAATCCGCGCTCATGCAGTGCTGGAATCAGACGGGACAGCGCCGTGACCGTCTGGTCGCGCAGACCGGCGTGAGCGCCCTGGCTCAACTCGCCGGGAGGGCATCCGTCGTGCAAGAGTACGATTGCGCCCGGCCGGACAGAGGCGAGCACGGTATCGATAATCGCGTCGACCCCAGGGCGAGACCAATCTCGTGGGTCGACGGACCAATGGAGGGCCGTCAGCCCGGCGATCTGTGACGCTGTGAAGACTTCTTCGCTCCAGGCGCCATAGGGCGCGCGAATATAGCGCACCGAGGCCTGAGGGCACGCCCTCATGATGGCGCCGTTCGCTTCAAAGATCTCACGTTGCACTTCGCCGAAGCCGCATTTGTACAGATCCGGATGAGTCATCGTGTGGTTGCCTAGCTCGTGCCCTTCTGCAAACATTCGTTGGATTAGATCCGGGTGCTCTAAGGCGTAGGCGCCGATGACGAAGAAAGTCGCCGGCACCCGCTGCTCTGCCAACACATCCAGAATCTCCGGTGTGAAAAGTGGATTGGGACCGTCGTCAAACGTCAGATAAACGCTGCGACGGCCGGTGCGGTCAGAGCACTCACGGCGCACTTCGTACAAGCAATCGGGACGGCTCATAGCTCTGGTCCGTTCCGATCGATCATCGTGCCCGTGGGCCATTCGCTGATCGGCCGTCCAACTGACAGAACAATGGTGAGTGCGTCATCGATGCGTGTGGGCGGCAGGTCGAGGCGCGCCTCTGGTCGGGTGGAGCGCACGCGAATTCCCGACAAAACGGCCAAAGGGCTGTATCGCCGTCCGAACCTCTCAACATGATTCCGCAGCGCGTCCCGGACGGTTCCGAAAGCGAATGGAACGCCAAGCTCCTGCAGTATTGGAAGCATGACATGGATTGAATGGGCGATTCCGAGACCCTCAAGATCCGGACGTACCCCGTACAGGCCCAGCTCAGCCACCAACAGGTCGACCGCGTCAACCTTGATGAAACGGCGCAGTATGCCCATGTGAGCCGCTACACCGCTCGAATCATAGGCGATTACGCGGAGTTCAGGCCTGGCTCCGGCCCAGCTTCGACTACCTTCGAACGGTTCTGCGTTGGACGCCCCAGTCGGCCCGTAGGTATTACGAAAGAACTGGGCGAGCTCGACGTGGTCCGAGAGCTGCAACTCGTTTTCCCAGCACAATTTCCACTGCACCTGAGGGCGCATTCAGGACCTCTCTTCAAAATAGTTTCTTGCGGGCTGCATTACCCGGCCAAAGCGGCGGCGTTGTTGGCTGCACTCAACCGTTGTCGTTAGCGAAGGTGAGCCAGCCGGTGGGGCTCGCCAATGAGCTCTCTCGATGTTCCCGCCCGTGTCGCGGCGCCGTCGATTTGAGCTTGACGTCGGTCATTTACGTTCCTCTAATGCATGGTTCGTAAATTCGTAAAATTGATTGTTTAGATGATGCCCATCCACACGCTGGATAGATCAGGATATGCGGTTTAAGGGGCTGGATCTGAATCTCCTCGTTGTGCTGGACGCTCTGATCAGGGAGCGTAAAGTCACTGCCGCGGCCAACAGTATTAACCTGAGCCAGCCGGCCATGAGCGCCGCCGTCGCTCGGTTACGCGCCTATTTCAGCGATGAGCTATTTGCGATGAACGGCCGCGAGCTCATTTTGACACCGCGCGCGGAGGGGCTCGCCCCAGCAGTCCGGGACGCATTGCTGCACATCCAGCTATCGATTATTTCCTGGGACGCCTTTAACCCAGCCCAATCGGATCGTCTCTTCCGAATCATGCTTTCCGATTACCTCACGCTCGTATTTTTTAAGAAGATCGTAGAGCGTGCTGCGCGGGAAGCTCCCGCCGTCCGCTTCGAATGTCTGCCTATTTCCGACGACCCCGAGGAGCTTCTCCGGCGCGGCGACGTTCATTTTCTGATTATGCCGGAAGTGTTCATGTCGAAACATCCTCGCGCAGCCCTGTTCGAAGATATGCTCGTATGCGTAGGCTGCGGCACGAACAAGCAGCTGTCAGAGCCACTTACATTCGAGCGATACTTGTCCATGGGGCATGTTGTGCTCAGATTCAGGCACACCCGGCAGCCCACCATGGAGGAATGGTATTTGCTCGAGCACGGTTTCGAGAGACGTATCGAGGTCGTCGTACAGGGCTTTAGCATGATCCCGCCCGTTGTATCAGGCACCAACCGCATCGGGACCATGCCCTTACGGCTGGCGCAGCATTTCGCAAAAACAACACCCCTGCGGATTGTCGGACTTCCGCCGCCACTTCCTCATCCCGCATTCACGGAGGCCGTCCAATGGCCTGCGCTTCACAATACTGATCCGGCAAGCCTGTGGATGCGGGAAATGATGTTGCAGGAGGCATCTCGCCTGGCGCCTTTGCTTGAAATTATTGAGCGTCTCGGGCACGCCGGATCCGACCTTGCCGTTGTTGGTACCGAATTGACTGCCGCCTCCGATTTCGCGTGCGAAGTCCCAGAAGAGATTTAGCCCCACTTAAACACCGGCTGTAAGAATAATGTCATTAATCAGCATGTTAGGCGCGCGCCGGCGCGTGTTACCACTACCTTTTTGGGGGTGATCTCAGGCGAGTTGTTTGTCGAGGTGTGTCGCAGAGCGATGCCAGCTGCCTTCAAGACGTTGCCCACTTTTGCCGTGACGTGGTGGTGACGACGCGACCATCCTTTTCGACGGTGGCTCCTGGAGGCGGTCGCGGAGGAGCGGTTGCCATTCGGGGCAGAGCGGCGCAGTTCCTTGCTGAGTACGAGGGCCAGGAACGAGCAGAACACATGCCCGGTTGGTGCTGAGTTGACTGCCGCCTCCGATTTCGCGTGCGAAGTCCCAGAAGATGTTTAGCCCCACTCAAATGCCAACTTTGCCGGCCTTGCCGCGGCTTTTCACGCGCGGCCAGGCGAGGAGATGGCGGTCGACGAGGTCGATCCCAATGGACTGTGCCGGCCTCGCTCGGCTACTGGCGTGAGGCATCCTTGACGACACCGCCCTGCACCGACAACGTCGAGATGTTGGCAATGAAGCCGGTCGAGGTCGACGCTGCGGATGCAGGGAATTTACCTCGCGCTTCCGCCTGAACGCGCGGCCGATCCGTTCACTCAATCGGCGCTTTCATCCTGGGCCGCGGCTGAGGCCTGTGGGGTGCGGCTACCCCGCGTGGATCGGATCATCAATCAACTTTCTCTCATTTATGAAAGGAAACTCCCCGCTTACGATAGAATCCATCAGCTTCATATATTTTCCGGCAGATGGATGTCGAACGGCAGAAATGTCTGTCCTGGTGTTTCAGCAGTGCCGGTCTCGATAGCCCGCGTCATCAGCGTTATCAGCTCCTGGGAAAGCCGGCGCATTGGCGTGGCGACCGCCATCGTGATGATGTTATCTGCGAGTGCCGCCCGAGATTCCGGCGTGATTTCATTCACGATCGCGACGAGATCGCGACTTTTACCCTCTTCCCGGACCGCGGAGATGGCGCCCTCCATGCCGCCGCCGGCGACATAGAAGCCGACGAGCTCGGGTTCCCGCTGCATGAGATCAAGCGTTGCCTCGTAGGTGACCTGCCGTTTCTCCAGGTTCACAAGCGGATCGAGCACCTCGAACGTCGGCGCGTTCTCACGGCAATAGGAGCGAAAGCCGACGTCACGGAGCTCGTGCCCCTGGAAACGATGGCTGCCGACAAACACCGCCACCTTGCCGGGCCGTTTTGCGACCTTGGACACCATCCAAGCGGCCGTGCGCCCCACCTTGCGGTTGTTGAGGCCGATATAGCCCTGTCGCACGCCGGCGGCGAAGTCGGAAAGCAGCGAGAAAACCGGAATGCCTTTGGCCTTGAGGTCCTCAACCGCTGCTGTAATTTTCGGGTGGTCCGGTGCCACCATCGCGATCGCATGGCAGCGTGCGCCCAAATCCTTGAGCGGTGCGATTAGGTCGCTCGGCATATGTGACGGGGCGAATTGGATGAGCGGAATGCCGTGGAAGGACTGGGCCAAATTGACCGACGCTTCGACCTCGCGCGCAAAGTCTTGGTAGAAATGCTGGGCCGGTTTTCTCAAGATGAAGCCCAGACGGTAGCACGGTAGGTCTCGCCGCAAGCGCTGCTTGATGAGCCCGGCAGCATGATAGCCGATCGCGTGGGCGGCGTCGTGGACCCGCCGCGCGGTCTCCTCGCGCACCGGATGGCGGGCGTTCAGAACCCGATCGACCGTTGCTACGCTGACTCGGGCTTCGCGGGCGAGATCGGCAATTGTGGGGCGCTTGGTCATGGATCCTATTCTGATTGGTTTTTGACGCAGGCTGGCTCTCTGTCACCTAGCGCGATTCGACAATGGTTTCGGGTGGGCAAAGTGGAGACGCCCGCATACTGAATGATCGACAGCGTATTGGACTACTCCAGATGTAGACCGGCCGGGTATAACGGAAGGTTCATTCGCTTAGGGCGGCGATGATTTGCACTCACACATATTGCGCTTCTGATACATGGTCCGTGAGGCGCCGTTTAGAGCCTGCGAGTCGATCGTTCAGGTCATGTGACCAGCTTGGCGAAACCGGTCGCGGTGCGTCGACCTTACTCGGCGGAGGATAGCCGGTTTGATGCCTCGGCAAGCTGATGACCGCAGAAGGCGGCTTTCATCTGCGCTCGGTCCAATTCTCCTTCCCAGCGGGCAACGACGAGGGATGCCACTGCGTTGCCGACGCAATTCGTCAGCGCCCGGCATTCGGACATGAAGCGGTCGATGCCGAGTATCAGTGCCATCCCAGCAACGGGAACACTCGGAACTACGGCGAGCGTAGCAGCCAGGGTGATGAAGCCCGCACCTGTCACACCTGCAGCGCCCTTGGAGGAAAGCATCGCAACGAGCAGCAGCAGCACCTGATCGCCGATTGACAGATCCGTGTTCGTCGCCTGCGCGATGAAGAGGGCCGCCAGGGTCATGTAGATATTCGTGCCGTCCAGATTGAACGAATATCCGGCCGGGATGACGAGACCCACAACCGAACGCCTGGCGCCCGCCTTCTCCATCTTCTGCATGAGCGAGGGGAGCGCGGCCTCCGAGGAGGACGTTGCGAGGACAAGCAGCAGCTCTTCCTTGATGTAGCGAATGAGAGAACAGATCGAAAAGCCGTTGTAGCGGCAGACCGCGCCGAGAACCCCGAACACGAAGAGGAAGGCGGTGAAATAAAACGTCGCGACCAGCATCGCGAGGTTGACGACCGAACCGATGCCATATCTACCGATGGTGAAGGCCATTGCGCCGAAAGCGCCGATCGGCGCGGCTTTCATCAGAATGCCGACGAGCTTGAAGACAGGCGCGATGAGCGCCTGAAGGAAGGAAACGACAGGCTTGCCCGTCTCTCCGG
>NZ_JAMYRY010000029.1:0-78829 GCF_040321655.1 Mesorhizobium sp. M0306 | reverse complement strand
CGCCAAAATACTTGGTGATCGCCGCCGTCAGCGACGTCTTGCCATGGTCGACGTGACCAATCGTGCCAATGTTCACATGAGGCTTAGTGCGCTCGAATTTACCTTTTGCCATAGTCTCTTTCCTTGGACGGCCTAGGGACGGCCTGGACCTTCAGTTCAGTCGAATGCGGGGCGATTAGCGACTAAGGCCGAAAAACACAAGTGCCTTGTCGCCGAGCGCGCTCGCCCGCCCGAACGCGTGATCCGGTTTCGGAGAATGTGGCGCGGATATAGGAACGAACAAGGGCAAATGGAATGGTTACGGCGGCGGCTGACGGCTTTGACGGATTTACAGCCGGATCTGGCCCATTGCCGCTCTGGCGCCGGTCTGATTTCGTGGGCCGATGCATTTCATCCCGACTGCCATACGAGGCCCGCTGTTCATGGTCGTTTCGACCGGGTCCTACATCGTCAACGACACGATGATGAAGCTCGCAACCGCGGGACTGCCGCCCTATGAGGTGCTGTTCCTGCGCGGCGCTGCGGCAACATTGTGGGGCATTCCGCTGCTGTTCATGCTGGGCTATGGCAAGCAGATCCCGCTGATCCTAGACGCCAAGGTTTTGCGCAGGAACCTGCTCGAGCTGGGTGCTATCCTTTGCTACGTGGTGGCGCTCGCCAACATGCAGATCGCCGACTCGACCGCGCTCGGGCAGATCACGCCCTTGCTGATGCTGGTCGGCTCCTCGATGCTGTTTGGCGAACGGATCGGCGGGGTACGCCTGGCGCTGATCGGGCTCGGCTTTGTCGGCGCGGTGATGGTGGCACAACCGACAATACAAGGGATTTCGGTCTACGCCCTGCTGGCGCTAGGCAATGCAGCCCTGTCCGCGGCGCGCGATCTGGCCGGACGCAAGGTCGCCGCCGACGTGCCGGGAATGGTCGTGGCTATTTCCGCGGTGATTGTGGTGCTCGCGGGCGCCGGCGTTGCGCATCTGGTTTCCGAGCAGTGGGTGGTGCCTGGGACCGGTCACCTGCTGCTGATGGGCGGCGCCGGACTGTTCCTGATCTTCGGCCACTTCTTCATCTTCATGGCCTATCGCGTCGGGCCGACCAGCGTGGTGGCGCCGTTCTACTATTGCTTTACCGTCTGGGCGGTGATTTCAGGCCTGGTGGTATTCCGGCAGCTCCCGAATGCGCTGGCCATCTGCGGCATCCTGCTGGTGGTGGCCAGCGGGTTGACCATCGTCTCGCTCGACGAGCGCAAGCGCCGGTTGACCGTCGTCGCTTGAAACTGAAATCGGCCTGCACAATGGGAGGAGCGCGTGGCAAGCCCGGATGACAACCAGAATTCACGCAACCGCACGCTCGCCGGAAAGTGCCTGTGCGGCGCCGTTCAGTACGCGGTGGCGGACGCGTTCATCTATGCCGCGAACTGCCACTGCTCGAACTGCCGGCGCACCACCGGCTCGGCCTTCAAGCCATTCGCCGGCATCGAGCGCGACAGGCTGAGCCTGGCGACGGGCGAGGACAATCTCATGATCTTCGGCGACGAAACCGGCCATGATGCGCACTGCAAGACTTGCGGCTCGTTGCTCTATTCGGTGGTCCGCGACGGTGCCTTCGTGCATGTCGCCATGGGAAGCCTCGTCGACGAGCCGACCATCCGCCCGACGCAGCACATCTTCGTCGGCTCCAAGGCAAAGTGGTTCACGATCACCGACGATCTGCCGCAATATGAAGAACACGCGGTCGCCGGAGATGCCGGCGAATAGCTGACCGTTAGAAACGCTCAACCAAATTATCGTTTCGTTTTCGCGTGCGCCGCCAAGCAAACTATACTGTGCTCCGTCACTGAACTTATGTCGCGGAGATTTCTGTGGCATTGCCGCCCGACTGGTTGCCCAATGTTGCGATGAGGCGCGTCATTTGCCATTGGACGGCAGGCTCGCATTCGGCCGGCGATACCGACAGGGATGCGTATCACATACTGGTCGAGGGGAATGGCCGTCTGGTCAGGGGCCGGCCTTCGATCGCACTCAATTCGGGCCGGGTAAAACCGGGATATGCCGCGCACACGCTCAACTGCAACGGCGGCTCGATCGGGGTTCGCTCTGCTGCATGGCCGGGAGGAAAGGCCGTTCGATGCCGGCCGCTATCCGATGACCAGGGCGCAGTGGGACGCGATGACCGCGGTTGTCGCCGAACTCTGCAAATATTACCGCATCAAGGTCACGTCCAAAACGGTGCTCTCGCATGCCGAGGTCGAGAGCAATCTCGGCATAGAACAACGCGGAAAATGGGATTCACCCGGCTGCCCTTCGATCCGACGATCAGCGGCGCAAGCGCCTGTGGCGAACGGCTGCGCCGCGACGTGACGGCGGCAATGGGCTTGATGCCAAATCTGCCGGTGAGGATTGGGCGCGATGCGGCATGGCAGCGACTGCTCGAGGAATTATGGCCGATCATGGTGAGAGGGCTGGAAGCCGGCCTCAACACGCTGATCCGCGAAATCCTCAAAAGGATCAGATAGGCGGTCGGCATTCGGGTGAATGCCGACGCAACTGCCGAACGGCTTCTACAGAGCCCTCTTGCCGCTGAACTGGTGATAGGCCCACAGGACAACCACGGCACCGACAACGGCTACGATCAGGCTGTAGATGTTGAGCCCGGTAACGCCCGACGCACCAAACGCACTGAAGATGAGCCCGCCGACGATAGCCCCGACAATCCCGAGCACGATGTCGAGCACAAGGCCTTGCCCGCTTTTATTGACAATCTTGCTGCCTATGAAGCCGGCGATGACGCCGAGAATAATCCAGCTTAATATTGACATTTTTCCTGTCCGTTCCCCGCGCTCGATTACTTCCACATTATTAAGCAAAGCTCAAGCCAACTTGAAAATCATGATTACGGAAAGCTCAAACCGGCTTGAAATTCGCCATGAATGCGTCATTGTCGGAGACGGACGGGCAATTTGACATGGAGATCCACAATGGGACTGTTTGACAATGCCGTTCCCGGCGGCAACGTCGCCAAGCCGCTGATGATCGCGCTCGGTGCACTTTTGGTGGGAAAAATGCTGAGCGGTGGAAGTTCCGCCCAGCCGGAGGCAGCGCAAAGCCCTGCCCCCGTCCCGCCTGATGCAACCGCATCCGCCGACGGCGGACTGCTCGGCGGTCTGGGCGGCCTGCTCGACAAACTGAAGGACGCCGGCCACGGCAACGTCGTCAATTCGTGGGTCGGCACCGGTCAGAACCAGCCGATCAACCCCAGCGATCTGGGCAGTGCTCTCGGGCCACAAATCATCCAGGAGATCGCCCAAAGGACGGGCCTGAACCAGCAGGAATTGCTCCAGCAATTGTCCGCGGCCTTGCCCGGGCTTGTCGACCAGCTGACGCCGAAAGGGCAAGTGCCGCAGCAGAACCAACTCGCGTCCATATTCAGCAAATTCGCGAGCTGACGCCTGTCGCCCAATGCCGCCTGCGGGTTGGGACAACGATATGCGTAAAACACAGATTAGAGTTCGTCGCGCGTCCGTTTGGACGCGCAACGAATACTTTGAACTATCGGCAAAGCGCTTCGCTTGGCGCTGCCTGCTTCGGGATCGTGCGCGAGGGACGCGGCGGCTGCGGGAAATCTGGAGCGGGTAGCGGGAATCGAACCCGCATATTCAGCTTGGAAGGCTGCTGCTCTACCACTGAGCTATACCCGCGCCTTTCAGTCAAGCGTCGGATCCGCTCCGACGCTCGCTCTGCGTTTCAGGGCTTCCGGGCCGGCAGTGGTGGAGAGGGTTGGATTTGAACCAACGTAGGCATAGCCAACGGATTTACAGTCCGTCCCCTTTAACCACTCGGGCACCTCTCCAGTCTGCCGCCGGAGCCATGCAACGAGGCATCGACGCGTCGCGGCCGCCAAAGCAGCCCTTCCGCGAAGCGCCTTATGGCGGCAGCGCCCAAAACTGTCAACCGCAACAGCCCGGCAAAAAGCGCTGAATCTCACGCCTCGCCCGACAAGCAGCTTCTGCGGCTGTATCCATGGCCGGACGACACGGCTATAGAAGCCGGCCATGAGCAACGATAACAAGTCCAAGACCCCGAAAGACACCCACTACGCCAAGCTGCGCCGCGCGCATCGCGACGAGAAGAGCGGCGGCGCGCCGTCGTTCAGGCCACGCCAGCCGGTGCCGGCCGGCGAGAACCCGGCGGATGGACTGGTGCGGCTCTACGGGCTGCACACGGTGCGGGCGGCGCTCGACAATCCGCGTCGCAAGATCAAAAAAATGCTGGTGACGCGCAACGCTGCCGAGCGGCTGGCAATCGCCGATCTCGGTGCTTTGGCCTTCAAGGCGGAACTGGTCGAGCCCAGGGACATCGACAAGGTCACCGGCTCCGATGCTGTGCACCAGGGTGTGCTGATCGAGGCCGAGCCGCTGAAACCGAAGCGGCTCGATGCGCTTGGCGACGCCAGGCTGGTGCTGGTGCTCGACCAGATCACCGATCCGCACAACGTCGGCGCGATCCTGCGCTCGGCGGTGGCCTTCGGCGCCGGCGCGCTGATCACCACGGCGCGCCACAGCCCGCAGGAATCCGGCGTACTGGCGAAGTCGGCCTCCGGTGCGCTGGAGCACATCGATCAGATCGAGGTGAAGAACCTCGCCGACGCGCTCGGCCAACTGCACGAGGCCGGATTCCAGACGATAGGGCTGGATTCGGACGGTCCGGCGGAGCTCGAAAAGAGTTTTTCGGGAGAAAAGATCGCATTGGTGCTGGGCGCCGAGGGCAAAGGCCTGCGCCAGAAAACGCGCGAAACGGTGACGACGCTTGCCCGGCTCGACATGCCCGGCGCCATCCGCTCCCTCAATGTGTCGAACGCGGCGGCGGTGGCGCTTTATGCGGCAAGGAAATTTTTGAAAGAGTGAATGGTGAATGGTGAATGGTGAATGGTGAGACTGCACGTAAGTCGTGACCAATTCACTATCAACTACTCACCTATCTGCTACTGACTACCTACCCACCATTCACTATTCACCCACTTCACATCCCGCCATCCGCTCCAGCGCTCGAACAAGCGCCGAATGATCTTCCTTAGCCCCACCATTCGCCGCGCAAGAATTGAACAATTGCTGCGTGGTCGAGGTGTTGGGCAGCGCCACGCCGAGGGCTTTCGCGCCTTCCAGCGCGAGATTGAGATCCTTCTGGTGAAGTTCGATGCGGAAGCCCGGCGCGAAGCTGCGCTTGATCATGCGCTCGCCGTGCACTTCGAGAATGCGCGAGGCGGCGAGCCCGCCCATCAGCGCTTGCCTGACCTTGGCCGGATCGGCGCCGGCTTTTGAAGCAAAGACAAGCGCTTCGGCGACGGCCTCGATGGTCAGCGCGACCACGATCTGATTGGCGACCTTGGTTGTCTGGCCGACGCCGTTCGGTCCGACCAGCGTGATGTTCTTGCCCAACTTCTCGAAGATGGGCCTGGCGCGTTCGAAGGCTTTTTCCTCGCCGCCGACCATGATGGTCAGCGACGCTGCCTTGGCGCCGACCTCGCCGCCCGACACCGGCGCATCGAGATAGTCGCAGCCGAGATCGTTGATCTTTTTTGCGAATTCCTTGGTCTCGATCGGCGAGATCGAGCTCATGTCGATGACCAGCTTGCCTCTTGTCAGCCCGGACGCGACGCCGTTTTCGCCGAACAGCACGTCGGCCACCTGCGGCGTATCCGGAACCATGGTGATGACAATGTCGGCCGTTTTCGCGACGGCGCTGTGGCCAGAGACGATCTTCAGACCCTTGTCGACGAGATCGGCCGGCGGTTTCGAGCGGTGGTCGCTGGCGAAGACTTGATAGCCGGCGTCGAGCAGATGCCCCGCCATCGGCGCGCCCATGATGCCGAGGCCGATGAAGCCGATGGTTTCCATGGTAGTTCTCCGTTTCTTGTTAAGGCGGCGTTCCTGCGCGCCCCCCTCTGGCCTGCCGGCCATCTCCCCCACGAGTGAGGAGATCGGCAGTTCCCGCGCCGGCCCTCCCGACCTCGAAAATTGGCGAAAGCGGCGGTGACATCCAATCTCCCTCCTTGTGGGGGAGATGCCAAGTTTTGGCAAAGAGGGCAGGCCAGAGGGGGGCGCGAGGGAACGCGACGTGCGACACGTAGCGTCTACGCCGCCGCACTCCCCTGCCCGGCCGCGTCCCGAAACCACCCCAACCCGGCTTCCGTTCCGCCCTTTGCCTTGTATTCTGCGCCGACCCAGCCGGAATAGCCGATGCGGTCGATGTGGTTGTAGAGGAAGGGAAAATTGATCTCGCCCGTCCCCGGCTCATGGCGGCCGGGATTGTCCGCAAGCTGGATATGTGCGATGCGGCTGAGGTTTGCCTCTATGGTACGGGCGAGATCCCCCTCCATGATCTGCATGTGATAGATGTCGTATTGCAGGAACAGGTTCTTCGAGCCGACGCGGTCGATCAGCGCCAGGGCCTGATGCGAGTAATTCAGGAAAAAACCCGGAATGTCGCGGGTGTTGATCGGTTCGATCAGCAGCCTGATGCCGGCCTGCTCCAGCTTTTCGGCCGCGAAAGCCAGATTTTCGGCGAAGACGTCTTCCAGCACGGAGCGATCGACGCCCTGCGGCGCGATGCCGGCGAGGCAATTGACCTGTTCGCAGCCCAGCGCGTGCGCATAGGTGACGACCTTGGCAATGCCTTGCCGGAACTCCGGCACGCGGTCCGGCAGGATCGCAATGCCGCGTTCGCCCTTGGCCCAGTCGCCGGCAGGCAGGTTGAACAGGACCTGCGTCAGCCCGTTCTTCTTCAACCTGGCCGCGACCACATCCGGCGCATGGTCATAGGGGCCGATATACTCGACGCCCTTGAAGCCGGCGCGGGCGGCGGCATCGAAGCGGTCGAGGAAGTTATGCTCGGGAAAGAGCATCGAAAGATTGGCTGAAAACCGTGGCATTCTTCTTCTCCCAGTCAGTCCAGCATGACGATCGCCGTGGGGGCATCTTCGTGATGCTCGGCAAGTTCCTCGAATTCGGTGATCTTGTCGATTTCGGTACCCATCGAAACATTGGTGACGCGCTCGAGGATGAATTCGAGCACCACCGGAACCTGGTGCTCGTTCATCAGCTGCTGCGCCTCTTCGAAGGCACCGGCGAATTCCTCCGGCCGGCGCACCCGGACCGCCTTGCAGCCCATCGCCTCGGCAACGGCGACGTGGTCGACGCCGTAGCCCGCCTCAGGTTCGTCTTTCCGGTTGACGTTCTCGAAGGCCAGGCTGACCTCGAAATCCATCGAAAAGCCGCGCTGTGCCTGGCGGATCAGGCCGAGATAGGCATTGTTCACCACGACATGGATGTAGGGCAATTTGTGCTGTGCGCCGGCCGCCAGTTCCTCGATCATGAACTGGAAATCATAGTCGCCGGACAGCGCGACAATGGTGCGGTCCGGATCGGCGGCGCGAACGCCGAGTGCTGCCGGCAATGTCCAGCCGAGCGGCCCGGCCTGGCCGCAATTGATCCAGTTGCGCGGCTTGTAGACATGCAGGAACTGCGCCCCGGCGATCTGCGACAGGCCGATCGTGGTGACATAGGTGGTGTCGCGGCCGAACGCCTTGTTCATCTCCTCGTAGACGCGCTGCGGCTTCAGCGGCACCTGCTCGAAATGGGTCTTGCGCTTCATTGTCTTCTTGCGCTGCCGGCATTCGCCGGCCCAGCCCGACCAGTCGCGCAATTTTCCGGCCGTCCTCCATTCGGTGGCGACGTCTAGCAGCATTTTAAGCGCCGCACCGGCATCCGAGACGACGCCAAGGTCCGGCGCGAAGACCCGGCCGATCTGCGTCGGCTCGATATCGACGTGGATGAACTTCTTGCCTTTGGTGTAGACGTCGACCGAACCGGTGTGGCGGTTGGCCCAGCGGTTGCCGATGCCGAAGACGAAATCGGCTTCGAGCATCGTCGCGTTGCCGTAGCGGTGCGAGGTCTGCAGGCCGCACATGCCGGCCATCAGACGGTGGTCGTCGGGGATCGCGCCCCAACCCATCAGTGTCGGGATGACAGGCACGCCGGTGACTTCGGCGAATTCGATCAACAGGTCCGACGCATCGGCGTTGATGATACCGCCGCCGGCGACGATGACAGGCTTTTCCGCTGCGTTCAGCATCGTCAACGCCTTCTCGGCCTGAGCGCGCGACATTGCTGGCTTGAACGGCACCAGCGGCTCATAGGCATCAATGTCGAACTCGATCTCGGCCAGTTGCACATCGACCGGCAGATCGATCAGCACCGGCCCCGGCCGCGACGAGCGCATCAGATGGAACGCTTTCTGCAGCGCCATCGGCACCAGATAGGGCTCCATGACGGTGACCGCCCATTTGGCGACGGGTGCAGCGATGGCGGCGATGTCGACGGCCTGAAAATCTTCCTTGTTGAGACGCGCGCGCGGCGCCTGCCCGGTAATGCAGAGGATCGGGATAGAATCGGCAGCGGCCGAATAGAGACCGGTGATCATGTCGGTGCCGGCGGGACCCGAAGTGCCGATGCACAGCCCGATATTGCCCGACCTGGCGCGGGTAAACCCTTCGGCCATATGCGAGGCCGCCTCGACATGACGCGCAAGGATGTGGCGGATACTGCCCCTCGCCTTCAGCGCCGAATAGAGCGGGTTGATCGCAGCACCCGGCACGCCGAAGGCACAGGAGATGCCTTCCTTTTCGAGAACGAGAACCGCTGCGTCGACTGCGCGCATCCTGGCCATGTCAGCCTCCACGGAATTGTTGATAGCCGATGATGCCACCGCACCAACGATTTCTCAATTTTTTCAGAATATTTTTTCATTTCTAGAAAACGGCTCTTGTGGATTGAATTGATTTGGCTTTCTGTTTTCCACGAATTCACTTCGCAAAGCGGTGAAAAACTTTTCCATTGCCTATTTGGGCAAACAGAGCGAAGAACGGCCCGATGGAAACCACCGAAAAACGCCAGCGCGGCCGGCCGCGCGCCTTCAACGGGCCGTCCGAGGCCGCTTCGGTGCAGTCGCTGGACCGGGCGCTGCGCATCCTGGCAATCGTGGCCGATGGCAGCGGCCTGTCGCTGAGCGAGATCGCCGCCAGTTCCGGTCTGCCAGCATCCACCGCCTACCGCATGCTGACGACGCTGGAGAACCATGGCATGGTCGAGTTCGACGGCACCGACCAGCTGTGGTCGATCGGCGTCGAGACCTATCGCATGGGCGCGGCGTTCCTGCGCCGCCGCAAGCTGGTGGACCGCGCCCGTATCGTCATGCAGGAATTGATGGAGAAGACCGGCGAGACCGCCAATCTCGGCGTCGCCGAGGACGATTGCGTCGTCTTCGTCAGCCAGGTCGAGACCCATCAGGCGATCCGCGCCTTCTTCCGGCCAGGCACGCGCAGCTCCTTCCATGCCTCGGGTATCGGCAAGGCGGTGCTGGCGCATCTCGAGCCGGAACGCGTCGCCACCATCCTGCGCCGGGCCGGGCTGGAGCGCTTCACTGAAAACACGCTGTCCGACATCTCGGCTCTCGCCCGCGACCTGGTGACGATCAAATTGCGCGGCTGGTCGGTCGACGACGAGGAGCGGCATCCGGGTATGCGCTGCGTCGCCGCCGCCATCTTCAACGAATTCGGCGAGCCGATCGGCGGCGTTTCGGTCTCCGGGCCGACGGTGCGGGTCACGCCGGAACGGCTAGCCGAGATCGGCCCGCTGGTACGCGATGCAGCTGCAGAGGTGACGAGGATGATCGGCGGCCTGCCGACCCGTCCCGGCCTTGGCAGCGAACCGAGCGCATGGCAGCGCTGACCAGCGCCGAATGGTGCGACATCAGCCAGGATGGCCAAAGCTAGGCCCCGGGCACCGCGCTCTTGGTCGATAGGTCGTAGAAATCAAGCAGCATCGCCAGCCCAACTCCGCAGGCGGTGAAGATGAGGCCGGCAATGAAGATACGATTGGCGCGTTCAAGAACGCGCCGTTGTAGAGACGTTAAGTCGAGCAGCAACCGCAGCGCTCGTATCTGCAGGGCAATGCCGATCAAAATCGGCACGACTGCGGCCAGGTGATAGATTTCCCATGGTATCGGGTTGGCGGCCCAATGCGTGATGAAGCCCAACGAGAACGCCAGCAGGATGCCGACGGTGGTGATTGTGCCGTTGCGGAAAACCGTCTCGATCGGCTCTTCGTTCGGATCGTGCTCGCCCAAGCGCCCTCTCCCTGTTTCGGCTCGGCAGTAGATTAGGCTGTCGGGAAATCGCTGTACATCCGGCAAGAGCCGAACGGCGGGATAAGGCAGTCTTCAGTGTTGGCGGTTGGCGAAAGCCGTTCGGCAATCCAATCTCCCCCCTTGCGGGGGAGATGTCCGGCAGGACAGAGGGGGGTGGGAAGGATCGCCGGCTTCGATGTTTAGCCACTCCAACTGGGAATTGGCTTAGGACTTGACTGTCATCTATTGACAGGTAGTGCGGGACAGCACCCCCCTGTGCCCTGCCGGGCATCTCCCCCGCAAGGGGGGAGATTGGCAGTTTCATCGACGGCGCCCAATTCGAAAATGATGCGCTATGCCGACAGTGGCGGTCGACCATTCGAATAGGAGCCCAGACACACAGAAAATGGGGCAGTGGGGTGCCCCTTCTTCCGGTGCCTGAAACGGTCACCTCCTCTCAAGCTGGCATAGTGGCTCTCAAAGCCGGCAGCGATGGCGATAACCGTCTTAGCCGACATAGGTGTCCGAGTACGGGTCGTAGCTCTGGTAGCGATTGAGGCAGCGCCGGACGTGCCAGGAGCCGCCGTCTTCCTCGATATAGACGGTGCGCGGCTGGGCCAGCGCGCTGCCGAGCAGGAAGCCGCCGACACCTGCGGCAATACCGATGCCGAGGTGCTTGTGCTTGTGATGGGCGGCTGAAGGCTGAACCGTGCCGACCAGCATGGCGGCGGCGACAGTGGTGGCGACGAGGCCGGAAACGATGGTGCGCTTGAACATGACG
The DNA here is from genome assembly GCF_040321655.1 of Mesorhizobium sp. M0306. Lineage (NCBI taxonomy): Bacteria > Pseudomonadati > Pseudomonadota > Alphaproteobacteria > Hyphomicrobiales > Phyllobacteriaceae > Mesorhizobium > Mesorhizobium sp. M0306. Next base: position 67,870 of record NZ_JAMYRY010000029.1, on the reverse strand, counting down.
ATCTCCTTGTTGTGGGAGGCGATCCAACCGCCCCTTGACCATCAGTCGTCGCAACAAGGAAAAAGGTTCGAAGATCTTTTTGGATTTTTTCTCGACGGGGGAAATCGCCCGGTCTGATGCTGTCAGCCGCGCGACCACGAACGGTCGCGCCGTCGACAGTTCACCGGAACAATCGGCAGGCCTCAGCCCATGCCGGTGATATGGCGAAGCCAGAAGGCGAGCGCGATGAAGCCGATGATGGTGGTGACGCCGGTCCAGTCGATATTGGCGCGCTTCAGATCCTTGATGAGCTTCACCAGGAGAAGCCAGGTCACGACGACGAGCGGGAGAATGATGACAAACCTGATCATGCGACAGCCTCGCTGATGCGATTGCACCTTCGATCAATATAGGGAGCGAATTGGCCGTTTTCAGGACGCCCTGGCGGCAGAACCGGCGCGTTCGCCGGGAACCGAAAAACGGAGTTTTGTCTTTACTGGCGCAACAAATATGCTAACCGAGGCGCCGTGCCCTTGTAGCTCAGCTGGTAGAGCAGCGGTTTTGTAAACCGAAGGTCGGCGGTTCGATCCCGTCCGGGGGCACCAGCACGGGCTTCTTGAGACCTCCGGGGCGCCTGATATCTGCTCATCCCCGATATCCACAGGCCGGGGCCGTCAGGATCGGTAGCACATCAGCTTCAACGCATATATTCCCTAGCGGAAACCATAGTTCCCTAGCGGAAAACCTAGGAGTCTTCGTTGGAGCAGAGACGCACGACTACCCCCTTCGTCAGCGGCATGTTTGGTGGCGTTGTCGTCTTCGCCTTCGCCTTCGGCTTCCGTTTCCTGATAAGTCCCGATCCTGATCCTGCATCAAGAGCAACGACAAGTCTTTCGGTACTGGCCTTCGCCATTTGTTTCGGCGCGGCATTCCTTCGCGAGCATCGACGCCAGATTGCCGCCGCCCGAGAATTTCTAAGCCGCCCAAGAACGTATTAGGCCCCACGCGTTCCCGACCGTCCCCCCTCGGCGAACCACAAATTTTGCGTGAGTTGCCGGCTTAATCTGACATCAGATTGCGCTTTGGCGTCTCATACCAGGAGATCCCTAGCCTATTCGTGTCTTGCGCTTACAGGGCGGTCATTTCGGCCGCTCTCCGGGCTCCGGGCCATTTAACAGCATTCGATTAAATTGCTCCTGTGTATATTAGCACTCGCTCAATTAAGCGCGCCGACAATGGCCGTGCGGCGGGCCAAAAACCAAAGGGTGTTGTCATGCGAAGCGATTTCGCCGCGGCGCGAGAGCTTTTGGAGTGCGCACAAAACCGCCTCTGCGGCGCGGATGAAACGAGCCGACGCGTCAACGAGGCCCTCGACGCGCTGATTGAAGAAATAGCCATCGCGGAATTCCGCAAGGCGCCACTGACGGTCGTGCCGTTTCCACGAGCGCGCCCGCCTAAGCATATCCGGTAGAGCGCCGGTCGCGCCCGTGTCGACGGAGCCGGCGCAAGAATTTCACAATCGCCCGTTCGAGCGTCGTTGAACGACCAACCCTTTAACCGTAACCTTGCCGGCAGCGGTGCTCTGAACCCGGAGCTGATCCATGTCACGTTGTGGAGATGTCTACGAGAACAAGGTGACCGGCGAATATGCAGTCATCCTGCGTGGCACCGAAGACCGCGGCCAGGGACCTGGCATCGCTCATCTGACCGCCCGGCCGGGAGCCGCAGTGGTGGGCGAGCACTTCCACCCGAACCTGACAGAACGGTTTACCGTCCTCGGCGGCCGGCTCGACGCCTGCATCGGCGGGAAGACTTTGTCTCTGGGGCCTGGCCAATCCGCCACGGTCGAAGCGGGCGTCGCACATGATTGGTGGAACAGCAGCAAAACCGAAGAAGCGCATGTGCTGGTCGAAGTCGATCGGGCGCCAGGTGCGGAAGATGTCGACCCGAACCGTTTCGAGCTGCTGATTGGCATGCTCTTCGGCCTGGCCAATGCCGGCAAGGTGGACAGAAAAGGCAGACCTTCGCCGCTTCAGGCGGCAGTCATCGCCAGGGAATTTGCCGACGTGATCGTCTTCACGCACCCGCCACCTTCGATTCAGCAAGTGGCGCTGGCGATCCTAGCGCCACTCGGCCATCTGCTCGGCTATCGCGCGATCGACCCGGACTACTGCAAGCCGCACGGGCATGTCACGCCGGCTCCTGAAATCCTCGCTAGAGCAGGCCTAGTAGCCGGATGATCCGGGTCCATATTGGGCGCCCGGCATTTTTGTCGGCAGCCATACATAGGACTCGCGGCAAGCTCTATGAAGCACTCGCGACCTGACCGGATATGGCGACCCGGTCGAACGTGTTTCTCACCCTGACCGACTTGTAGACGTAGGCGACCCAGATGCCGGTCAAGACAAAAGAAACTGCGGGCATTACCAGCGCATGCCCTGCAAGCACCAAGCTCACAGGAGCGCTCATAACCGCTGAGATCCATACCGCGTCCAGAATAAACACGATTGGTATTGCAAACCACTGATACAGGAATAGCTGCTTGAAGCGGTAACTCCGCAGCAGCATCGCAAAGAGCACAACCACCTGGAACACCGCAAACGCCAGCAAGAGGGCAATCTCTCCGTAGACCGCCAAAGTGCCATTCGGGAGCGTCATGAGCTGTCGGTAGCCTTCACTCGATGAGCCCAATGAGACGAGCGTGCGTAGCGGAGAGAAAGCCTGAAGGATCGCCAGCAGCATAAGCCAGCCTCCGAAACCTACGAGAGCCGAAGTATCCTGTAATGGCTTTGCGGCTGACCGAACGGCAAAGAAAACAGGCACGCCGATCAGCAGCAGCACTATAGCCCAATGCCAGATGGAAATCTGCATCCAATCCCTCCTTGATGCCCTTTTAGGTTGTAACAGATTTCAACCTCAACTCAAGAGGCAACATCGAGAGGAAGCGCTGCTTGCAGACCCGTCAACACTAGATTTCTGGCATGATACTATTTCCGGCAGGATGCAGCCATGTCGCGAACTCTGATCGTCGTTGGTCTCAGCATAGTCGCCATAGGCCTGCTGTGGCCTTGGTTGGCCCGGACCGGCCTTGGCAGGCTGCCCGGCGATATCGTGATCGAGCGTGAGAACTTCAGGCTTTATGTCCCCATCACCACGGGGATACTGGTCAGCATCGTGCTCTCGGCCATTCTATGGCTGATCAACCGTTAGGCGATGCTCCGGCTGCGGCGATTTGTGTTGCAGGCCCTACTCGCTCTTGATCTTCTTACATTCCGATTGCCGCCACCAATATCCGGTTCTGCCTGCGTATCGCCGTGCGCAGTTCGGCAATCCTCGCCTCCTCTCGCTTCACGAATTCGATGAACATCATGTTCATGTTGTTGAAGATGAGTTCGCCCAGCGCCGGCCCGTCGATGTCGCGGCGTACCAGGCCGAGCGCCTGCAGGCGGGCGATCAGCGCGCGGATCTGCTCGGTCAGTGCGCGGTCTAGCGCGGTGTAGGCCTGGCCGAACGGGCTGTCGGGCAGTTGCGTCGAGATCGCCATGGCCTGCCGCCACATCTCCTTGCTGAGGTAATGCAGCGAGTGCTCGATATAGATGCCGAGCAGCGTGTCCAGCGCGTCGCCGATATTGGCCGGCGGGTTGGCGACGACGCCGCGCCCGGCATTGAGCACCTCGTTGACCTCCATCGAGACGATGGCGCCGAGGATGTCGCCCTTGTTCTGGTAGTAATTGTAGATCGTGCCGACCGAGACTTCGGCCTGCGCGGCGATGGTCTCGATCTTGGCGCCTTCATAACCGGCATCGCGGAAAAGCGCCGCCGCAGCCTCTATGATGCGGCGGTGCCGATCCGCCTTCTGCCTTGCCCGCAATCCGCTCATAGCGGCTGTTTGCCACAAAAACAGAATTGACTCAATTTTAGAATTGGTTCAATTTTTTGCCACAAGCCAAAAAGGCAAGGGAGAACACTCGATGTCCGTCAATCCAAAGACCCCCAATCCAACCGTCAGGAATCCGCTTTCCGTTCTGAAGAGCCATCTCCAAGGCGCGTGCGCCGCGGCAGCACTGCTGCTGGCGGCTGGCAGCCTCGCTCAGGCGCAGGACCTCAATGCGTTGATCTGGTGCGATCACGCCGATCCGGCACTGCTGCAGCCGTTCGAGGAAGCGAACGGCGTCAAGGTCAATGTCAAGGAGTTCGAAGGCACCGGCGCCGGCCTGGCCATCGTCGAACAGTCGCAGCCCGGCGATTGGGACGTGATGGTGATCGACAGCATCGACGTACCGCGAGGCGTCGAAAAGGGCCTGTTCGAACCGCTGCCGGAAGACAAGCTGCCGCTGTCCGACCTCTTCCCGCAGGTGAAGATGGACAGTTCCACCGTGGTCGACGGCAAGCGCTACGGCATCACCGAAAAGTTCGGCTACAACACGATCGGCTACAACAAGACCAAGGTCGACCCGGCCGACATGCAGTCGATGGCGGCGCTGACCGGCGACAAATACAAGGGCAAGATCGCCATCTACGATTATTACCTGCCGGTCATCGGCATGGCCGCACTGGCGATCGGCAAGAGGACGGCGGAACTGACCGAAGCCGACCTTCCCGCCATTAAGGAAGAGCTGCTCAAAATGAAGGCCAACGCCAAGCTGGTCGGCGAAGTGACCGCCAGCCAGACGGCGCTGGCAACCGGCGAGGTCGACATACTGGTCGGCGGCGGCGAATGGGTGACGGCCGGGCTAGCCAAGGAAAACCCGGCGCTGGACTTCTCGATCCCGAAAGAAGGCGCCGTGTTGTGGTCGCAGTCGCTGGCAATGTTCAAGGATTCCAAGAACAAGGAGCTGGCGCTTAAATTCATCCAGTACATTATGAGCCCCGAAGGCCAGGCGCGGCTCGCGACCTCGTCCTGCTATTGGGGCATGCCGGCCAACAGCAAGGCGGCGTTGAGCGACGAGCAGAAGAAGATCCTGCGTTTCGACGAGCAGCCGGAATTCCTCGCCCGCGCCCAGTCCTATCCGGCGCCGAACGCCGATCTCGACAAGAAGATGCAAGACGTCTGGACCGAAATGCTGCAGGCGCAATGACCGGCTACCGGTCGTGAGCGCTGCCACGAAGAGTGAGCGTGCCCTGCCCTGGGCGCTGGTCACGCCGGCGCTCGGCTGGACGCTGCTGTTCTTCGTGCTGCCCTTCGTCGCCATGGCGGTATCCAGCCTGACCGCGCATGAAGGCGGCGGCTTCACGCTGTCCAACTACAGCCAGTTCTTTGCCAATCCATCTTACTGGCAGGCGATGGTGAACTCGCTGCAGGTCACCGCTATCGTTACCGTGATCTCCGTGCTGCTTGCCTATCCCTTTGCGTGGATCCTGGCCGAGCAGGTGCCGGAGCGCTGGCAGCGGCTGGCGCTGATGCTGGCGGTGCTGCCGTTCTGGACCTCCTATGTCGTGCGCTCCTATTCGTGGCTGCTGGTGCTGGCGCAGAACGGCGTCGTCAACCGGGCGCTGACCGGCTCCGGCCTGCTCGGCGAACCGCTGCAACTCGCCAATACGCGGCTAGCGACCGTCACCGGCTTCGTGCATTTCTTCGTCATGCTGCTGACGCTGACGATCTTTGCCAATCTGAAGCAGCTCAGCCCAAGCTACCGCAAGGCCGCCGCCGACCTCGGCGCCGGGCCGGTGCGCACATTCCTGCACGTCGTTTTGCCGCTGACGCTGCCGGGCATCATGGTCGGCGCCTTTCTCACCTTTGTGCTGTGCATCGGCGACTACATCACGCCGCAGATCCTCGGCGGCAACAACGAGCTGTTGATGCCGCAGCTCGTCATGATGCAGATCGGCCGGCGCGGCGACTTTCCGCTCGCCTCTGCGCTGTCGATCATTCTGATGGCGGTGGTCACCATCGCCTATCTCGCCTGCGCCCGCTGGCTGAAGATCGAGCGGGCCTGACCATGCGCGCTTTCATCCGCCTCGTCTCCGGCCTTTATGCCCTCGCCATCTATGGCTTCATCTTCCTGCCGGTGGTGGTGCTGGTGCTGTTTTCGCTGCAAGCGACGTCGTTTCCGATCCCGCCCTTCACCGGGCCTTCGCTGCGCTGGTACGAGGCCGTGCTCGCCGACACGCGGCTGACTTCGGCGCTAGTCAATTCGCTGCTGGTGGCAATCGTCTCCTCGGCTCTCGCCATCACGCTCGGCTTCCTCTCCGCCTGGGGTTTTGCGCGCTTCGTCTTGCCGGGCTCAGGCCTGATGCGCGGGCTGATCACCTTGCCCTTGACCGTCAGCTATCTGATCATCGGCATGGGGCTGCTGGTGCTGTTCAATTGGGCCGGCGTGCCGAAGTCGCTCACTGCCGCCGGCATCGGCCATGTGGTGATCAACCTGCCGCTCTGCTTTGCCATCGTCTACAGCCAGATGGGCGACCACCAGATCAATATCGAGCGCGCTGCGCGCGACCTCGGCGCGCCGGAATGGAAGGTGCTGCTGCTGATCACGGTGCCTGTCATGGCGCCGGCCATCTTCGCCGGCTACTTCCTGTCGATGACCTTCTCCTGGGACGAATTCGTCATCTCGTTCCTGTTGACGCGCTTCGACACGACGCTGCCGGTCGAGATCTGGAACCTGCTGCGCTCCGGCCTCAATCCCAAGACCAACGCCGTCGGCTCGCTGGTCTTCGCCGTATCCATCGTACTGGTGGTATTGTTCGAGCTGATGCTGTTGCGGAGGAAGCCGGCATGAGTGCGCCACTGGTCGATATAAGCTCTGTCTCGCATCGCTTCGGCCAGCACACGGTGCTGAAGAACGTCTCGCTGACGATCGAGCCGGGCAGCTACACGATCCTGCTCGGGCCGTCCGGCTCCGGCAAGACGACGCTTCTGTCCATCCTCGGCGGCTTCGTCACGCCGAGCGAAGGCAAGGTGCTGATCCGCGGCGAGGACTGCACCGCCGTGCCACCGGCGAAGCGGCCGACGACGACCGTGTTCCAGGACTATGCGCTGTTTCCGCATATGAGCGTCGGCAGCAATGTCGGTTTCGGCCTGCGCATGCAGGGCGTCGATGGCGCAACCCGAGCAGCGAGAGCGCGCGAGGCGCTGGCGCTGGTTGGGCTGGCCACCGCCTTCGACAAGAAGCCTCACCAGCTTTCAGGCGGTCAGCGGCAGCGCGTGGCGCTGGCGCGCGCCCTGGTGGTCGAGCCGGCGGTGCTGTTGCTCGACGAGCCGCTCGGCGCGCTCGACCTGAAATTGCGCCGGCAGATGCAGGACGAGTTGAAAGCGATCCAGAAACGCGTCGGCACCGCCTTCATCCACGTCACCCACGACCAGGAAGAGGCGATGGCGCTGGCCGATCATTGCGTGGTGATGAATGACGGGCGCATCGAGGACGAAGGACCGCCCGAGCGCGTCTATGCACGGCCGGCGACGCGCTTTTCCGCGACTTTCATGGGCGAAAGCACGCTGATATCGGGAACGGTGACGGAGGCGAAGAGCGGCAAAATCACCGTCACCACGAAGCTTGGGTCGCTCTCGCTGCCCGGCACATTGCCGACCGGCTCGACCGTTGTGCTGGCCATTCGGCCTGAGCATCTTGTCCTCGGCGCGGCCGGCGGCGCTGTGCCGCTTGGCATGGTCAAAGTGAGCGACGTTGTCTTCCAGGGCAGCTTCAAGCGTGTGCTGGGGACCTCCACGACCGACCCGGCGCTGCACTTCATCGCCAAGGTTCCCTCGGCATCGGCCGTCCAGCCGGGCGACGTGGTCGCGGTATCGTGCGATGCTGGCGACATCATCCTCCTTGCGGACTGAACATGAGCACGCTTCCAACCATCGACGCCGGCCACTGGTACGAAACCATCCGCATGGGCGATGGCGTGACGCTGATCCACGAGCCGTGGATCAAGCCGTTCTTCCGCTGCAACATCTGGCATGTGCGCGGCCGCGACCGCGATCTGCTGTTCGACACCGGCCTCGGCCATTTCAGCTTGCGGTGCCACGTGCCGCTGGTGACGGAACGCAAGCTCGTTTGCGTGGCCAGCCATACGCATTTCGACCATATCGGCTGCCATCACGAATTTCCCGACCGCTGCGTGCACCCGGCCGAGGCCGAGATCCTCGCCGACCCGCGCAACGAATGGACGGTTGCCGACCGCTATGCCACCGACGAGATGTTCGACGGCATGCCGCAAGGCTGGGACACGAAACGCTACCGGATCCTGCCCGCACCAGCCGGCCGGTTGCTCGAACAAGGCGATGTCGTCGATCTCGGCGACCGCGCCTTCGAGGTGATCCACACGCCCGGTCATTCACCCGGCGGCATTGCGCTCTACGAAAACAGGACGGGCATCCTGTTTTCCGGCGACATCGTCTATGACGGACCGCTGATCGACGATGTCTATCACTCCGATATCGACGACTATGTCGAAACGCTGCTGCGCATGCGCGATCTCGATGTCTCGGTCGTGCATGGCGGCCATTTCCCGAGCTTCGGCAAAGTCCGCTATCGCCAGCTTGTCGACGAGTATCTCGCGCAAAAGCGCAAGGCCGGCTGCCACCTGCTCGCCCGATAAGCACTGGCGCAGTGGCGTCAAAGCGCCCTTTGCGGACAGGGTGTCCCCACCGCGTCGCCGCAGCGTGACGCCGTAGGCTCGGGTCTAAAACTCTTTTCCTCCGACTGGCGCACCAGTTCCGCGAAAGCCAGGGCAAAACTTGCCAGCATCAGGAAGACAATAATCAAGCGTGCCAGCGGCAATAGATCGGCCTCGACTGGTTAGCCCCACGCCGCCCGTCCGCTGCCGGCTAACATGATCGATCCGGCTTTACGAGAGTTTAAGGCGAGTCTTAACCATCACATCATTTTGTCCCGCGACATGATGCGCGAGTGCGGCTTGTTTGGCCGCCAACTCAAGGCACCTCCCTCCCTTTGCAGAAATGCCCACCCATGCTAACCCGGCGCTGGCGCGGCCCAGCAACCGGTCGCCGCCAATCGGTCGCCAAACGGTCGTCGCCAATCGGTTGTCGTTGAGAGCCATGAGCAAAACCGCCAGCCGTTTCGCCTTCGTCTCATCCGGTACAGCCGACGCCAATGCGGCGCTGGAAAGCCTTTCTGCACGTTACGGCCAGGCATCCGTCGAAGAAGCCGGGATCGTCGTGGCGCTCGGCGGCGACGGCTTTCTGCTGCAGACCCTGCGTGAGACGATGAGCACGGGAAAGAAGGTCTACGGCATGAACCGTGGCACCATCGGTTTCCTGATGAACGAATACCGCGCCAGCGGCTTGACGGGGCGCATCGCGGCGGCCGTTGCCGAAACGATCCGTCCGCTGGAGATGCAGGCGGTGACGGCGGAGGGCGAGACGATTTCGGCGCTCGCGATCAACGAGGTCGCGCTTTGGCGCCAGTCCTACCAGACCGCCAAGATCCGCATCACCGTGGATGGGCAAGAGCGGCTGGAGGAACTGCACTGCGACGGCGTGATGATTGCGACGCCGGCCGGCTCGACCGCGTATAATCTGTCGGCGCACGGGCCGATCCTGCCGCTCGACGCTCCGCTGCTGGCGCTGACCCCAGTCAGCCCGTTTCGTCCGCGCCGCTGGCGCGGCGCGCTGCTCTCCAACAAGGCGATCGTGCGTTTCGACATTCTGGAGCCGGAAAAGCGGCCGGTGAATGCCGCCGCTGACCACACCGAGGTCAAGGCGGTGACGACGGTCACGGTGAGGGAATCGCCGACGGCAACGGCGACGCTGCTGTTCGATCCCAACCATTCGTGGAACGAGCGCATTCTCGCCGAACAGTTCAGGTATTGAGCCGGCGCAGCAGCCACTGCGCAAATTAAGCATCGCGATTAAGGTTACGACTTCACAATCGCGCCAATGCCACCCGTTTGTGTTGACAAATCGTGGGCTTGCGCCTACCTGCAATACCAATCTTGCAGGCGCGCGGCGCTTGCCGCGACTGCTTATGTTGCGCCCCCGAACCAGCCAAAGACAGCCAAACTTGTCCTCAGACACCCAGATCGCTCAAGAAGCGTTGACCTTCGCAGACCTCGGCCTGTCGCCGAAGGTCCTTTCCGCAGTTACCGATGCCGGCTACACCGAGCCGACGCCGATCCAGGCTGGCGCCATCCCTCACGCCTTGCTCGGCAAGGACGTGCTGGGCATTGCCCAGACCGGCACCGGCAAGACGGCGTCCTTCGTCCTGCCGATGCTCACCCGGCTGGAAAAGGGCCGCGCCCGCGCCCGCATGCCGCGCACGCTGATCCTCGAGCCGACGCGCGAGCTCGCCGCGCAGGTCGAGGAAAACTTCGTCAAATACGGCAAGAACCACAAGCTCAACATCGCGCTGCTGATCGGCGGCGTGTCCTTCGACGAGCAGGACAAGAAGCTCGAGCGCGGCGCCGACGTGCTGATCGCGACCCCCGGCCGCCTGCTCGACCATCGCGAGCGCGGCAAGCTCCTGCTCAATGGCGTCGAGATCCTCGTCATCGACGAGGCCGACCGCATGCTCGACATGGGCTTCATCCCCGACATCGAGCGTATCTGCGAGATGATCCCGTTCACCAGGCAGACGCTGTTCTTCTCTGCGACGATGCCGCCGGAGATCACCAAGCTCACCGAGAAGTTCCTGCACGCGCCGGTGCGCGTCGAAGTGTCGAAGGCTGCGTCCGCCGCCACCAACATCATCCAGCGGCTTGTGAAATCCGGGCCAAAGCCCTGGGACAAGCGCGAGACGCTGCGCAATCTGATGAAGGCCGAGGATGCCGAGCTGAAGAACGCCATTATCTTCTGCAACCGCAAGGTCGAGGTGTCGGAGCTGTTCCGCTCGCTGCTGAAATATGATTTCGACGCCGGCGCCCTGCATGGCGACATGGACCAGCGCGCGCGCATGCAGATGCTGGCGAATTTCCGTGACGGCAAGCTGCGCTACCTCGTTGCTTCGGACGTCGCGGCGCGCGGCCTCGACATTCCCGATGTCAGCCATGTTTTCAATTACGACGTGCCGATCCACGCCGAGGATTACGTCCACCGCATCGGCCGTACCGGCCGCGCCGGACGCTCCGGCAAATCCTTCACCATCGCGACCAAGTCGGATACCAAATACATCGACGCGATCGAACGGCTGATCGGCACTAAGATCGAATGGCACGACGGCGACCTATCGACGGTCGTCGCCAGCGAGGGCGGCGAGGATGAGGCGCCGCGCCGTGGCCGCGGTGCACCACGCCGCGCCGGCCGCAAGGACGACGCCAAGGACAGGGGCGAGCGCAAACCGCGTGAACGCCACGCCAAGCGCAGCGAAGAAGCAGCGCCGGAAGCAGTTAGCGAGGAACAGCCGGTCGTGGCCGAAGCCACCGTCGCCGACATAGGCGAGCGGCGTACCCGCAAAGACGCGATCCGCTCCGAAAATACCGAACGCAAAGCTTCGCCCGATCGCAACGAACGGCGCGCGCCCGAACGCGGCGACACCAGGCCGCAGCGCGAGCGCCCTGCCCGCCAGCGCCAGGAAGACAATGACGCGACCGTCGGTTTCGGCGACGACATGCCGGCCTTTATGCGGATCGTCGCCAAGGTCTGATACGGCGCTCGCGCGTACACCGACGCGCGAAGCATTGCCGCGAGTCAGTCCGGCAGGCCCGCCTTCCGAAGGCCTTCGATGTATCTGCTGCGATCGTCCGGTCGATAAAACGGCGGCAGCACCTCGGCGAGATTCGAAAGCCGCAGCGAAGGATCGAACTCGCAGACCCGGGCCATCATTTGCTGCGCTTCCGACAGGCGCCCCGCAAGGGCATGACTCGCCGCCACTACACGCATCGCGCTCACATAGTTCGGTTGGTACCGCAGCGACTTTCCCGCCCAAGCGACGGCGTCATCGTAGCGGCCGGCACAAAAATGAGCGAGTCCGGTGTTGAATTGCCAAGCGAACAGGCGTGGATCCAATGGGCTTAGGCGCATGGCAAGCGCGGCGTGCTCGACGGCCTTGCCTGGCTCGCCCAAGCAAGCCCTCACCCAGCTGCTGACGCCCAAAGCAGCGGCCAAGTTCGGGTTGAGCGCGAGCGCGCGATCGATGCAAGCCGCACTGTCATCAAGGTCGCCACCTACGTAGCCGAGGACGTATCCACCGAAGGTAAGCGCAATCGCATCGTCCCTTCCGAGTTCGACCGCTCTCCTGGCCAGTCGAGTAGCCTCGGCATTCTCTTTCGCGCGGTCGACCATCCAGCCGTTGCTTTTTCGGGTGGCGTAGCACCGCGCCGCCCGCGCATGGGCTATCGCGAACTCCGGGTCACGGTCGATCGCGTTCATGAAGAGGCGCAAGGCATCGTCAATGGCCGATCTGCTAGTGATCGTCCGGTCAAAGGCCGCCACCCCGCGGAGATAGTAGTCGTAAGCGTCGAGGCTCTCCGTCGGCTTGCTCTTGGCACGCTCGATCTCGGCCTCCTCCACTTTCGGCGTTATTGCGCCCACTATGCTTGAGGCGACCTGATCCTGCAGATCGAAGACTTCGGCGAGCGTTCCGTCAAAACGGTCGGCCCAGAGATAGGCCCCTGTCGAGGTGTCGATGAGTTGCCCGGCGATGCGCAGGCGATCACCCGTCCGGCGTACACTTCCCTCAACCACATAGCGCACGTCCAACTCGCGCCCGACCTGCTTTAAGTCTACGGCCTGGCCCTTGTAGGTGAAGCTCGAATTCCGGGCGATGGCGTACAGGTGGCGGAAGTGAGTTAAGGCTATGATGATGTCCTCGACTATGCCGTCGGCAAAATACTCCTGCTCCGCATCGCCGCTTAAATTCTGAAATGGCAACACCGCTACCGACGGTCGATCGTGATGTTTCGTCGGGACCGGCAAGACTTGCGGCTGCGGTACCACATCAGATCTAGGTGCGGTCCGCTGATATTCGGCTCCCTTCCGTGATTGCAGCGAAGCCGCCAAGGAGACCGTCTGTGCCTCAGGTTCCGCGCCCAGATGCTTCTTCAAGAGAGCCCGACAGGACTCGAACTGTCGCAAAGCCGCGTTTTCGTGGCCCGTGAGGGTATGGATCCGCATCAACGCCCGATGGGCCGCCTCCACGGTCGGATCCGAAGCGAGCAGCCTCTCCGCGAGCCCTTCGCAGGCCGATTCTTCTGCGGAGCCGGGCTCGGAGAGAGCGAGGCTCAGCCGCTCCACCAGCTGCTGTGCCTTCCGTTGATACTGGCTCTGATAAGGTCCAAACCACTCGTCCAGTTCGTCAGGAATGGCTTGCCCGGCAAGCAGCTCACCGCGGTAGAGATCGGCGGCGACGGCGAGATCGGCGGTTCGGCCCTGCTCTAATTTCCGGTCGAAGATCGAGATGTCCGCCTCATCCGGACCGGCAAAAAGCGCGACGGTTTCCTGATCACCATCGATATAGACGGTTGCATCCGAGCTGGCGGGGAACGTGCGCCTGATGTCGACCAGCGCTTGCCGCAGACTATTGCGGGCCTGCCCGTTGCTTCGCCCCGGCCAAAAAGTTTCGGAAAGCTGCTCGCGACGATGGCCGCGGCGGCCTGCGAGAACCAGAGCAGCAAAAAGAAGCGAAGTCTTGCGTGTGGCGAACCGGACAGGCCGGTGCTCCGGGGAAGTAACCTCCAGGCCACCAAGCAACCGGATGCGCACAAATCCTCTCCAGACTTCGACCGCAGCGACAGAATAGCATCTCGGTGGATCGATTTAACACCGATTTAACGGCCGATCGCCGGACTTCTCCCAGTTGTTCACGCCCAGCCGAACAGCCCGAAAACGCCTGCGTGGCACGCTCCCATCCGCAAACTCGAAATGGGAGACCAAAACAATGGCTCACACGGAACCTCGCGCCGCCCGCAGCATGGCCAAACGCTTGCTTGGGTCTAGCCTTAAAGACGCAGCAATGATGATCGCTGCCTTCAGCGGTTGGCGGCGGACCGTCGCAAGACGCAGGGCACTGGCAGATTTGACGACCGATCAGCTGAAGGACATCGGTCATTCGGAGGTCCATCAGCCCGCACTCGACGCCGTCACAGCTGTTCTGATCACGAACTTGATGTCGATGAGGTAAGATCGGCGTTCAGTTTGGTCTGGGCCCTAAAGGTTCTTGAGCTCCAGGCGGGATGCCAGCAGGTCCAGAAAAGCGCGGACTTTGGCCGAGGATGATCTGCCTTCCGGCCACACGGCGTGTATCGGCACCGGCACTGGCTCGAATTCGGTCAGAACCAGTTCCAAACGGCCATCGTCCACCAAGTGCCTTACCTGCCAAAGCGGCGAGTAGCCCAGACCCAATCCGTGAACCGCGGCTGCATAGATCGATATCATCAAATTCGACCGGAAGGTGCCCGCGACCTTCACCGGCCGGGGCTTGCCTTCAATCTGAAACATCCATTCCCCTGGGCGGCCGTCGACAGTTCGTACGATGCATTCTTGCTCACGCAATTCAAGCGGATGGGCCGGTCGGCCGTGTTGCTGGAAGTAGGCAGGTGCGCCGAACACCACGCGCCGCAGCGCCCCCAGGCGCTTCGCACGTAAATTGGAATCCGGCAAATTGCCGATCCTTACCGCCAGATCGAGACCCTCGGCATCAAGATCGACAAATTCATCGGAAAGCTGGAGGTCAACCCCGACCCGGGGATATGTCCGCATATAGTCGGCGATAACCGGCACGAGGAAGTCCGGGCCGAACAGAACCGGGGCACTCATGCGCAGGATGCCGGACGGCTCGGATCGTCGATTGGCCGCTTGAAGCCTGGCTTCGTTAATTTCCTCGACGGCGGGTTTGATGCGCTGGAAAAAGGCCGCTCCGGCTTCGCTCGGCGTCGAGCGGCGCGTCGTCCTGTGCAGAAGCTCGACCCCGATTGATTCCTCCAATGTCGCCAGAGACCGACTGACCGACTGCAGCGAGCGGTTCAGCCGGCGTGCGGCAGCCGTCAGGCTGCCATGCTCGACAATGGCAATGAAGGCTTCGAAATCCTCTATCCGGCTCATTGCCTATTTCTCCCGAAAACCGGGAGAAACTATCGCAAAATCGGTGAATTGTAACGCAGTTCGCTAGATTTTATCTTCCCTGCACAGGCCGAAAGGCAGACTCGAGGGAAGGAGATCGTCATGCGAACACCCAGTCCAACCGTCCTGGTCGTAGGCGCCGCAGGCCGCGTTGCCGGTTTGGTGGTGCCTGAACTCGTCCGCCGCAACGCCAGGGTTCGGGCGCTTGTTCGTGACGCCGCGAGTGCCGAAAAAGCCCGGAAAGCCGGCGCATCAGAGATCGCGATCGGAGATCTGCGCAACCATCAGAGCCTTGAGCAGGCCGTGAAAGGTGTCGACGGTGTCTTTCACATCGGACCGGCCTTTGCTCCCGATGAAGCCGCCATGGGGGTTGCCATGGTTGAGGCGGCGGCGCGAGCGGGCGTTCGGAAATTCGTCTTTTCGTCGGTGATCCAGCCCACAAATACGAGGCTGGAAAACCATGCAAGCAAGATACCCGTCGAAGCTGCCCTCTATTCGACGAACATGGAATACACCATTCTGCACCCGGCCAATTTCATGCAAAATATCGCGGCCGCCTGGCCGTCCGTCGTCGAGCATGGCGTTTTCTCGGAGCCGTTTCCAAAGACGGCGAAGCTTGCCCGCGTCGACTACCGCGATGTGGCTGAAGTGGCGGCGATCGCACTGACCGAAGCGCGTTTGTCCTATGCGACCCTCGAACTGTGCGCCGACGGTATGCACAGCCGCGAAGAGGTCGTTGCCATGATGAGCCAAGCGCTTGGCCGGCCGGTTTCGGCGGGCGAGCCGACATTTCAGGACTGGGCGGCGAAAGCCCGCCTTCCCTATACCGACCGCCAGTTGCAGATGCTGGCCAAAGTACACAGCCACTACGCCAAATACGGCCTCGGCGGGAACAGCCTGGCGTTGCGCGCCGCGCTTGGCCGCGAGCCGCGTTCGCTGCGAAGCTTCATTCGGGAATTGGCGCTGCAGGCGGCATATGCCGCCTGATCGTCCTCACAATAATACTTACGCACATTTTCTGATGGGGAGATTTCGATGCAAGCATCACCGGACCGAGCCTTCAAGTTGAGAAAGCTGCCGCCCTCCTACGGCGCGGTGGTGATGCCGTTGGTTCTTTCGATTCTGATGTCCTCGATTGTCTCGGCGGTTTCGACGGCAATCGGCGCAGGCTGGACGAACGGGTTTATTGCGGCCTGGAGCTATGCATGGGGTGCTTCATGGCTTGTCGCGTTTCCCAGTCTGCTGATTGTGCTTCCGATCGTACGCCGGATCGTTGCCGCGATTGTCGATCAGCCGGCCCGGTCCTGACATCACGAACAAAGGGCGCCGGCGGCCGGCGGTCCGGCATAACCATTAGAGCGGCCCCGTGGGGGGCCGCGCCCCGTTGATTGGCTTGCCTCAGGTGAGCGGCGACAGCTGGATCTCGACGCGGCGGTTCTGTGCCCGGCCGGCAGCGGTCGCATTGGAGACGATCGGACGCGTCTTGCCGAAGCCGGTGACGGCGAAGCGGCGGGAATCGACGCCCTGTCCGGACAGGTAGTTGGCGACCGCCAAAGCGCGGCGCTGCGACAGGTCGAAATTGTGCTCGTCGCTGCCGGTCGAGTCGGTGTGGCCGAACACGTCGACCGTGGTCTGGCGGAATTTTTTCAGCACAAGGGCCACTGAATTCAGCACCGGATAGAAACCGGCCTTCACCGCATCCTGGTCGACGTTGAAGGTTATGTCGGACGGCATGTTGAGGATGATCTGGTCGCCGGTGCGCGTAACGCTGACGCCGGTGCCCTGAAGCTGCCGGCGCAGTTCGGCCTCGTTCTGGTCCATGGTGGCGCCGATGGCACCACCGGCAAGCGCACCGATGCCCGCGCCGATCAGCGCGTTGCGGCGGTCGTTGCCGCCGGCAAGCATACCGAGCCCGGCACCCGCCAAAGCACCGAGACCGGCGCCGGCAGCGGTGTTGGAAACCTTCTGCTCCCCGGTGTAGGGATCGGTGGTGCATGCGCTCACGAGCACAGCCGTCGCCACGACGGCGAGCACAATCTTTTTCATTTGGTGGTCCCTCTCCATTCCACGGCCGCGCAACGGCGCACCGCATCAGCCCTTCCAGCGACTTGTAACATGAAATGCGGCGAAAAGCGGACCAGCAAAAGCCGCCGCCGCGGCTTTCCCCGGCTCAATTCCACACGCCTGCAGCGGCTCGCGCGACCACCGCAATTCGACCCGGCTACCAGAGATTCTTGCCGTCGATGACCACCACTTCGACCTTGTCGAGATCGAAATCGTCGAACAGCCGCGAGTTCACGCTGATTTTCGGATTGTCGAAATTCGGCTCGCCCGTCGACCAGTCCGGCGTCTCGGTGAAGGTGCCGCAGCCGCAGGTGGCGCAAAAACCATGTTTTATGGTTTTCGATCCCCACTGGTAGAACGAAACATTCTCCGGCGGGCTGGTGAGTCTGAATTGCGATGGGGTGTAATAGGCCCACAACGACCCGCGTTTCGAACAGAAGGAACAGGTGCACCGGGTCACTGTCTGCGGCGCTTGCGAAACCTCGAACGTCGTCGCCTTGCAGTGGCAGCTTGCCTTGATGGTCATGAACCAGTCCCTCATAATGCCCGCCGCCCCTACGGCAAGGCACCATAAAGTAACGCTCCTGACAACTCCCCGTCAGCAGACCTGTGGGCCTGCGATGGAGCGCGTCAATCCAAAACCGCTGCACTCCCTGGGGTCAAGCCGTGGGCAAAACTTTGGGTGACATGCACTAATAGGACGAAGGTGGCACGAACAGGCAGATGGTCTTTCCGTCATTGGCGCCGGCGACGGAGCACCAATGATATTCGCCGTCGGGCGAATTCTTGATCCGCTTGTCGCTATAGGCCACGACTTCCCCGGTTCCTTTGATGACATAGCCCTCGGGACGTTCGCTGATCGACGTCTGAGAGACCTCGCGGCAATCATAGCCCGAGCAGCAGGAGAACGGGTAGCTCCAGCCTTGAGGCATGGCCGCGGTCGGCGTGGCATCATGCGCCAGAGCAGGCGCCGCGAATGGAATGGCGGCAGCTATCAAAACCACTGCCGCGACAAGTGAATTCAGGAGTCGGCGCGCCGTGCGGGCGATTGGGGCCGGTCTGGGTGCGAGAGCAGGCATGAGCGCAGTTCCTATCAACGGTTGTCAAGCATTTCGCTTGCCCGTTCCCGGAACGTGTCTTCCCAGTGGCCGGATCGTCAGGTCGCAGATACGCCGCGTCCGGCCATAAATGCTTTTTCCTCCCCAGCGCATGAATGCTGAGCTGATTCGTTGGTTGGCGCAAGGAATTGCTGTTGCAACCGAACGCCGACCTCTGCAGTCGGAACCAACCTGCCGCCCTGATTGACGAAATTTGGTCAACCCCGGCAGCGGGATCGCCAATAACGGGATTTGGCTCGCGCTGGTTCCAGGCTTGGCACCGGCAGGCCCCAGGCATCCACGTCAAAAGCGGAATTCGATTTTGAAAAACTCTACGAAAAACAAAGTTGTAGAACGACAGGTAAGTGCAAATTGAGAGCTCGTCACTCTCGCGCGATGGCCGTAACTCTCGCGTGATGAACTCACATTCCCGGCAGCCTCAGTCGATATCGGCCACCGTTTCACCGGCGCCACCCTCGA
Source organism: Mesorhizobium sp. M0306 (assembly GCF_040321655.1). Classification (NCBI taxonomy): domain Bacteria; kingdom Pseudomonadati; phylum Pseudomonadota; class Alphaproteobacteria; order Hyphomicrobiales; family Phyllobacteriaceae; genus Mesorhizobium; species Mesorhizobium sp. M0306. Next base: position 49,291 of record NZ_JAMYRY010000029.1, on the reverse strand, counting down.
TCCGCTGCGACAGCGAGGCTTCCATGAAATCGTCGAGGTCGCCGTCGAGCACGCTCGACGGGCTGGTGCTCTCGACACCGGTGCGCAGATCTTTCACCAGCTGATAGGGCTGCAGCACGTAGGACCGTATCTGGTGGCCCCAGCCGATATCGCTCTTCGACGCTTCCGTGGCGTTCGCCACCGCTTCGCGCTTCTTCAGCTCTTCCTCGTAAAGCCGCGAGCGCAGCATTTCCCAAGCCTTGGCCTTGTTCTTGTGCTGGGAGCGCTCCGCCTGGCAGGCGACCGCGATGCCGGTGGCGAGATGGGTTATGCGCACCGCCGAATCGGTGGTGTTGACGTGCTGGCCGCCCGATCCCGAAGAACGGTAAGTGTCGATACGGACGTCGGATTCGGAAACGTCGATGTCGATCGTATCGTCGATGACGGGATAGACCCAGACGCTGGCGAAGGAGGTGTGGCGGCGCGCATTGCTGTCATAGGGCGAAATCCGCACGAGACGATGCACACCGGATTCCGTCTTCAGCCAGCCATAGGCGTTGTGGCCCTTGATCAGCAGCGTGGCGGACTTGATGCCGGCTTCTTCGCCGTCATGCACTTCCAGCACCTCGACCTTGAAGCGGCGGCGCTCGGCCCAGCGCGTATACATGCGCAGAAGCATCGAGGCCCAGTCCTGGCTTTCGGTGCCGCCGGCGCCGGCATGGACTTCCAGATAGCTATCGTTGGCGTCAGCCTCGCCCGACAGCAGCGTTTCGATCTGGCGCGCCTTGGCCTCGCCGCGCATCGAGCGGATCGCCGCTTCGGCCTCCGCGATGACGCCCTCGTCGCCCTCTTCCTCGCCAAGCTCGATCAGGCCGATATTGTCTTCCAGGGCCTGGGTGAGGCCTTTGACCGCGGCAATGCCTTCCTCGAGGCCCTGACGCTCGCGCATCAGCTTTTGCGCTTCCAACGGCTCGTTCCAGAGGCTTGAATCCTCGGCACGCACATTCAGGTACTCAAGCCGCTTTATGGCTTGGTCCCAGTCAAAGATGCCTCCTCAGCAGGGTGATCGCCTGCCTGATCTCGTCGACAATATTTTGCGTTTCCGCGCGCATGGCTGGCTGTTCTGTCCTGTTGTTGGATGGCGGTTTGGTCGCGCGATACATAGGGACGGCACGGTCTCCTGTAAAGCGCCGGCCCCTGTAAAGCGGAGTGGGCCGGGTCGACCATGATCGTCAAGCCGGCCCGACCCGATGTAGTGATTGTCAGTAGAGCCCGCCGCCGCCCGACTGGATGGCCTGGTTGGCCTGCGGCGATAGCGCCCCGCCGGTGGCGTTCGAGCCGTCCGCACCCATGCCGATCACCCAATAGCTGTCGGCGGGACCGGTACCCGGCTTGAAGGCTTCGATGATGGTTCCGGCGTCGCCCGCGTTAGCCCGCATGCCGGTCTTGCGATTGATCGCAATCAGCTTCATGCCTTCCGGAACCTTGAAGTCGACATTGGGCGTGCCGTCCAGCGCCACGCGCATGAAATCCTTGAAGATCGGCGCGGCAAGGCCGCCGCCGGTCGCGCCCTTGCCGAGACCTTTCGGCTGATCGTAGCCCATGTAGAGGCCGACAACGAGGTTCGGCGTATAGCCGATGAACCAGGCATCCTTTTCGTCGTTGGTCGTTCCGGTCTTGCCGGCGATGTGACGACCGAGTTCGTTGATGGTGGCGCCGGTACCGCGTTGCACGACGCCCTCCATCATCGATGTGATCTGGTAGGCCGTCATCGGATCGAGCACCTGCTCGGAATTGTCGACCAGCTCCGGCTCTGGCTGGTTCTGCCATTCTGCGGCGTTGCAGTTCGAGCAGCCGCGTTCGTCCTGCCTAAAGACGGTCTTGCCGTAGCGGTCCTGGATGCGGTCGATCAGCGACGGCTTGATCGACTTGCCGCCATTGGCCATGATCGAATAGGCCGACACCATGCGCATCACCGTCGTCTCGCCTGATCCCAGCGCCATCGGCAGATACGGCGCCAGGTGGTCGTAGACGCCGAAACGCTCGGCATATTCCACGACCAGCTTCATGCCCATGTCGTTGGCAAGCCGCACCGTCATCAGGTTGCGCGATTTCTCGATGCCGGAGCGCAACGTCGCCGGGCCGGCCACCGTTCCGTCGTAGTTCTTGGGCGTCCAGGTCGTGTTGCCGCTCTGGATGGTGATCGGCCCGTCCATGATCACGGAGGCGGGCGTATAGCCATTGTCGAGGGCGGCCGAATAGACGATCGGCTTGAACGACGATCCCGGCTGGCGCATGGCCTGCGTCGCCCGGTTGAACTCCGACTGCGCGTAGGAGAAACCGCCGACCATGGCCAGGACGCGTCCGGTATGCGGGTCCATGGCGATCAGGCCGCCCTCCACTTCGGGAACCTGGCGCAAGCTGTAGCTGTTGTCCGAGCCGTCGTTCTTCTGCACGAAAATCACGTCGCCCGGCTTCAGCACGTCGGCCGGCGACTTCGCCTTGACGGTTCTACCGTCGACGACGTGGCGCATGGCGAAGCTCATGTCCTCCCGGCTGACGGTGCCTTCGACACGGTCCTTGACGATTTCGCCGGAGATCTGGCGCGTCGGCTGCAGGCCGATCGACAGGCCGGTGGCCGAGCTGTCGAGCACGACGGCGAGCGACCATTCCGGCACGTCTTCCAACCGCTTGACGTTGCCCAGCGGCACGCCCCAATCGCCGGAAATGTCGATGCTCGTGACCGGCCCGCGATAGCCGCGCAGTGTGTCGAACTTCATGAGACCATTCTGCATGGCCTTGCGGGCAATCAGCTGCATCTTCGGATCGAGCGTCGTGCGGACGGAAAGGCCGCCCTCGTAGAGCGCATTCTCACCATAGCGCGCGATGATCTGGCGACGCACTTCCTCGGTGAAATACTCCCCGGCGAAGAGATAGTTGCCGGTGCGGCGCGGCGAGACGCCGAGCGGCTCGGCCTTGGCCTTCTCGCCTTCTTCATGCGTGACGTAAGCGTTCTCGACCATCTGGTCGATGACCCAGTTGCGGCGCTCCAAGGCGCGATCGGCATGCTTGAAGGGATGATAGTTGTTCGGCCCCTTCGGCAGAGAGGCAAGATAGGCAGCCTCGGCCACGGTGAGCTCGTTCACCGATTTGTCGAAATAGGTGAGCGCAGCACCGGCGACGCCATAGGCACCGAAACCGAAGAAAATCTCGTTGAGATAGAGCTCGAGAATGCGATCCTTCGAATAGGCCTGCTCGATGCGGAAGGCGAGGATCATCTCCTTGATCTTGCGCTCGTAGGTCTGGTCTGAAGACAACAGGAAGTTCTTCGCCACCTGCTGGGTAATCGTCGAGGCGCCGACCTGGCGCTTTCCCGAGCCAACATTCTGCAGGTTGACGACAATGGCGCGACCAAGGCCGGTCACGTCGATACCGGGGTGGTTGTAAAAGTTCTTGTCCTCGGCCGACAGGAAGGCCGCCTTGACACGATCCGGGATCGCCTGAATCGGCAGATAAAGCCGCCGCTCACGCGCATATTCGGCCATCAGCGCGCCATCCGACGCGTGGATGCGGGTCGTCACCGGCGGCTCATATTTGGCCAGCACCTCGTAATCGGGCAGGTCCTTCGACAAATGGCCGATATAGATCGCCACGCCCGCCGCGACCAAAAGGGCCAGCGTCGTGCCGATGCCGAAGAAATAGCCAATGAGACGAATCATACCCGCTCCAGTCCTTGGTTCGGGAATTTCCTAAACGAAGCCGCCCTTCACGCAAGCTTTCGGGACGATCCCAAACCGTAATCGCAAACCCATGTCGCGACCATGTGGGCAAAATACGGCAGCGTGGAATTTCGGTTTCGAATGCCGGAAATAAAAGCACAGGGTGTTGTCGCCGTGCAACGCTGCTTCGGGTTGTGGGCGCCGGCGGGCATTTCAGCCTCCGGCCCCCGTTCCGCTCTTGGCCGAAGCAAACAGTGCAACGGCGTTGGTTATGCTCTGGGTCGCCTTGTTGCGCCAATCGGCGCTGAGCAACTGCGCTTCGTCCTTGGCGTTCGACAGATAGCCGAGTTCGACCAGCACGGATGGAACGTCCGGCGCCTTCAGCACCTTGAAGCCGGCAGAGCGCTGCGGGTTGTTTATCAGACCGACGCTGGTGGAAAGCTGGCCGACGAGTGTATGGGCAAAGCTCATCGAAAAATTATGCGTCTCGCGGCGGATCAGGTCGATCAGGATATCGGTCACTTCCTTGCTGTCGTCCTTGATCTCCATGCCGGCGAACTGGTCGGAAAGATTTTCACGGTCGGCAAGCGCCTGCGCCTCGGGATCGGAAGCCTTGTCGGACACGGTGTAGACGGTTGCGCCGCGAATGCCCTTGAGGCTGATCGTGTCGGCATGGATCGAGATGAGCAGGTCGGCCTCATGCTGGCGGGCAATGCGGACGCGGTCGTCGAGCCGCAGGAACACGTCGGTCTCACGCGTCAGGAACACGTCGTATTTGCCGCTGGCGGCGAGCTTGTCGCGCAGTTCCATGGCAAAGGCGAGCGTCACGTTCTTTTCGACCGTACCGTTCAGGCCCCCGGCACCGCCGTCGATGCCGCCATGGCCGGGATCGATGACGACGGTGAATCGATGGCCCGGATTAGAGACCGGCCCGGTACCGACCCTGCCGGCCTTGTCGGCGGAGACCGTCGAACCGGTGGTCAGCGCCTGATTGGCGAGCGCCGCATCGAATTCCCGCTGCGACGCCGCCGACATGTCGATGGCGATGCGGTAGCCGTTGCCGTCATCGTTCTTGAGCACGTCGAGATTGTTGACGGCGAACGGTCCCTTGCCGGTGAGAATCAGCCGCGATTTCCCCTCGCCGAGTCCACCGTAACGCACGGCGCGGACAAGCCCGCGCGGCTTCACATCCTTGGCATTGAGGGCGAATCTCGTGGCCGGCAGATCGACGACCAGACGATTTGGGCCGCGCAGCAGGAACCATTTGATGTCGGGCTCGCGGTCGAAATTGATGACGATACGCATCTTGGTGGCATCGCCGGCCATCTTGTAGCTTGTGGCACCGAGCGGTGCGTCGGCAGCACGCGAAAGCGGCGAAAGGAGCAGGCAAGCCAGGATCAGCGGCAGCAGGCAGGCGGTGCGGAAGAACCGGCCTCCATTATGACGGCCCTTGTCTGCGAAGCCTGCCAGTCCCATCTTTCTACCAGTCGCTCCCGTTTGGCGTCATGCGATCGCTTGTCGAAGCGCCTTATTGCTTGTCAAAGTTCTGGCAGGCCGCGAACTCGATTAACGATTGGTATCCAGAGAAGGTTAACCAAGCCTTCATGGAAGGCTTGGGACCTGTGCTTCCGCTGCGGAACGGCTTTTTGCCGGCATCGGGAATCGGGGTTGCCTTCCAACCCGCCAAATCATAAAAGCGATGGTGGATCACTGCAATCCTGGAACCGTCCTCCTCCGCAGCTTACTGCTACAGGTCAGACGCAAGACGGCTCCTTTCGCTTCAGGCGAAGAAGGCATCGGTGATCGCGACGATTTTCGCAGGCGTGCTCCCGTGGCGGGGGAATCGCCTGCGTGAGCAAAACGGCCGGGATTGTCCCGTGCCGGCTCTGTATGAGCAAACAAGCTGGTCCGGTTTTTCCCGGGCTTTGGTTCAAAAGGTTCTGCTGGTGACGATGGCTTCAAGCGCAATCATGGAAAGGTCCGCAACAAACCGCGCCACTACGGCTGCGGGCGGCACCGCCATGGCGCTCAGGCAGCGGCCGGCGGACGTTCAATTGTCCGGCACCCATGTCCCGGGTCCACGGCAGCGGGCATTGCCCCGCAAGCCGCGGCCGACGGCTGCCGGGAGGAAACGAAATAATGCCCAACAAAATGCTGATAGACGCCTCCCACCCGGAGGAAACACGCGTTGTCGTCGTTCGCGGTAACCGTATTGAAGAATTCGACTTTGAATCCCAGGACAAGAAGCAGCTCAAAGGAAATATCTATCTCGCCCGCGTAACGCGCGTCGAACCTTCCCTTCAGGCAGCCTTCGTCGAATATGGCGGCAACCGTCACGGTTTCCTCGCCTTCAGTGAAATACACCCCGACTACTACCAGATTCCGGTCGCCGACCGTCAGGCGCTGCTGCGTGCGGAAGCACAGGAGGCCCAGGACGAAGAGGACGAGGAAGCCGCCGAAGGCGAGGACCGCCAGAGCCGCGACCGTGGCAAGCGCGGACGCCGGCGTGGCGGCAAGAGCCGCGACCGCGGCGAGCACAGGCGCGAGGCAGGCGCGGCCGACGGTGAGAATGGCGAGAACGGCGAAGATGCCGTCGCAGAAAACCTGGATGCCGCTGCCGACGACACCATGTCCGACATTGCCGGACAGAGCGAGGATGCCGCCGGACAGAGCGATGAGGTCGCCGATCGCGGCGAGACCGAGCCATCCGAAGGCGGATCCAGTTCCATCGCTGCCAGCGTCGATGCCGACGTAATCTCGGAAGCCGTCCCGCAAGTCGAGACAAGCGGGGCCGAGACAAGCGGGGCCGAGACAAGCGGCGAAGCAACCTCCGAAGACAATGATCGCGGCATGCTGGAAGAGGTGCAATCCTCGCATCCGGACGATCACGAGGTCGAATCGGTCGGCGCCGAAGACGCGCTGGAAGAAGTGCGCAACCGGCGCAAGCCGGTGCGCCGCCAGTACAAGATCCAGGAAGTGATCAAGCGCCGGCAGATCCTGCTGGTGCAGGTCGTCAAGGAAGAGCGCGGCAACAAGGGTGCAGCGCTGACCACTTATCTGTCGCTGGCCGGCCGCTATTCGGTGCTGATGCCGAATACGGCACGCGGCGGCGGTATTTCGCGCAAGATCACCAATGCGCAGGACCGCAAGCGGCTGAAGGAAGTGGTCGCCGATCTCGAAGTGCCGCAGGGCATGGGTGTCATCCTGCGTACGGCCGGCGAAAGCCGCACCAAGGCAGAGATCAAGCGCGATTACGAATATTTGATGCGGCTTTGGGAAAACGTCCGCAATCTGACGCTGCAATCCACGGCCCCTGCCCTGGTTTACGAGGAAGGCAGCCTGATCAAGCGCTCGGTGCGCGACCTTTACAACAAGGATATCGACGAGATCCTGGTTTCCGGCGAAGAAGGCTACCGCGAGGCCAAGGACTTCATGCGCATGCTGATGCCGAGCCACGCCAAGGTGGTTCAGCCGTTCCGCGACACGACGCCGATCTTTGTGCGCAACGGCATCGAAGCGCAGCTCGACCGCATGCTGCAGCCGCAGGTGACGCTGAAGAGCGGCGGCTACATCATCATCAACCAGACGGAAGCGCTGGTCGCCATCGACGTCAATTCGGGCCGTTCCACCAAGGAGCACTCGATCGAGGACACCGCACTTCACACCAATCTGGAAGCCGCCGAGGAAGTCGCCCGGCAATTAAGGCTGCGCGATCTCGCCGGCCTCATCGTCATCGACTTCATCGACATGGAGGAGAACCGCAACAACCGCTCCGTCGAGAAGCGGCTGAAGGATCACCTCAAGAACGACCGCGCCCGCATTCAGGTCGGCCGCATCTCGCATTTCGGCCTGATGGAGATGTCGCGCCAGCGCATCCGTGCCAGCGTGCTGGAATCGACGATGAAGCCTTGCCCGCATTGCGGCGGCACCGGCCATGTGCGCTCCGATTCGTCGGTTGCGCTGATGGTGGTGCGGGCAATCGAGGAATTCCTGCTCAAGGATTCGCGCAGCCACATCACGGTGCGGACGCCGGCAGCGACCGCGCTCTATGTGCTCAATCACAAGCGCGGCACGCTGGTGGAATTCGAGCACCGCTTCGGCGTGACCATCACCATCGAAGCCGATGACGCGGTCGGTGCACAACACTATGCCATCTTCCGCGGTGCGTTGGCCGAAAAGCCTGAAGGCTTTGTCGAGGCGCGCACGTTCCCGGCCTATGTCGAGCCGGAAGAACCCGAGGACGAGATCGTCATCGAGCAGGAAGACGAGGCACCGGTGCAGGCCGAGCAGCCACGTCCTGTCCAGCAGCCGCAGCAGCCAAAGTCCGGCGAGGACGGCGAAGGCCGCGATCGCAAGCGCCGCAAGCGCCGCAGACGGCGCGGCGGCAAGGATCGTGAACACGGGGAACGCGAGCACGGGGACCGCGAACATGGGGACCGCGAGCATGGCGCTGCTGTGGAAGGTGCTTCCGTTTCGGCGCCGGCAGACGACGCCTTCGTAGCCGCGGGCGACCAAGCCGCCGAAGCGGACCGTGAAGCGCCGGCCGGTGTTGCCGAAACGGCGGAAGCGGCGGACGACGGTCACGGCAAGAAGCGCCGGCGCGGCAAGCGCGGCGGCAAACGCAATCGCCGTGAAGACGGCGAGGACGGCGTCGAAGCCGGCGCCGGCGAGCCAGCCGCCATGACGGAAGATGCCGTGTCGGAAGCAGAGCCCGTGACCGGCGAGCCGGAAGGTGCGCCGCCGGCCGAAGAGCTTGCGGTGCTTGCTCCGGCGAACGACGACATGCCGAGCGCCGAAAAGCCGAAGAAGCCGCGCCGCGCCGCCAAGCCGAAGAAGGTTGCGGCGGAAGCAGTTGCCGAGATTGCGGGCGCCGAGACATCGGCTGCCGAGGCCGCCTCCGTGGCTTCCGGCGAGACCCCCGCGCCGGTGTCGCAGGAGACCGAAGTGGCGGCTGCCGAGGAAACGCCGAAGGTCCGGCCGTCGCGGCGCAAGCCCGTACCGGTGGATGCTCCGGTCGTGCCGGTCGTCTCCTCGATCGTCCCCGACGAGGCAAAGACCGAGGAAGCAAAGGCCGAGGACAAGCCGAAGCGTGCCGGCTGGTGGCAGCGGAAGGGCTTTTTCTAAGCCTTTCCGTGCATTAGCCAGACTTTCTGATTAAAAAAGTCCCGCGTGGCCGATCGGCTGCGCGGGATTTTTTTGCCCCAATTCCAGGCGACAACACTATGGTGCGAAGATCGACCAGTTCATTATCTTCGCCAGTTTTTCCAGCGCGATCGAGCCCAGCCTGGAATTGCCGTTGGCATTGAGGCCAGGCGACCAGACGGCAAGCGAGGCGATGCCCGGCACGATCCCCAATATGCCGCCGCCAACGCCGCTCTTGCCGGGAATGCCGACGCGGAAAGCGAAGTCGCCGGAGCCGTCATAGTGGCCGCAGGTCAGCATCATCGCGCCGATGCGGCGGGCGCGCTCGGCCGAGACGACGGAATGCCCGGTCGCCGGGTTGTTGCCGCCATTGGCGAGGAAGCGGCCGGCCAGGGCCAGTTGCCGGCAGCTCATGGCGATAGCGCAATGGTGGAAGTAAACGCCCAGCGCCAGTTCCGGCGCATGGTGGAGATTGCCGAACGATTTCATGTAATTGGCAAGCGCGAAATTGCGAAAGCCGGTGGCGCGTTCGGACGCCGCGACCTCGCGGTCGATGATGATCGTGTCGTCATCGGCCAGGAACTGGACGAAGCGCAGGATCTCGCCGATCGCCTCGCGCGGCTGATGGCCGGCGAGCAGGATGTCGGAGACGACGATGGCGCCGGCATTGATGAACGGATTGCGCGGAATGCCGTTCTCGTGCTCGAGCTGGACGATCGAGTTGAACGGATTGCCCGACGGCTCGCGCCCAACCCGCTGCCATAGCGCATCGCCGACATTGCCAAGCGCCAGCGTCAGCGTGAACACCTTTGAGATACTCTGGATCGAAAACGCCTCGTCGGCATCGCCCGCGGTCAGCACGCGGCCGTCATTGGTCACCGCGGAAATGCCGAATTTTTTCGGGTCGATCTTGCCGAGCTGGGGAATATAGCTGGCGACGTCGCCGCGATCGGTACGCTCCGCCATTTCGGCGGCGACCTCGCGCAACGCATGTTCGAGTTGGGGCGCCTGATCAAACTCCGGCATGGTCGCCCCCGCTACTTCAGCCAGCGTTCGATGCGCGCCATCGCCTCGACCATATCGTCGTGGCTGCCGGCATAGGAAAAGCGCATCGTGCGATGGCCTTGCAGCGGATCGAAATCGCGGCCCGGCGTCGCCGCCACATGCGCCTCGGCCAACATCCTGCGCGCAAACGCCATGCTGTCATTGGTATGCCTGGTGACGTCGCAGAAAGCGTAGAAGGCGCCGTCCATGGGCGCGGCCAAAGCAAAGCCGAGCTCCGGCAGGCGTTGCATCAGGATCTCGCGGTTCCAGGCATAGCGCGCCTTCACCGCTTCCAGTTCTGGCGTCGCCTTGAATGCCTCGATCGCGGCAATCTGGGACAGCTCGGGCGGCGAGATGTAGAGGCTCTGGGCGATGCGCTCGACCGGCCGCACCAATTCCTGCGGCAGCACCATCCAGCCGATGCGCCAGCCGGTCATGCAATAATATTTCGAGAAGGAATTGATCACCGTCACATCCGCGCCGAAAGAAAGCGCGGTCGTGTCGGGCGCCGCATAGGCCAGCCGGTGGTAGATTTCGTCCGAGATGACGGCGATGCCGAGCTCTTGCGCCGTCTTGACCAGCGCCTCGAGATCGCCGGCGGGAATGACCGCGCCGGTCGGGTTGGCCGGGCTGGCGAACAGCACGCCCTTCAGCGGTTTTTCGCGATGCGCGGCTTGCAGGTGCTCGGCATGGAGATAGGCGGCGCCGTCCAACTCGATCTCGGCGATGTCGATGCCGAGCGCGGCCATGATGTTGCGATAGGCAGGATAGCCGGGCGCCGCGATGGCGACGCGGTCGCCTGGATCGAACATTGCCAGGAAAGCGAGGTTGAAGGCAGCCGACGATCCGGTGGTGACGGCTATCCGCTCGGGCGAAACGTCAAGCCCGTAATGCTCGCCATAATGGGCCGCGATCGCCTTGCGGAGGCCGGTGAGGCCCAGCGCGTCGGTATAGCCGATGCGGCCTGCTTTCAAGGCGATCGTCGCCGCTTCGCGAACGCCGGCCGGCGCCGGATCGGAAGGCTGGCCGACGGCCATGGAAACGACCGGCAGGCCCTTGGCCTTCAGCCGATTCGCCTCGGCCAGGATGTCCATGGCATGGAACGGTTCGACCGCGCCGCGGCGCGAAAGCGAAACAACCATTTTTCAATCCACCACACTTGTCCGCACGTGCCGCCATGCTGGCTGCGCCGCACAAATGCCCGATTGGTGTGGGGATCACAAGTTCGGTAAGTTTAAGCTGCCGACTTTTCATCCTTCGCCCACTCGTCTACCAGTGGACCTGCCATGTTGAGCCGACCCAAATCGACGATCGCCAGGACAGCGCGCGCCTTCGCGACGCTTTCGCTTGCCGCGGTGGTCGCCATGGCCGGCTCGGTCAATGCGTTTGCGCAGAATGTGCCGGTGGTGCGCGATGCCGAGATCGAGGCGCTGGTACGCGATTACGCGCGGCCGATCTTCAAGGCGGCGGGCTTGTCGGGCGACGCCATCAACATCGTGCTGGTCAATGACCAGAGCTTCAACGCCTTTGTTGCCGGCCGCCGCATGTTCATCAATACCGGCGCGCTGATGACGGCCGAAACGCCCAACGAGATCATCGGCGTCATCGCCCACGAGGCCGGCCATATCGCCGGCGGGCACCAGCAGAAATTGCGCGAACAGCTCGAGCGCGCCAAGACGATGGCGATCCTGGCGACGCTGTTGGGCGCCGGCGCCATGGTGGCCGGCGCCACCAGCAACAGCCGCGGCCTCGCCGGCGCCGGCATGGGCGTGATGGCCGGCGGCGGCGAGATGGCGCAACGCAGTATCCTCGCCTATCAGCGCACCGAAGAGATGACCGCCGACCGCTCGGCAATCGCTTATCTCAATGCTACCGGCCAGTCCGGCATGGGCATGCTGAAGACGTTCAGCCGTTTCCAGAACGCATTGTCGCTCTCGGGCGCCCAAGTCGATCCCTACAGGATCAGCCATCCGATGCCGCAGGAGCGTATCGCCAATCTCGAAGTGTTGGTGAAGCAGAGCCCTTACGTCGACAAGGTCGACCCCCCTGCACTGCAGCAGCGCCACGATATGATGCGCATCAAGATCGCCGCCTATATGCAAGGCCAGGCCGCGGCGTCGCGATTGATGCGCAAGAACCCCGGCAGCCTCGCCTCACGCTATGGCGACGCGCAGATGACCTATCTTTTCGGCAATCTGGCCTCGGCGCTCACCAAAACCAACGCGCTGATCAAGGAACAGCCGAAAAATCCCTATTTCCAGGAATTACGCGGCGACATCCTGATGAAGGCGAACCGGCCGAAGGATGCGGCGGACGCCTATGCCAAGTCGGTCAGTCTCGATCCGGCGCGATCCGGGCTGCTGCCGGTCTCTTACGGCCAGGCGCTGATGGCCATCGGCACGGCGGATTCGCTGAAGAAGGCGGTGGCGCAGATCAACACCGGCCTCGGGCGGGACCGCGAAAACGCCGCCGGATACCGTTATCTGGCACAGGCCTACGGGGAACTCGGCAACATCCCGGCCGCCGAGCTTGCAACCGCCGAAGGGCATTTCTATTCCGGCGACTACAAGAATGCGAAAATCTTCGCCATGCGGGCGCAGCAGAGCATGAAGCGGGGCGAGCCGGGCTGGCTTCGCGCGCAGGACATTATAAACTACGCACCATCAGGTAAGAAGAAGTGAACCTTTTCGGACGCACGCTGCGACGCAGCCAAACCGAGCGGACCCGAACACAGGCAAGAGGATCGAGGATCATGACCAAGGCAATTCTGCTGGGCACTACCGGAGTGGCAGCGGCTCTCGCCATGCTGGCTTTCGGCTTCGTCGCCGGAAATCCGCAGACGGCGAAGGCCGGCACGGCACAGCTTGCCCAGACGGCGTCCTCGGGTACCAAGCTCGACCGTGCCGAAGTCGAAGGCATCGTCCGCGACTATCTGCTGAAGAACCCGGAAGTGCTTCTGGAGGCCCAGCAGGCACTCGAGGCCAAGCAGAAGGAAGAACAGCGCGTCGCCAGTCTCGGCGTCATCAAAGACGCCAAGGACCAGATCTTCAATTCCTCATTCGACGGCGTTGTCGGCAATCCGAACGGCAAGGTCACCATCGTCGAGTTCTACGATTACAATTGCGGCTACTGCAAACGCGCCATCGACGACATGCGCGCGCTGACCAAGGCCGATCCGGACCTGCGTTTCGTGCTCAAGGAGTTCCCGATCCTCGGCCCGGATTCGCAGAAGGCGAGCGTCGTCTCGATGGCCTTCCATTTGATGAAGCCGGAGAAATACGGCGAATTCCACAATGCGCTGCTCGGCGGCCAGGGGCGCGCCACCGAGGCGGCGGCAATCAAGGTGGCGCTGTCGCTCGGCGCCGACGAGGCGGCGCTGCGCGAAAAGATGAAAGACCCGAGCATCACCGAGGCCTTCTCCAAGACCTATGACCTCGCCACCAAGCTCGCCATCACCGGAACGCCGTCCTATGTCGTCGGCAACGAGGTGGTGTTCGGCGCGCTTGGCCAGGAAGTGCTGGCCGAAAAGATCGAGGCGGCGAAGGCCGCGCTCTGATTAGCGTTCGGGTTTCGATTAGGCTGCGGGTTTCCGGCACGGGCCGTTTTCCGGCTGTTGTGGACGGCGAAAGAACGCACTTGCGCTCTTTTCGCCAGCGTCTATGCCCATTATAGAGGGTCCGGCGCGCCGGCTTAGCCGCGCCGGGAAAGGTCGGCATTTTTTGAAAACGGTTTTCGTCCTGAACGGCCCCAATCTCAACGCGCTCGGCAAGCGCGAGCCGGGCATCTATGGCGGCAAGACGCTTGCCGCGATCGCCGACGACTGCAAGCAGGCGGGTGCCGCACTTGGGCTGGAGATCGATTTCCGCCAATCGAACCATGAGGGCGACCTCGTCGACTGGATCCAGGAGGCCGCCGACAAGGCCGCCGCAATCGTCATCAATCCGGGCGCCTACGGCCATACCTCGATCGCCATTCACGATGCCATCCGCGCTGTCGCGCCGCTGCCGGTCGCTGAGGTGCATCTCTCCAACATCCACGCGCGGGAACCATTCCGCCACGTTTCCATGGTCGCGCCGGTCGCCGTCGGCATGATCTGTGGGTTCGGGCCGCTCGGCTACACGCTGGCGCTGCAGGCGCTGGCTGCACGCCTATGACCGGCCAACAAACAGAAGGCTCGAAAATGTCGATAAAGAAGAACGGTGTTGACCAGCAGCTGATCCGCGATCTGGCGGGCATACTGAACGACACCAACCTGACCGAGATCGAGGTCGAGCTGGGCGATCTGAAGGTGCGCGTCTCGCGGCAGGCGCCGGCCGTCCATGCGGTCGCCGCAGCTCAGCCGGCCTATGCGCCGGCAGCCGCGCAGCCTGCGGCAGCGGCCGCGCCGGCGACGCCCGACGTGTCGAAGAACGCCGTCGCCTCGCCAATGGTCGGCACCGCCTATCTGGCAGCGTCGCCCGACGCCAGGCCGTTCATCGAAATCGGCCAGAAGGTCAAGGAAGGCCAGACGTTGCTGATCATCGAAGCAATGAAAACGATGAACCAGATCCCCTCGCCGCGCGCCGGCACGGTGACGGCGATCCTGTTCGAAGATGCACAGCCGGTCGAATATGGCATGCCGCTCGTCGTGATCGAGTAGAGCCGGGAACAGGCGAAAGATGTTCCAGAAAATCCTCATCGCCAATCGCGGCGAAATCGCCCTCAGGGTGCTGCGCGCCTGTAAGGAGCTGGGCATCCAGACGGTGGTGGTGCATTCGACCGCCGACGCCGACGCCATGCATGTGCGTCTCGCCGACGAGAGCGTCTGCATCGGCCCGCCGCCGTCGCGCGACAGCTATCTCAACATCCACCAGATCGTCGCCGCCTGCGAGATCACCGGCGCCGACGCGGTGCATCCCGGCTACGGTTTTCTGTCGGAGAACGCCAAGTTCGCCGACATCCTCGCCGCGCACAACATCACCTTCATCGGCCCGACGGGCGACCATATCCGCATCATGGGTGACAAGATCGAGGCCAAGCGCACCGCAAAACGCCTCGGCATTCCCGTGGTGCCCGGCTCCGACGGCGCGGTCACCGAGGACAAGGAAGCCAAGCGCATTGCCGCCGCGATCGGCTACCCCGTGATCATCAAGGCGTCGGCCGGCGGCGGCGGGCGCGGCATGAAAGTGGCGCGTAGCGAGGCCGACCTCGAGGTGGCGCTGCAGACGGCACGCTCGGAGGCGGGTGCGGCCTTCGGCGACGACGCCGTCTATATCGAGAAATATCTGCAGAAGCCGCGCCATATCGAAGTGCAGGTGTTCGGCGACGGCGCCGGGCGCGGCGTGCATTTCGGCGAGCGCGACTGCTCGCTGCAGCGCCGTCACCAGAAGGTCTGGGAAGAAGCGCCCTCGCCGGCGCTCAATGCGGAGGAGCGCGCGCATATTGGCGGCGTCTGCGCCAGGGCGATCGCCGATCTCGGCTATTCCGGCGCCGGCACCATCGAATTCCTCTATGAGGACGGCGAGTTCTATTTCATCGAAATGAACACGCGCCTGCAGGTCGAACATCCGGTGACCGAGGCGATTACCGGCATCGACCTCGTGCACGAGCAGATCCGCGTCGCCTCGGGCGGCGGGCTTTCGGTGCGCCAGGAAGATATCCGCTTCCATGGCCATGCCATCGAATGCCGCATCAATGCAGAGGATCCGCGCACCTTCACCCCGTCGCCGGGCACCATTACCCATTTCCACACGCCGGGCGGCCTCGGCATCCGCGTCGATTCCGGCGTCTATTCCGGCTACAAGATCCCGCCCTACTACGACAGCCTGATCGGCAAGCTGATCGTGCATGGCCGCAACCGCGTCGAATGCATGATGCGACTGCGGCGCGCGCTCGACGAGTTCGTCGTCGACGGCATCAAGACGACGCTGCCGCTGTTTCGCGACCTCGTCGGCAACGCCGACATCGCCAATGGCGACTACGACATCCACTGGCTGGAAAAATACCTGGCCGAAGGCGAGTGATACAGGGCGAAGCGATGACCCGTCCCTACGCACCCGGTTATCGCATCCCGACCGACCTTTTGCTCAAAGCCTATGCCTCCGGCGTCTTCCCGATGGCCGAAAGCGCCAATGACCCCGAAGTGTTCTGGGTGCGGCCGGAGACGCGCGGCATCATTCCGCTCGACGGGTTCCACATACCGAAAAGCCTGAGAAAGACGATCCGCAAGAACCTGTTCGAGTTCCGCATCGATTTCGACTTCGAGGCGACGATCGAGGCCTGCGCCGAAAGGCGCGAGGAACGGCGGTCGACCTGGATCAACGCACCGATCCGCGAAGCCTATATCGAGCTGCATCGGATGGGCCATTGCCATTCGGTCGAGGCCTGGCACGACGACCGGATGGTCGGCGGCCTCTACGGCGTATCGCTCGGCCGCGTGTTCTTCGGCGAGAGCATGTTCGCCAGGGAGACCGACGCGTCAAAGGCCTGCCTGGTTCACCTCGTCGAACGCCTGAAGGCGCGCGGCTTTGCGCTGCTCGATACGCAGTTCACCACCGAGCATCTCAAACGCTTCGGCGCAATCGACGTGCCGCGCGGCAAGTACGAGAAGATGCTGGCCGGGGCGCTGAAGGGCGAGGCCGTGTTTTTTCCATAACCTGGAATGGTTCATCGTTTCACAGAAACGCAATTCCGGACGGAAACCGTTCACACTTTTCCTGGAATTGCTCCAGCGGCCGGTCAGCCTTTTGATGCCGTCACCAGCGGCGTCTGTGCGTGGAACATCATTTTCCAGCCATTGACGCGGTGGACATAGCCGGTGCTGACCAGCGCCGCATAGGCTTCGCCATCTTGCCGCGTCGCACGCGCCTCGTAGGTCAGCATGACGATGTCGCTGCCAGGCTCGATGATGCCTTTGAGGTCGATGTCGAGATCGCGCCAGCGGTTCGGGTCCGTCGCAGTTGCGGCCAGATCGGTATTGCTCATCACCCGCGCCATCTGCGGGAAGGCCACCAGGCATTCGGTATCGGCGTTGGCCTTGAAATAGTCGGCACCGCCGCTCCAGAATCCCCTTTCGATATCGAGAAGTTCGTTCTTGTTGGCCATCATCATGGCAACCTCCACCGTAGAGAGGCACCAACGCTCGGGCAACACGGCGGTTCCGCAAGGCGCGGTATCCGCCGCCGCGCTGACAGATTCTAGTTGGTTTTGGGGGCAGTGGGTGCCGGCACGTCGGACTTCTGCTTGCAGCCCTTCAGCCAGATATCATAGACGGCATGCTCGACGGCGTTGATCCCGGGGCTTTCGGCGAACATCCAGCCGGTGAAGATACGGCGTATTTTCCGGTCGAGCGTGATCTCGTCGACCTCGACGAACGAATCCGTCTTCGGCTCTTCGTTCTCCGGCCGCGAATAGCAGATGCGCGGCGTCACCTGCAAAGCGCCGAACTGCACCGTCTCGTCGATATAGACATCGAAGGTGATGATACGGCCGGTGATCTTGTCGATGCCGGCGAATTCAGCGACGGGATTGGTGATGCGCTCGGATACTGCGGGTGCTGCAGGCGCCACGGACGCGTCCGGTGCAGGCGGCGCCAATTCCTGCGCAGCAGCAAGCGCCACCATAGAAGCGAGAACGACCGCGGTTAATCCGCCCGTCAAAATTCGGCTTAACATGCTCATGCAAGGTCCGGTGGTTTGCGCCCGGGTGATTCTCTTAACGCCAAGGCTAGTTGCTGCTGTCGGATCAGCAAACAGCTAAACAGCAATTGTGGCGACAAAGGACCGCCCCGTGGGGACCGCGCCCGTGGAGACGGCGCGCGTGTCGCGGCGATCGATCACGAACCAGGCGTCCAGGCGTCGTAGTCGCCCGTCACCTGCGGACGATGCTGGTTGGTCAGCACCGAGCCTTTCGGCCGATAGGCTGCGGGGCTGCCGGTGAGGTTCGGCACATGCGGCTTTTGCCAGTCGCGTGGCTTGTAGTCTTCGCTTGGCGGCGCAACGTCGACACGGTGATGGATCCAGCCATGCCAGCCGGGCGGAATCGCCGAGGCTTCCGAATAGTCGCGGTAGATGACCCAGCGGCGCGTGCGGCCTTCCGAATCGACGCCGCCCTCATAGTAGACGTTGCCGACCTCGTCCTGCCCGACCTTCTTGCCATGCCGCCAGGTGTGGAAGCGCGTTCCCAATGTCTGGCTGTTCCACCAGGTGAAAAACTGCAGAAGGAAAGTTTTCATCCAAATCCTCGTGGCAAGTCCTTGTAGCAAGTCCTCGCGGCGGCTGCGGCGGCGCCTGTTCCTGCTTATGGCGTCACGGCATTGCGAAGGCAAGGGTCTTGCCGCAACCGGCGAGCAAATGGCTGGCGGGAAAGCGAAACGTTCATGCGATTTTCGCGTCCGCCCGAAGCAGATGAAATGGGTTGTTGGCGACCTTACGCAGCGTTATTCTAGGAGTTGATGCTTCGTTGCCTCAAGGACGGCAAATGAGAGGGGCTCATGTCATCGCTGGCGGGCACGGCCGGTCGCGCATTGCCGCAGGTCGTTGAGGCGATCTACGATTCGATTGCCGACGTCGACCGCTGGCAGGCGACACTCGAGGCCATCTGCAGCCTGGCGGAAGGCCAGCTTGCCATGCTCGCCGTCATCGACACGATCAGCAGTTCCGCGCGGTTTTCGGTGTCCTGCGGCGATCCCGCAGTTCTTGAGCCGTTGAAGCATGACTACGGCTCGCAAGTGCCGTTCTATGCGGCGGTTCCCAAGATGGAGATCGACGTGCCGTTCACCGTCGATTCGATCTACGCCCTGCAAGGCCCGGATACGCGACAGAGATGGCTCGAAAGCCGCATCGTGCGCGAATGGGTGCAACCCAACCGCCTGGACGATTTCTTCTGGGTGGCGTTGATGAAGCGGCCGACCCGGATCGGCACGCTAATGGTGGTGACCGACAAGGACAGGCGCCAGATTTCCCGCGAGGATCTCGAGCTTGTCTGCCTGCTGGCGCCGCATGTGCGGCGCGCGGTGACCATCGGCGACCTGTTCGAGGCCGAGCGGCGGAAGGCCGAAATCTTCCGCTCCATCATCGAAAGCCTCGACCATCCGGTGCTGATCGTCGCCGAAGACATGACCATCATCTTCGCCAACCCGTCAGCCGAAGCGCTGCTCGCCGAAAACATTTCGGTTGCTTGCGTGCGCGGCCAGCTTTCCTTCACCTATGCCAACGCCAATGCCGCGATCGGCCGCGCCGTCCAGCTCGGCACGCGCGACGAATTCGCGCTCGGACCTTGCGGCATCAACATTCCCCTGGCCAAGACGGCCGTTCCGGCGGTGGCCCATGTGATGCCGCTGGCGCGGCGTGAAATCTCGGCGCGCATCTCGCAGCGCGCCGCCGCAGCAATCTTCATCGCTGCGGCCGGTTCGGCACCAATCCCGGCGCTGGACGCCATTGCGGCGCTGTTCGGACTGACCGCGGCAGAAAGGCGCGTTGCCGGTCACGTTGCCGCCGGCCTGACCCGAAAGGAAATCGCCGCGGCCGGCGGCGTCTCGGACGGCACCGTCAAGTCGCAGCTGGCGACGATCTTCGACAAGACCGGTACCGGCGATCAGCGCGAGCTCGAACTCTTGATGCGGGAATTGTCGCCGCCGTTGCGCTCCAGTTAATTTGCGCAGATTCCCCGGACCGGCGGCGGTCCAAAAGGCTCGGCCGGTCAGTTTTCCAAGCCTTTAAGACCATCGTCCGCAAAATCTGCGAAACGAAACCGGCAACGTTGCAATTCGGCCAAAATCATGGTGCGGTCGTTCGCGGTCCAGAAACGCGGCACTATGCTCGGCTGGAAAGAAAATGGTTTCTGGCGCGGATCTCGACCTTTGACACCGACATCTACCGAGCGGCTGCTCCCCTACCTCTTTTTGCTTGGGCTGATCGTAATCGCGGTCGCTTTCCGGCCACTGCTGCCCGTCGACGAAACGCGATATCTCAGCGTCACCTGGGAAATGTATCTGAGCGGACAGATCTTCGTCCCGACGATGAATTTCGCGCCCTATCTGCAGAAGCCGCCACTGCTGTTTTGGCTTATCGACCTTGTCTGGACCGTTTTCGGCGCCAGCCGGCCGGCGGCGATGTTGGTCATCTTCGCCGCCTCCTCGCTCGTCATCTGGCTGACCACGGCGTTGGCAAAGACCCTGTTTCCGGGCCGCGACGACATCGCGCGGCGCATCCCCTGGCTGGTCGCCGGAAGCAGCGTGTTCGTCATCTATTCGACGCTGATCCTGTTCGAC
Organism: Mesorhizobium sp. M0306; assembly: GCF_040321655.1. Classification (NCBI taxonomy): domain Bacteria; kingdom Pseudomonadati; phylum Pseudomonadota; class Alphaproteobacteria; order Hyphomicrobiales; family Phyllobacteriaceae; genus Mesorhizobium; species Mesorhizobium sp. M0306. Next base: position 29,158 of record NZ_JAMYRY010000029.1, on the reverse strand, counting down.
CTGTTGCTGACGGTCTTTGTGCTCGCCGCGCTGTTGTCGCTGATTGCCTTTGCCCGGAGCGGCAACCGCTGGCAGGCCGTTCTGGCCGGGCTGTTCATCGGCATGGGCGTGCTGACGAAAGGCCCGGTGGTGCTGATCCATATCGGCGCGCCCATCCTGTTCTACCCGTTCTGGCGCGACCGGCGGGCGGGACTGGCGACACCGAACTTCCTCGCTGGAGTGGGCCTGGCATTGCTCGCCGCGCTGATTCCGGTTGCGATCTGGCTGGTGCCGGCGACGATCCTGACAAAAGGCAATTTCGTCTATGATCTCGTCTGGAACCAGTCGGCGGGGCGCGTCACCGGCAATTTGCGCAATTCGCACGGCCGGCCGTTCTATTTCTATCTGCTGCTGCTGCCGGTCATGTTCATACCGTGGATCTTCATACCCGAGGTCTGGCGGTTGAAGCTGCGCACGCGGATACGCAGCCTGATCGACGCGAAGTCGCCGGATCTGCGCGCCTTGCGCCTGCTGTCGTTCTCGTTCGTTGCCGTGTTCTTGGTGTTCAGCGCGATATCTGGCAAGCAGCCCCACTATGTCGTGCCGATGTTGCCGTTCGTGGTCATCCTGTTCGGCTATTTCATGGCGGAGATCCCGCTCGCCAGGCTGAAGAGCTCGGCCGTCGTCATGCTTGTCATTTTCGGCATCGGCCACGCGGTGGCATCGGCAACCGCGTTCAAACGCTATGACCTGACGCCGCTCGCCAACTTCATCGACGAGCGAAAGGATGCGGACTGGGCCGTGGCTTTCGACTATCAAGGCGAAGTCGGCTTCCTGGCCCGGTTGCAAAGGCCGTTCGAAAGCACCGACAAACCGGAAGAATGGCTTGGTTCGCATCCCAGCGGCTATGTCATCGACAAAGTTTCCAAGGATCCCGGCACTGCAGGGCAAATCGCGTTCCGGCTTCGCGTCGAACGCGGTTATCTCGTCGTGCTGAAGGGACAGCATTGACGATCGTCACCGGTATGCGAGTTCGTCCCCCACGCGGGAGATGAAGGCGTTGCTGCTTCGTGGTTCCATCGCTCGATAGAACCGGGAGGTATTCATGTGCAAACTTATCTCGACGATGCTTTTTGTCCTATCGCTCGCCGTGGCCGGCCTTGCCGCCGATCCGGCATGGAGCTTCAAATGTCAGTCCGGAACGATTGGGCAAGGCAGTTGCTCCTGCTCCGGGACCGCCGACTGCACCGACATGCGGCATTCCAAAATGTGCAAGGGCGACCTGAACTGCGGTTCGGGCAAATGCTCCTGCACGGCCGCACTGGTAGTCGACCCAGGCCCGAAAACCCCCAAGCCGAAGGTCGTCGCGCCGAAGGCGACAACCGAAGGCGCCGTGAAGCAGTAGCCATCCGATCCGAAAGGACGGCGGCGGCTCAACGGCGCTGGGCCCGCCCGACGTTTCGCGGTTCATCCCCCGTGCGGGCGATGAACCGCCATCGAAGAAATGCTGCTGTCTAGGCGGAGGGTGGTTTCCAACGACAGAGCGAGGATACCATGTTGAAAACCTGCACGATGCTGTTCTTCTGCCTGATGGCGGCCACCGCGGCCGCCCAGCCGCCGCCTTCGGGGCCGCCGGTTCCCAGTGCGGCACTTGCCCCATGCAACCCCACACAATCGAACAGGCCCTGCAAAGCTGAACTCGGCGTGTTCCTGATCACCAACACCGTCCGCAACCTGGCGCAAGCCAAGGTCGACGCCACCAACGCACAGCTGGCCGCCCAGGGACGATCGTCGCGCGCATCGATCGAATCGCTGAAGCAATGGCGGCCGTCGCGCTTTGCGACGCAGATGCTGAACCAGCCGAACAGCTGGTTTGTCAAAGTTCCTTACATCCTGACCATCAAAGTCTCGATCCCGGTGACCTCCGACCGCCACATCGGCATTCCCATAGACGTCAACGTCTTCTGCAGCGGCTGGCAGACCGATTCCAGCCAGGTCATCATCCGCTCGCAACCCGGCCCGGCGAGCTTCGAAGGTGGCAACATCCTCGAAGACGTTTTCAACGTCGGCAATTACATCGACGCCCAGGTACGCAGCTCGTTTTCGGCACCCCTGCCGGTGACGACGCCGGTTCCGAATTCGAAATGCTCGGCCATAGACGGCTCCGATGCCGGCACGCAGGCCACCGACGATGATCTCATCTTCTGGACGGTGCCGCGACGCAACCTGGTGGTGACGGACGCCATAGCCAAGCCGACGATAGAAGTGACCTTCGACAGCCTCACACGCCTGGCAGCCCGCGACTTCCACAACAATGTCGTCTATGCGGAATCCGAGGCCATAAACCTCAACGTCTATGCCAATGAGGATGGCCTTCAGAAGGCGCTGACGATGCGCGAAGGCGACGTGGCTGCGCTGAACCTTCCCGCAGTACAGCTCGACGCGGGAAAATACGATTCGCTGGTCGTCATCGGCAATGTCGATCAGCCGCCGAACGATCCCAGAGACAGCGCCTTCGCAGTAGCGGCCAAGACTGCGGGATTCGGTGCCGGTTCCAAGATCATGCAGATCCCGAAGTGGTATTCGAGGCCTCCGGACCAGTTCAATCACAAGCCTACATGGATCAGAGTTCCGGGCTATGAGCTGCACTATACGGTACGCTATCTCAACAGCGGCGGGCTGGCCGTCGACGGTGGGGCCAGTACGGTCCGGCCACCAAAAGTCGCTGTTCCGATAAAGACGCTCATCAAGCCGAAAACGCCCTGACGCGGCCGCTCGCGGATGACGGCGGCGGTTCCCGCCATCTCCCGCGCGGCCGATGCGGCAGCGCCGGCTTCATGGCCTGATCTTGCGGGAACAAACGCGCCGCTGCGCCACGAGCGAGCGGCGCCATCGATGGAGACAAACGATGCTGCACTTTCCCCACACCATGCCCGCCGTCCGGATCATTGCGGCAATCTCGCTGCTTGCCTTCCCGAACTTCCTGCCGCCGGTCACGAGCCCGGCGAACGCGCTGCCGGTCAGCCAATCCTGCAGGATCACCACGTATTTCAAGACTGCGGCAAAGGCGACGGAGGTTGGCCTGCGCTCGACGTGCCAGGGCGTCAAAAAATGGGGCGTCACCTCGAAATATTACGAGGTGGAAAAAATCGAAGCCGCCACGCCCCCGCACACGTCGGGTGGCGGCGGCAGCCTGCCGTGCGAGTTTCTCGCTGCCGGCTGCTCCAACCTGCCCGTGAAACGCAACTGAGCGCCAGGCGAACGAGCTAGCCGATCGCCTTCTCCAAAACCAGCGCCGGCAATCCTGAGGCGCCGCCGCAATCGGCCGTGTTGCCGGCGGGCAAGAACCCTCTCGAGCGGTAAAAGGCGATGGCCGGAGCATTTGCTTCCTCGACCTCGACGCGCAGCGTCCGGGCCTCCGGAAAGCTGGCCTCGATCTCGTCCAGCAGCGCCTGGCCGATGCCTTGCCTCTGCCAGGCCGGATGCACGTAAAGCTGGTTCAGCATGACGATCCCGGGATCCGTGGTGGCGGCGGCGAAGGCCATGCCGCCGATGCTCTTGCCGTCGTCGGCGAGCAGGAACTCCGAGTTCGGCCGCGTCAGCCGTGCTTTGAGTGCGGCAATCGAATGCCATTCATCGGTGATTTCGGTGACCCGCGCCGCGCCGTAGATGGCGTCATAGGTGGCATGCCAGGTCTCGATCAGCAATGCGCGTACCGCCGCAAGATCGCGCTCGCCGGCGGTACGGACGAACATCCTACTCGATCCCGAGCCTGGCCTTGACCAGCTCGTTGACCGCCTGCGGATTGGCCTTGCCGCCGGTCGCCTTCATCACCTGGCCGACGAACCAGCCGGCCATGGTCGGCTTGGCGCGCGCCTGTTCGACCTTGTCTGGGTTGGCTGCGATCACCTCGTCCACCGCCTTTTCGATGGCGCCGGTATCGGTGACCTGCTTCATGCCGCGGCTTTCGACCAGCTGACGCGGATCGCCGCCCTCGTTCCAGACGATCTCGAACAGATCCTTGGCGATTTTGCCGGAGATGGTGCCTTCCTTGATCAGGTCGATGACGGCACCAAGCTGGTTGGGCGAAACAGGAGCGTTTTCAATATCCTTGCCGGCTTTGTTCAAGGCCCCCAGGAGGTCGTTGATGACCCAGTTGGCGGCGAGCTTGCCGTCGCGCCCGGCCGCCACCTTCTCGAAATAATCGGCAATCGCCTTTTCAGAAACCAGGATCGAGGCATCGTAGGTCGACAGGCCGAGCGAGGTGATCAGCCGCGCCTTCTTGGCGTCCGGAAGTTCCGGCAGGTCCTTTGCCAGCGCGTCGACATAGGCCTGGTCGAATTCCAGCGGCAGAAGGTCGGGATCGGGGAAATAGCGATAGTCGTGCGCTTCTTCCTTGGAGCGCATCGAGCGCGTCTCGCCCTTGTTGGGGTCGAACAGCCGCGTTTCCTGTTCGATCCTGCCGCCGTCCTCGAGGATGGCAATCTGGCGGCGCGCCTCATAGTCGATGGCCTGGCCGATGAAACGGATCGAGTTGACGTTCTTGATCTCGCAGCGCGTGCCGAATTCACCGCCGAGCCGGCGTACCGAGACGTTGACGTCGGCGCGCAACGAGCCTTCGTCCATATTGCCGTCGCACGTGCCGAGATAGCGCACGATCGTGCGCAGCTTGGTGACATAGGCCTTGGCTTCATCGGCGGAGCGCATATCCGGCTTGGAGACGATCTCCATCAGCGCCACGCCGGAGCGGTTGAGATCGACATAGGACATCGTCGCATGCTGGTCGTGCATCGACTTGCCGGCATCCTGCTCAAGGTGCAGGCGCTCGATGCCGACCTCGATGTCCTCGAACTCGCCCTGCCGGTCCGGGCCGACCGAGACGATCACCTTGCCCTCGCCGACGATCGGCTGCTTGAACTGCGAGATCTGGTAGCCCTGCGGCAGATCAGGATAGAAATAGTTTTTCCTGTCGAAGACCGATTTGAAATTGATCTCAGCCTTCAGGCCCAGCCCGGTACGGATCGCCTGCTTGACGCATTCTTCGTTGATGACCGGCAGCATGCCGGGCATCGCCGCGTCGACCAGGCTGACATTGGCATTGGGCGCGGCGCCGAAAATGGTCGAGGCGCCGGAAAACAGCTTTGCCTGTGAGGTCACCTGCGCATGGACCTCGAGGCCGATGATGATCTCCCAGTCGCCGGTGGCGCCGGGAACCAGGCGCTTGGCGTCGGGCGTGCGGGTATCGATGATGCTCATAAGGGCCTGCATATTGAAATTGCGGATATGCGAGAACGCATATTTTGATGTGCAACTTCGCTAGTGCAAACCGCCAAAAGAGACAAGCGCAAAGCCGCAGGCGCCGACGCGGCACAGGCCCGCACCTGCCGCGATGGACTGCTATAGCGGCTTGAAAAGATTCAATGGCCGGCAACCCGGCCGCCGTCGCCTCATGCCGTGGCGATGTAGGCCCTGATCTCCTCGGCCTCGCGCTCGACATCCTCGATGCGCCGCTTGACCACGTCGCCGATCGACACGATGCCGTCGAGCAGCCCGTTCTTTTCCACCGGCAGATGGCGGAAGCGGCCCTTGGTCATGATCTCCATGACCTCGTTGACGGTGTGGTTCTCATTGCAGATCTTCACCTTGGGCGTCATCGCCGAGCGGATGGCGAGGTCGAGCGCCGCGGCCCCCTCTTTGGCGAGAACCCGCACCACATCGCGCTCGGAAAGAATGCCGACGATCTTGTGATCGCCGTTGGTGATGACCAGCGCGCCGATCCTGTGTTCGGAAAGCATGCGGATGGCTTCGCTGAGCTTTTCGTTCGGCCCGAGCGTCACCACGTCGTGGCCTTTTGCCTCGAGAATTGCCTTAACAGTCATGGCGTCCTCCTCTGCATTTCCTTGCCGGCTCCTGCCCTGGCCGGCTTTTCCCTGGGATGAACATGGTGCGCCGCGATCGGTTGCTTTTCAAGTGCGGAGGTCTCAGGTCTCCGGCTCGTCCGCCTGCCGGGGCACCTGCTCTCGCCGATCAAAAAACCGCAGGCCGAAGAAGCCGGCAAGAAAGCCGCCAATATGGGCTTCCCAGGCGATCTGGCCGTCAATGCCGGGCGCCAGGCCGAAGAGGCCGGTCGCGAGGTTGATCACCATCCACATGGCGAGAAAGGTGACGACGCCGCGCGAGCGCAGCACCGCCGCCATCGGCAAAGGCTGGCCGGCGAAGGCGGCCTTGCCCGACGAGCGATCGATACGGAAGCCGTAGCGTGCCGCCGCGCCCATCATGCCGGAAATCGCGCCGGAGGCACCGACCAGCGGCGCCTCGCCAAGCGGATGCATGGCCCAGAACAGCGCCACCGCCGCCAATCCGGTCGCGGCGAAGAACAGGCTGAAGCGCAGCGCGCCGAAGCGGTTGGCCAGCGGTGAGCCGAAGGCCGCAAGCCACACCATGTTGATGGCAAGATGGGCAAAGCCGCCATGCAGGAAGGCATACGTAAAGGGCCGAGAAAACAGGAACCAGTCGAAGCCGTATTGGCCAGTATAGAGAACAGGAATGAAGGCCCCGTCGTACAATAGTGTCAGCTGCTGGTCTTGGCTAAGCACATACTGCTGCATCAGAAAGACGAGGACGCAGATGCCGATCACCGCCAGCACGACGGGCGGCAGGTTGAACACCGGTTCGCGGCGCTGCTCCGGTTCGCGGGCGACAGGCTCACCCTGGCCCTGCTCGATCTCCGGTGGGCTTTCTGGGTCGCTCATATGGCTTGCACTCAGTCGCTGGATTGGACTTCGCGAGCATGTAGATCACGGCCAACCGAATCACAAACGACGAATCAGCAGCCCCGAATCAAAAAAGAAGCCGTCCAAGGTTTCCCTTGAACGGCTGGTCGAGCCCCCTTGCTCCCCCGAACTCTTGACTGAAGTGCTGCCGATCGTCGCAAAACGACTGCTTCTGGAGTGGTTTTGGTGTGCCACAGGCCTGGCAGGCACGCAACGTAAACCAGTTGTTAACCTTAACCGCCCCGACCCGTGAACAAGTATTAACGATGCTGGCACGCATCCTGCTCCGCAACGCATGTAGGTCTTCGGAGGGCGCCCTTCTGTTCACCGATGGGACATCAGAAGACAGAATGCGCGGAGCAGCATTAGCATGAACCAGACCGGATCGATCACGCTGTTCCATTATTGGAACCGGTTGCGTGACGGACGCCCTGCCCCGAAGCGCTCGGAAGTCGAACCGGCCGATATCAAGTCGCTGCTGGCCGACACGTTCATCCTGGAAAAGGACACGCGCGGCGAAGCGGTGTTCCGGCTCGCCGGCACCAGGCTCTGCGCGGTCTATGGCCGCGAACTCAAGGGGTTTTCATTCCCTTCGCTGTGGCGCGAGAAGGACCAGCGGCTGATTTCGAAGCTGACCGACGGCGTCTTCGACCTGAAATCGGTGGCCCTCATCACCTATGAGGGTTTCAGCCGCACTGGTCGCTCCAACAGGTTCGAGCTGCTCGCGCTGCCGCTCGACGGCGGGGTCGAGAGCCCGCGCTGCCTCGGCGTGATAAGCGCCGTCGAAAAGCCTTTCTGGCTGGGTGCCGACCCGGTCCTCGACGCCTTGATCGATTCGATCCGTGTCGTCGATCCCGACAAGGAGCCGATGTTCCTGAAGAACCGGCCGGCGATAGAGGTTCCCTCGCTCGCCCCATCGGAATTCGACCCGCCCGAGACGATTTCGGCGCTCGGCCAGGCCCGCCGCATCCGTCACCTGGTCGTCTTCGACGGCGGACGCGAGGAATGATGCCCAAAGATTAAAGCAACAGCGCCGGGCTTTCCCCTTTGTTAACCTGCTTTGTTGTAGTTTTCCGCTGAAATTCCCCGCATCCATGCGCGGAATGCCGAACGGGGTATGGCAGTGATGAGGTCAGCGGCGGTCGACCATGCGCCGTCCCAAGCTGAAAGGCGTAACTTTCAGCGCGTCCGCGTGAAGATTTACGGACGCTTCATGCTGGAAGACCGCACCGAACATCCCTGCCAGGTGGTCGACATGTCGCCTGGCAACGTTGCGCTGCGCACCGAGCGCGCCGGCCTGGCTGGCGAAAAGGTCATTGCCTATATCGATCACATCGGCCGCATCGAAGGCGTCATCACCCGCACCCTGCAGGATGGCTTTGCGATGACCGTCATCGCGTCGGAGCGCAAGAGGGACAAGCTCGCCGCGCAACTGACCTGGCTTGCCAACAAGCACGAGCTCGACCTGCCGGAAGACCGCCGCCATGAACGCGTCGCACCGCGCAACCCGACGAGCGTGCTGCAGCTTGCCGACGGACGGCAGTACCAGTGCCGCATCATCGACCTGTCGCTGTCGGGCGCGGCGATCGAGATCGACGTCAAGCCGGCCATCGGCGTCCAGGTGACGCTGGGCACCATGCGCGGCCAGGTGGTGCGTCATTTCGAAGATGGCGTCGCCATCGAGTTCGCCGTCATCCAGCGGCCGGAAACGCTCGATACCGAATTCAGCTCGCCGCGCGGCTGACGCGGAAGCGTTCGCGCCATCGGGAAGAGAGGCTGGCGATCCTTCGCGCCCCCCGTCTGTCCTGCCATCCTAGCTGTTCGAACGATGCGACGAAGCATGGGAACGCACCGGCTGGAATCCTTAAACAATTCTATACTCAATTGCATCAAATTTTATGTTTATTCTATTGGCGTTTTACTTAATGTCTACTTCGCGCTTTTGCGTCAAATAAATCCAGCCCTGTCATTGTCTCCTCAAACGGGGAGACTGAATAATGAACAGGATGAGGGGCAAGCTGTTGCTGGCGGCAATAGCGATGCAGCTTTTCGGCTGGGGGACTGCAAACGCGGCGGAGCCGGCCTTCATGCACACCGGCGGCCGCACCACACAGCCGGTCGGTCACTACGAATTGTGCCAGCAGCTTCCGCAGGAATGCAATCAGAGGACGCCTGGCCGGGCACCCGTCGAGCTCACCCGCAAGCTGTGGGCGATGATCGTCAAGGTCAATAATTCGGTCAACAGCAAGGTCGCGCCGCGCACCGACATGGAAATGTGGGGCAAGGAGGAAGTCTGGTCCTTTCCCAATAACGGCTTCGGCGACTGCGAGGACTATGCGCTGGAAAAGCGCCGCGAGCTGATGAGCATCGGCGTGCCGGCCGGCGATCTGCTGATGACGGTGGTGCGCCAGCGCAATGGCGACGGCCATGCGGTGCTGACCGTGCGCACTAGCCTTGGAGAGTTCATCCTCGACAATCTCCAGCCCAAGGTGCTGTCCTGGACCAATACCAGCTACACCTACCTGAAGCGCCAGTCCGAGCGGAATTCCGGCGCCTGGGTGACGATCAACGACGGCCGCTCCGACGCGGTCGCCAGCGTCCGCTGAGGACGCGACGCAAAACCCGGTCGAGTCCCCACCCTCCCCGTCCCCAACGACCGGGTTTAAGGAGCCGGCCCCGTCCCCGGGCCGGCTCCACCATTTCCGGCGGAACACATCTCGATACAGTTATCTCGGCTTTGCCTCCAACCGCGCTTCGTCATCCAAGCTGTCGCACGACCGTTTGTGCGATACCTAGCTGTCGTTCGCCGTCGAAACGCTGTTACTTGCCCCTGATACGGAACGCGTCGACAAAGGCGGAAAACGCCGGAGAGGGATGGCGTCGGCTTGGATAGTACAGGTGGTAACCCTGGAACGTCGGGCACCATTTGGTCAGGACTTCCTGGAGAAGGCCACTCTCAATGTGTAGAAGGACGAGTTCGCGCGGTAGATAGGCCAAGCCCACACCGTCAAGCGCGGCCTGGATCGCCGGCCCCATATTGTTAAGCGTCAGTTGCCCCTCGACCCGAGCGCTGAACTCGCGCGCGCCTTCCCGCAATTCCCACGCATAGACCGATCCTGACGTCGGCAGCCTGTAGTTGATGCAGTTATGGTCGGTCAGCTGCTGCGGCGTCTCCGGCGGTGTCCGGTGGGCGAAGTAATGGGGTGAGCCGACCACAGTGTAGGTCACGTCCGCTCCGATGCGCACGGCTACCATATCCCGGGCAATGGACTCGCCCAGCCGCACGCCGGCATCGAACTGGCGCTCGACGATGTTGGTGAAGGCGTTATCGACCACCAGCTCGACATTGATATCGGGGAAGTCGCTCAGGAACTTTGGCAGCCGGGCGCGGAAGACAATGTCGACCGAATCGTCGGTGCACACCAGGCGAATGTTGCCGGACGGCCTGTCGCGCAGGACGCCGAGAGCGCTGACCTCAGCCGCGATCCCTTCGAAATGCGGTTCGATGCCTTCCTTGAGGCGTTGACCGGCCGCCGTCGGGGCCACGTCGCGCGTGGTGCGAGACAGAAGACGAACGCCAAGCCGCGACTCCAGCGACTTGATGGTGTGGCTAAGAGCCGAAGGAGTGACGCCGAGCTTGGCGGCTGCTCGGGTGAAGCTCCGCGTCCGGGTGATCTCCAGGAACGCGCGCATTTCGGCGAACTCGTCGCGTGGCATTGATGAGCCTCATTCACAACCACATCAAAATTATACCCGCTAGTCGCATTTGACCAGCCCGACTACTTAGTTCGCGAACGGACAGGAGACTGCCTTATGACTTTTGAACTCGCGCTGGACGAGGCCGCCGCTGCTGACGGCGGGACGACCCCATGGTCTGCGGTGGTCTGCCTGTCGCTGCTGACCTTCCTTCTGGTCGGACTGGAGTTCCTGCCGGTCAGCCTGCTCACCCCGATCGCTCAGGATCTGGCCGTCTCAGAGGGTCAGGCAGGCCAGGCAATCGCGGTGTCCGGATTCTTCGCCGTGGTTACCAGCCTCTTCGGCAACTCGCTCTTGCGAAACGTCGATCGACGGACGGTGGTTCTGCTCTATACGGCAGTGCTGGCGGTATCGAGCCTGGCGGTGGCGCTTGCTCCCAACTTCCTGGTCTTCCTGGCCGGGCGGGCGTTGGTCGGCATCGCGATCGGCGGTTTCTGGTCACTGTCGACGGCCATTCTGGCCCGCCTGGCCGCGGGACCCGACCTGCCCAAGGCCATTGCCTTGCTCCAGGGTGGCACTGCCTTCGCATTGGTGATCGCCGCGCCTGTCGGCAGCTTCCTCGGATCGCTGATCGGATGGCGGGGGACCTTTTTCGTCACTGTCCCCATCGGCTTTGCGGCGCTCGTGTGGCAGTTGGCCGTTCTCCCGAAGATGCCACCGATGGAGGCCGCCTCGGTGTCGAGCATGTTCGGCCTGCTGCGGAATCGCAGATTCGCCATCGGCATGGGCGCGACCGGGCTCGCTTTCATCGGGCAGAACGCGCTCTCGATCTATCTGCGGCCGTTTCTGGAAAACGTGACGGGCCTTGAGGTGAACACCCTCTCAATGGCTCTATTGGGCGTCGGCCTCGGTGGCCTGGCGGGACTGTCGATCGTCGGCCTCATACTCCGGCGGCACCTCACAGCCGTGCTGATCGGGCTGCCGAGTGCACTCGCGGTCTTCGCTCTACTGCTGATTGCCTTTGGACCGTATGCACGCGCTACGGCCGGCCTGCTGGTTCTTTGGGGACTGTTCGCGACCCCGATCCCGGTGGCGTGGAACACCTGGATGACCACGCTCATCCCTGAAGACCTGGAGGCCGGGGGCGGACTCCAGGTCGCCCTGATCCAGTTCGCGATCGCGGGCGGCGCTATTGCAGGAGGCCTGCTGTTCGACGTGGCCGGCTGGTGGAGCGCCTTCCTTCTCGCCGCGGTCCTGCTCACGGGCTCGGCCTTGCTCGCCGCCTCGGCCGGCCCCCGCACCTGAACGCTTTCAATTCTTGTCTAGGAGAATCTCATGTCCGAAGGAATCGAGAACAAGGTCGTCGTCATCACCGGTGCCAGCAGTGACCTCGGTGAAGCGACGGCACGCCATCTTGCCGCACGAGGCGCTTCCGTGGTGCTGGGTGCACGCCGGTCACACCGCATCGACGCCCTTGTCCAGGAACTGACCGCCGCTGGGCTCAAGGCCAAGGCCGTTACAACGGACGTCACCGACGCCGGCCAGGTCCAGAACCTGGTGAACACGGCGGTCCGGGAATTCGGCCGCATCGACGTGATGCTGAACAATGCGGGCCTCATGCCGTTAGCCCCGCTCGAACGGCTCAAGGTCGACGAATGGGACCGGATGATCGACGTCAACATCAAGGGCGTCCTTTACGGCATCGCGGCCGCGCTTCCGTACATGAAGGAGCAGCGATCGGGGCACATTATCAATGTCTCGTCCGTCTACGGCCATGTGGTCGACCCGGGTGCGGCAGTCTATTGCGCCACCAAGTTCGCCGTGCGTGCGCTGTCCGAGGGTCTGCGGAAAGAGGTGAAGCCCTACAATATCCGGACTACGGTGATCTCGCCGGGCGCTGTCAGCACAGAGTTGCTCGAGCATATCAGCGAGCAGGATATCCAACAGGGCACCAGGGACTTCGTGAGCAAGATCGCCGTGGGGCCAGATACGTTTGCCCGCACGGTCGCCTTCGCGATCAACGAGCCCGACGACGTCGATATCAACGAGATCTTGTTCCGGCCGACCGCCCAGCCGGTTTGACTTGGAGGGGCTATGCTTTCGGTATCCTAAGGCCCGGCTCCGTTATTTCATGGGCATCGCCGATTGTTCTTCCTTCAACCCCGCCCTGAACCGCCTGCCGTTTGCCACATAGTGCGCGGCCGAGGCGCGCAGCCTGGCGATTGCGGCCTCGTCGAGCATCCTGACGACGCGCGCGGGCGAGCCGACGATCAGCGAATTGTCGGGAAATTTCTTGCCTTCGGTGACCAGCGCACCGGCGCCGACCATCGAGTTGTTGCCGATCTTCGCGCCGTTCAGAACGATGGCGCCCATGCCGATCAGGCTGTTGTCGCCGATCGTGCAGCCATGCAGCAGGGCACGGTGGCCGATCGTGCAGCCTTGGCCGACGGTCAGCGGAAAGCCGGCGTCGGTGTGCATGATTGTGTGCTCCTGCACGTTTGTGTCGGCGCCGATGACGATCGGCTCGTCGTCGCCGCGGACGACGACGCTGAACCAGAAGCCGGCATTGCGGCCGATCCTGATATTGCCGATCAGAGTGGCGTCGGGCGCGATCCAGTTGCTGTCGGGGTCCTCGAAGGCGGGCGCTTTTCCGTCAATCGCGTAGATCGGCATTGCTGTCTCCAGATCGTCTCACACCGACAAGCTGCCAGACCCTAGAAGCGAAGCCGCCCAGGACGCAATGGCGATCACCACCATGCCCAGCGCCAGCGCCCAGATGGTTGCGGTACAGCCGCAGGAGATCAGCCCCAGCACCGAGATGCGACGCTCGCGCCAGGCGTCCAGCGCCTCGTTGACGAACATCAGCGGCCCGGCGCAAGCCGTCGCGGCGAGCGAGCGCAGCATGTGCTTCGACGATACATAGGGCTGGACGAAGGCAAGCCTACGGCCGGCGATCAGCTCCATCGCCGATCCGGCCAGGCCGCAAGCCGTCAGCCCAGCCATAAAACTGAAGATGATTTGTTCGACCGGGCCCATCTTTACCTTCCGTTTACCATGAAATCGCACAGTCGCCTGCAAAAGCTGCGAAGCAAGAGCCGTGCCGCGCCGAGATGTGCCGCCCAGGCACACCCGGCGGGACGGCAAACGAGGATCGCGATGAAGCAGGCAGCCGCCACAGAGGGCCCGCAACTCAGCGTCGTCGATTCGACGCTGATGAAGCGGGTGTTTTATGCGTTCGCGACGCTGGCGCTGCTTTCGGTGGCGATCAGCCTCGGCGGCAAATGGTTCGGCCGCTCGATCGCCATGGCCGGGTACACCGACGACACCACGGTCTACGAGGTCGTCATCGGCAACAACATCATCGCCGTGCCGGCCAATGTCATCCGCTTTGCCCAGGCCCGGCGCGACGGCATCGCCTCGCGGCTCGACCTCTACCTGCGCTATCCCGAGATGGACGGCTACAGCGAGGCTGCCCGCAACGACTTCAATCACACCGGACCCAGCAAGGACATCGTCTTCCTGTCGTTCGAGCCGCAGATGATGTCGCGCGACATGAGCGGCCGCTTCGCGCCGATTTACAGCGCGCTGATCGCCAAGCCGGGTACGCCCGGCCCTGGCGGCACCACGCTTTACGCCTTCAGCGAAAAATCAGGCTATCTCAACGAAGTGCTGGCGGTCGCCGACCGCCCCGGCAGGGATCCGTTCGTCGCCCGCTGCCTGAGCGGCCCGAGCGCGGACGAATCGCTGGCGCCCTGCGAGCGCGACATCCTGGTCGGCGACAATCTCAGCCTCACCTACCGCTTCCCCCGGGAATTCCTCGGCGACTGGCAGGCGCTCGACGCGGCGATTTCGGGCGAGGCAGCGCGTGTGCTGAAGACTGGGCGTTAGGGCTTGGTCCTTTGACCGGCCCTGAAGGGCTTTGGGCTGGAGCCCCGCCAATCGGGCTACCAATCTCCAGGGTTTGCGATTAGCTGTAGGCCCACCACGCCTTCGTCATCCTAGGGCGGAGCAGGAGCGAAGCGACGTCGCGGAGACCCTAGGATCCATGCCGTTACGCCAGTCGAAGAATGCAGCGGCTCAGAACGGTGCTTGCGTACGCAACAATGCCTACTACCCTTCAGCCATGACCGGCTATGCCTACATGACTGCAAGCCAGAAGCGCGGCACGATCTACATCGGTGTCACCAACGACCTCGGCCGCCGCATGCCGGAGCACAAATCTGGCGAAGGCTCGCGCTTCACCAGCCGCTACGGCGTACAGCGTCTGGTCTGGTACGAGGAACATTTCGACATTCGCAACGCCTTCCAGCGCGAGAAGTCGCTGAAGCGCTGGCCACGCCGGTGGAAGATCGAGCTGATCGAGAAGACCAATCCAGAGTGGTTCGAACTTTTTCGCGGGACTGGTTGGTAGAGGACGCTCAGCCGGTGCCAAGAAGCATTCGATTCTGGTCAGAACGGAGCACTGCCGCGAGGTAACGGCATGGATCCCAGGGTCTGCGCCGCGTCGCTTCGCTCGTTGCTCCGCCCTGGGATGACGAAGGGAGGGATGCTCCAGCCAGTCTCCGAGGTTTGCGCTCCGTCAGGCGGTCCCGCCTGCAACAAGCAGGTCCGGCCAGCTAAATTCCCGGCTCAGGCCAGATCGATGTCGAGGATCGCCATCGAGAAATTATAGTCGCCGTCGTCCTCGTCCTTGAAGACGATGCCGAGGAACTCGTCGCCGACATAGACCTCGGCCGAATCTTCCTTGCGCGGCCGCGCCTTCACTTCGAGTTTGGGGTTCTGGAAGGTGCGCTTGAAATAGGCGTCCAGCTTTCTGATTTCGTCCGGCTTCAACAGTCTTCTCCGATCGTCGCTTGCTCGTTTGAGCGCGCTTCTGACACGTCGACAATGACCATGTAAAGGCAAAGCCGACGAGAGAAGACGGGCAATCGCCTCAAGTCGGCGCCGCCCCTCATCGCCCTGCCGGGCACTTCTCCCCGTATAGTGACGGGGAGAAGGAACGCCTTCACAAAGGATTTCGCCAATCTCCAGCGTTGCTGAAAGGGCGCCGACGCTACGGTCAGCCCCTTCTCCCCGTCACTATACGGGGAGAAGATGCCGGCAGGCAGATGAGGGGCGGCGCCGACATCGATAGTTGGTCCGACGCGACAAGCCCTTGCCCAAGCCCCTGCCCGAGCGCTCAGATGTCGAAGCTGACGACGTGGTCCATCGTCTGCGATGGCAACAGCTGGTCCATCTGCCGCGAAGGCTGGTCGCAGCCGGTCTCGCCGACGACGCGGGCCGGCACGCCGGCAACCGTCTTGTTGTGCGGCACCGGCGACAGCACCACCGAGCCGGCCGCGATCTTCGAGCAATGGCCGATCTCGATGTTGCCGAGGATCTTGGCGCCGGCGCCGATCAGCACGCCGTAGCGGATCTTGGGATGGCGGTCGCCGCCGGCCTTGCCGGTGCCGCCCAGCGTCACGCCGTGCAGGATCGACACGTCGTCCTCGATCACCGCCGTCTGGCCGACGACGAGGCCGGTGGCGTGGTCGAGGAAGATGCCCTTGCCGATGCGGGCGGCCGGGTTGATGTCGGTCTGGAACACCGAGGACGACCGGCTCTGCAGATACAGTGCGAAATCCTGGCGGCCCTGGTTCCACAGCCAATGCGCCAGCCGGTGCGTCTGGATGGCATGAAAACCCTTGAAGTAGAGCACCGGCATGATGAAGCGGTCGCAGGCCGGATCGCGGTCGTAATAGGCCTGGATGTCGACGCGCACCGTCGTCGACCAGTCCTTGTCGTCGGCCGCCATCGCCTTGAACGTCTGGCGAATGAGGTCGGAGCCGATGTCCTGGTGGGCGAGGCGCTCGGCCAGCCGGTGAATGACCGCTTCTTCCAGATTTTCCTGATTGAGGATGGTCGAATAGAGGAACGCCGCCAGCAGCGGATCGCGGTTGACCGCTTCCATCGCTTCGTCGCGGATCGAACGCCAGATCGGATCTACCGGCTGCACCCTGGTGGGACGGGAAATCGTAACGCTGTTCATCTGATGTCTCCGGCCATCCAATGTCTCGGCCATCCAATGTCTCGGTTGGCGGCTTGCCTATTCTCCGGCCGCACCTATAAGCCAGATCATAGCACGGGTGAACTCAATTTTCCTTAGTGCTTCGTCAAATGGATTTGGTTGGCGGAATTTCAAGCAGCCATGGAAAACGCAACCTTGATCGACGAGACG
Organism: Mesorhizobium sp. M0306; assembly: GCF_040321655.1. Lineage (NCBI taxonomy): Bacteria > Pseudomonadati > Pseudomonadota > Alphaproteobacteria > Hyphomicrobiales > Phyllobacteriaceae > Mesorhizobium > Mesorhizobium sp. M0306. Next base: position 12,493 of record NZ_JAMYRY010000029.1, on the reverse strand, counting down.
CTGAAGCGCGAGCTTTCCGCGCTCTATGAGGCCGAAGATCGCCACTACCACGACCTTGGCCACATCGAGGCGATGCTGGCGCTGGCCAATGATTACAAGGCGTTGCTGCATGATCCTGAAGCAGTCGAAGCAGCGATCTGGTTTCACGACGCGATCTACGACAGCCGCGCCAAGGACAACGAAGCCAAGAGCGCCGCCCTTGCCGAGAAAAAGCTCGCCGGCCGCACGGATGAGCAGCGCGTCGGCCGCATCACGGCGATGATCATCGCCACCGCCACGCATGAGTTGCCGCACTTTGGCGACGGCAATGCCGTCCGCGACGCAGCGCTGTTCCTCGACATGGACCTGGCGATCCTGGGTGCGACGCCTGACGCCTTCGATGCCTATGAACAGGCGGTTCGCCGTGAATATGGCTGGGTGGAAGAGCCGATGTGGCGTGCCGGCCGCAGTGCTGTTCTGAAGAGTTTCCTCGCCCGCCCGCATATCTTTCACACCGAGGAGTTCCGGCAGCGGTTCGAAGCACAGGCCAGGCAGAACATGGCGCGGTCGATCGAAGCGCTTGAGGCATGACTCGGACAGGTTCTAGTGGCAGGGTTCGACCCTTTGCGGACCCTCAAGGCTTGCGTGTTGCGCGCCCGCTATGTTTTCGCATGTTCCGGGCCGCACTGACCATTAGTATTACAACGGCCACGAACCAGAATGCCGAAATGACATAGGCGGTAGCTGTTGCGCCAACGCACTCGCTCTCGTCGATGAGGCAGCTTTGATTAACACCCCCACGAAGAACATATCCGCCCACAGCCAGAACAATCCCGGTCATGGAGAGGGCGATCCAGAGGGGAAGCCCAAACCGCAAACCAATAGCGGAGCCGACGATTAGGACCGCTGGCGCAATGAGGGTGATCAGTAGTGGGTCGAACGTCATGCCTTAACCCTAACGAAGCGAATATCAGCTTTCCACCCTGAGCGGTAGTTGAGTTTCTGGTACCATGCGTCAGGCTTTCACCACTAGCTGCCTGTTGCGATCGCGCCCGACAGCGCGCTTTCCCAATGGTGGCAATGCACCTGTCGCCAGTTCACAGCGGATTTTCGGCATAAAACTCCAACACACGCTGCTTGAAGGTCTTGTCGCCGACGGCCAGCATATGGTCGCGGCCCTCGATGTGAAAAGCCCTGGCGTTGGGCATCAAGGCGGCAAGCTCATCCGGCGAGCCACCGATGTCGTCCTTGGTGCCGACGGCGATCAGCGTCGGCTGGGCAATGCGGGCAATGTCGGCCTCGCTCAGCAATTCGCGCGAGGTGGCGATGCAGGCGGCGAGCGCCCGGCGATCGCTGCGGGTCTGGTCGGCGAAGGCACGGAACGAGCGGCCGCGCGGGTCGCTGGTGCCTGCCGGGTCCTCGGCCAGAAGGGCGTCGGCTATGGGATCCCAGTCGCCGACGCCGTCGACCATGCCGATGCCGAGACCGCCGAAGACCAGCGTCGCCACCTTGTCCGGGTCGGAGAGCGCCAGGAACGCCGATATGCGCGCGCCCATCGAGTAACCCATGACATGGGCGCGTTCGATGCCGAGATGGTTCAAAAGCGCTGCCGCGTCGGACGCCATTTTTGCCGGCGTGTAGTCCGCTTCGTCATAGCTTTTCGACGACGAGCCATGGCCGCGATTGTCAAAGGCGATCGCGCGGTAGCCGGCGTCGTTCAGCGTCTTGAACCAGCCGGGCGACACCCAGTTGACGTAATGGCTCGAGGCAAAGCCGTGGATCATCAGCACCGGATCGCCCTGCCCCGATGCCGGCTGGCGGTCAAGGAAAGCAAGGTCGAAACCGTCATGGGAGAAGAACTGCATCGGCCGAAGATCCTGCCCGTTCAGTCGGAATCGACATTCGGCGCATCGCCCTTGTGGAGCGGCGGCACGGCCGGCCCGGGCGCCGTGCCGATGGCAGGATGGCGCAGCAGGTCGCCGTCCTTAAGGCCCTTTTTGGCGGCGGTGCCTGCCTTGAGCTCGAGTACGAAGCGCACTGGCTCGTCCGGCGAGATGATCGCCTCCGACTGCGGCTCGCCTTGCCTGATCGCCCGGATCCGGCCGTCCTGGCCGACGAAGATCAGGTCGAGCGGCAACGGCGTGTTCTTCATCCAGAAGCTCACATCCTGCGGCATACCAAACACGAACAGCATGCCGTGATTGTCCGCCATGTGGCGGCGGAACATCAGGCCGGCCTCGCGCTCGGCGGGCGTGTCGGCAATTTCGACGGAAAAAGAACGCTCGCCGGCCTTCGTCACCGCGACAAGCGGCGCCGGGTCGATGGGAAGGATCATCGCCTTGCCGTCGGCCGAACTCGGTTGCTGAAAATAGAAGAACGCACTTGTGGCGACGATGAGGAAAATCCCGGCGCAGAGCGCGCCCGCCGTCAGCCGGTTCCTGTGAGCCATATGAAATCCTCGGCCGGAACTAATGCGAGACCGGCAAGGTACCCATATCGGGATGAATTTCGGCAGCCATAAGGCCTTTGTCGCCGCGTCCGAAGCGGACCAGCACCACCTGGCCCGGCCGGAGTTCGGTGATGCCGTAGCGGCGCAGCGTCTCCATGTGGACGAAAATGTCCTCGGTGCCCTCGCCCCGGGTCAGAAAGCCGAACCCCTTGGTGCGGTTGAACCATTTCACCAGCGCCCGTTCGAGGCCGCTTTCCGGCGTTACCGCGACATGGGTGCGCTGCTCCTGCATCTCCGCCGGATGCACCGCCGTGGAGACATCCATCGAGAGCACGCGGAAGGCCTGCAGCCCGCGCTCGCCCTGCTTGACCAGGCAGACGACGCGGGCGCCTTCCAGGGCGGTCTGAAAACCGTCCTTTCGAAGGCACGTCACATGGAGGAGGATGTCGCCCGAAGAACCATCATCGGGAAGGATGAAACCGTAGCCCTTGGCCACGTCGAACCATTTGATGGCGCCGGCGATTTCGACGAGATCGGCCGTATCGGCGCTCTCATCCCGCTTCAACGCATCGTTACCGGCCCCGTCCCGCCCCATGAAAGAGGCCTTTTCCCCCATAAGAACGCCCCCTTTTTTCAAGAAACACTGCAACTGATTCTTGGTATCAGATTAACACCGCGGCTTCCGGTGTGTGCAAGACCTGACGTGCCTTTTTTCACGGTTCCGTACAGGAATAGCGGATTTGCCGTTTGCCGGCGCCGGCAAGCGTGGCCAATTGCCCTTTGGCCGGGCCGCCCCTATGTTGCGCCGCAACGCAACATAAGGAGGAAATCATGCGCTATCTGCACACCATGGTCCGCGTCGCCGACATCGATGCCTCGCTCGATTTCTACTGCAACAAGCTTGGCCTCAAGGAAGTGCGCCGCCATGAAAACGAGCAAGGCCGCTACACGCTGATCTTCCTCGCCGCGCCTGAAGACGAGCGAAGCGGCATCTCCGAGAAGGCGCCGCTGGTCGAGCTGACCTACAATTGGGATCCGGAAGACTACAAGGGCGGCCGCAATTTCGGCCATCTCGCCTATGAGGTCGACGACATCTACGCCACCTGCCAGCGGCTGATGGACAATGGCGTTACCATTAACCGGCCGCCGCGCGACGGCAACATGGCGTTCGTCAAATCGCCGGACGGCATCTCGATCGAGCTGTTGCAGAAAGGTCCGGCAAAGCCGAAGGCCGAGCCGTGGGCGTCGATGCCGAACACGGGCAGCTGGTAGCCGATCACGCCATTTTGAACGGACGTAGGAGGGCCCTGGTTCGGTTTTCGCGTCCGCATTCCCAGGGAGAATTCATTCATGCCGAGCAGCCATGTCGACGTCGCCACCGAACATGCCAGCCGCTATCTGCAGCAGCTGTGCAAACATTGGGCGCACAAGTTTCCCGTCGAATTCGACCCGAACCACGGCACCATCGATCTGACACTCGGCCGCACGGTTCTCGATGCCGACCCGGCAGCGCTGCACATTGCAGTGACGACCGATGAAGCCGGCTCGCTCGAGCGCCTGGAAACGGTCGTCGCCGAGCACATCAAGCGCTTCGCCTTCCGTGAAGAGCTGGCATTCGACTGGAAACGCGCTCCGGCCGCGTAGAAGACCTATCAACGGCCGGCGTTGGCCATCTCCAGCAGCATCAGCACGGTGCGCCAGTTTCGCGCCGTGCCGGGCACCTTCAGAACGCGCGGAATGAGATTGGCAAAGACCGATTTGCCGAGCCCGTCGGGCGCATGCAGGTAGAGCACGTCGCCCCTGATCTCGAAGCGTTCAGGCCCGGTGCATTTTTCCGCCAGCCGGGCGATCTCTTCGGCGGTCGGCTGGTGCTCCAGCGCATAGGCGTGCAGCTTGGTCGGCTCGCCGGCCACTTCCGGATAGGGATTGTCCGCCGCCAGCCGCTCGAGCCAGCCGAGATCGCGCACCATGATGCGCGAATGGAACCCCCATTTCTTCTCGAATTCCGCTTCGAGCTGCCTGGTCAGCGTGACTGCATCGCCTTCTGGCGACCGGAAGACGGCGTTGCCGCTCTGCACATAGGTGGCGACATCGGAGAAGCCGAGCTGCTCGAAGAATGACCTGAGTTCCGCCATTTTGACGATGCGGTTGCCGCCGACATTGATGCCGGAGAACAGCGCGATAAAAACCTTCGCCGGAGTGTTCGGAAGATCGTTGCTGCTCATATGATGAACCCGGCGAGCGTCTCGTTGTCGGTGATGTCCTGGTAATGGACGCTCTCGGCATCGAAATTCGCCTTGAGCAGGTCGAAGTTGCGGCGGTCCTTGGTTTCGATGCCGATCAGCACCGAACCGAAATTGCGCGCCGATTTCTTCAGATATTCGAAGCGGGCGATGTCGTCGTCAGGGCCAAGCAATTCGAGGAAATCGCGCAACGCGCCGGGCCGCTGCGGAAAGCGGATGATGAAGTATTTCTTCAAGCCCTCGAAGCGCAGCGCCCGTTCCTTCACATCCGGCAGCCGCTCGAAATCGAAATTGCCGCCGGACACCACAGCAACGATGGTCTTGCCCCTGATTTCCTTCCTGGAAAAATCCTTGAGTGCATCGATCGCCAGCGCGCCCGCCGGCTCGAGCACGACGCCTTCGACATTGAGCATTTCGATCATGGTTGCGCAGAGCCGGTTTTCCGGGATCAGCCGCACGGTGTCGGCGGCAAATTCCCTGAGGTGGCGCAGCGGCTCGCGGCCGATCTCGGCCACCGCTGCGCCGTCGACGAAATTGTCGACCTTGGCGAGCTTGATCCGCTTTCCGGCGGCAAGGCTCTCGCTCAGGCTCGGGGCGCCGGCCGGCTCGCAAAAGACGAAACGTGTCTCGCGGTGCTGGTCGGCGAAATAATGGGTGACGCCAGCGGCCAGGCCACCGCCGCCGACCGGCAGCATGACGATATCAGCCATGCGCGCGCCGGGCATCTGGCCTGATATCTCGTAGGCGACGGTCGCCTGCCCTTCGATGATGTCCTTGTGGTCGAAAGGCGGCACCATGTGTGCGCCGGCAGTTTCGGTGAATTCGAGTGCCGCGTGGTAGCAGTCGTCGAAGAAATCGCCGACCAGCCTGATCTCGACGAATTCGCCGCCGAACAGCCGCGTCTTGTCGATCTTCTGCTGCGGCGTCGTCACCGGCATGAAGACAACGCCCTTTTTGCCGAAATGGCGGCAGACGAAGGCAAAGCCCTGCGCGTGATTGCCGGCCGAAGCGCAGACGAACAGCTCGGCAGCGTTGCCGGCGGCGAGCGTCTTGCGGAAGAAGTTGAAGGCGCCGCGGATCTTGTAGGAGCGCACCGGCGTCAGGTCCTCGCGCTTCAGAAGCACCCGCGCGCCGGTCTTCTTCGACAGATAGTCGTTTTCCTGCAGCGGCGTTTCCGGAAAGATCTCGCGGATCGCGGCAGCGGCGGCAGCGACGCGAGAGGAGAAACTGGTCATGGCAAGAGCACCCACAGGCTAGCCGAATTCGGTCCCGCTATTGCATATCCGGCCTCGCGAAGCCATTGTCCGGCCACCCCGAAAGGGTGTTCCCAAAACTTCGTTGGCCGCTAGGAGCGCCTGTTCATGCCTGTCGCATCGGTGGCCCAGAAAACCGTGTCGCTGCCGGAGTTCGGCGAGCCGACGGTGATGCCGCTGGTTACGCGCGCCACCTATGAGGCCCGCATCGCGGCACTGGTCGCGCGCGGCGGATTCGATGCCTTCGTCGTCTATGGCGACCGCGAACATGCGGCCAATGTCGCCTATCTCTGCGGCTACGATCCGCGCTTCGAGGAGACGCTGCTGGTCATCGTTCCCGGCAAGTCGCCGAAACTGCTGGTCGGCAATGAGGGCTGGGGCTATGCCGAGATCTGCGACGGGCCGTATGAGCGCGTGCTCTACCAGACGTTTTCGCTGCCGGCGCAGCCGCGCGACCGCTCGCAAGCGCTGGCCGACATCCTCGTCGATTGCGGCCTGAAGGCCGGCCAGCGCATCGGCGCCATCGGCTGGAAGCCGTTCGGCTCCGGCGATGCCGGTTTTGGCGAAACGACGCTCGACCTGCCGTCCTTCATCGCCGACACTTTGCGCAGCCTTGCCGGCGATAGGGGCGTGATCGTCAACGCGGCGAACCTTTTGATGAACCCTGCCGACGGCCTGCGCGCCATCAACGAGGCCGACCAGCTGGCCGCGTTCGAATTCGCCGCGACCTATTCCTCGCAAGGCCTGCGCAATGTGCTGCAAAGCATCGAACCCGGAATGACCGAATTGCAGGCGGCGCGGCTGATGGGCATCAACGGCCTGCCGCAATGCTGCCACCCGATGCTGTCGGCCGGCAGGCGCGCGGCCTATGGCTTGCCAAGCCCGCGCCTCGAAATCATCAAGCGCGGCGACCCGATCACCATGGCCTACGGCATCCGGGGCTCGCTCAACGCCCGCGCCGGTTTTCTGGTCGAGGACGCGGCCGAGCTTCCAAGGGGCATCCAGGACTATGTCGAGAGACTGGTCGCGCCCTATTTCTGCGCCGTCGTCGACTGGTACGAGACGGTCGGCATCGGTGTTCCCGGCGGCGCGTTGTGGCAAGCGGTGCACGACCGCATCGGCGATCCGTTCTTCGGCGTATCGCTCAATCCCGGCCATCTCATCCATATCGACGAATGGATGCATTCGCCGGTATTTTCCGGCTCCGACATCAGATTGAAGTCGGGCATGGCCTTGCAGGTCGACATCATTCCGGCGACCGGCACCGATTACTTCACCACCAACATCGAGGACGGCATCGCGCTGGCCGACGAGGCGCTGCGCGAAGAGATCGCCGCGCGCTATCCCGAAGCCTGGCGCCGCATCGAGGCGCGCCGCGCCTTCATGACCGACGTGCTCGGCATAAGGCTGAAGCCGGAAGTGCTGCCGTTTTCCAACATCCCGGCCTTCCTGCCGCCGTTCTGGCTTTCGCGCAACACTGCGATGGCCGTCGCTAGGCGCTGAGCGCATTTCGGCGCCTGCGACTTACTTCTGCCGCACTTCGCCTGTCCGGGAGGTGCGGCGGAGGTGGATGGGCCTTTGGTTAGGCCGGAGTGGAATTGCTTAAGTGCCCTTGAAGACGATTTGCATCATTGTTCTTGCCGCGCTGCTCGCCGGCTGCGGCGGCCGCCAAACCGAGGAACTGCTCGGCAGCGCCATGATGGCGGTGCCGGTGACGGAAATCGCCGGCAATCACTCGATCTTCATCGCCACCACGCGCAAGCGCTCCGACGACCCCAACAAGGTCTTCGACGGCGAGCGCTCGGCGACGCTGAACTATGCCCGCGTCAACGTCACCGTCCCCGGCATCCACAAGACAGGCCAGATCGAGCGCCGCTCGCGCGGCAAGTCGGACGATCCGGCCAAATACTTCATGGCTTCCGAGGTCGTCGGCTACGACACCCAGCCGAAATTCTCCAGTGCGCTCAGTGCCGACATCGCGGCGCGCGGCGGCCGCGTCATGGTCTTCGTCCACGGCTACAACACCGGCTTCGACGACGCGGTCTACCGCGTCACCCAGATCACCCATGATTCCGGCTATCCGGGCACACCGGTGCTGTTTTCCTGGGCGTCGGGCGCCAAGACCACTGACTACGTCTACGACAAGGAAAGCGCCAGCGTTGCCCGCGACCAGCTCGAAGTGACGCTGAGAATGCTGGCGCAGACCGGCGCGCGGCGCATCGACATCGTCGCCCATTCGCTGGGGACCTGGGTCACCATGGAGGCGCTGCGCCAACTCGCCATCACCGGCGACCGCGATCTCGGCGGCAAGCTCGGCGACGTCGTGCTGGCCTCGCCCGACATCGACGTCGACGTGTTCAAGAGCCAGATGCGCCGCTACGGCAAGCCGGACAAGCCGTTCATCCTGCTGCTCTCCGACGACGACCGGGCGCTGCGGCTCTCCGGCCTGATCGCCGGCGCACGGCCGCGCGTCGGCGACTACAAGAACGCCGCGGACCTCGCCAGCTATGGCGTGTCGGTCGTCGATCTCTCCAGCGTCAAGGGAACCGACCGCTTCAACCACACCAAATTCGCCGACAATCCGGAATTGGTGCAGTTGATCGGCCAGAAGCTGCGCGAGGATGACGGGTTTGCCAGCGACCGCGAGGTGACAGACCGCATCGCCTCGGTCGGACAATAGCTGCATTGCGCAGCAGTCATTGTTGACCCTTGCCGCACCATCGGAACAGTTTGAACTGGACCGTACCGGCCTCTGCCTCTATCGAATAGGCCAAGACGTCTCCGGCTCGACGTCGCCTTTGCGGGAGCCCGCGTGATCGTGCCTTCGAAGATCTTTCTCGTCGTTGCGTTCGCGCTCGCGCTGGCAGGCTGCGCCGGCCAGAACACGCACGACTTGCTCAACAAGACGACGATCACCGTGCCTGCTTCGGATATCGCGGCGACGCACAAGATCTTCGTCGCTACAACCCGGCAAAGGGCAACGAAGGAGCCCCGGCAGGTGTTCGACGGCGACCGTTCGCCGACCACCAGCTTTGCCAGCGTCGAGGTGACGGTGCCCAAAATCCACCAGCTCGGCGCCATCGAGCGGGTCAAGGGCTCGGCCAACAGCAATCCGGCGAAGGATTTCACGGCGACCGGCGTCACCTTCTACGAAGGCGCGCCGCAATTCGCCAAGGCGGTCGGCGCCGACATCGCGATGCGCGGCGACCGCGCGCTGGTTTTCGTGCACGGCTTCAACAACGGCTTCGACGACGGCATCTACCGGCTGACGCAGATCGCGCACGACACCAAATACCCGGGAACGCCGGTGCTGTTTTCTTGGGCGTCGAGCGGCAAGACCACCGGCTACATCTACGACAAGGAAAGCGCCAATGCGGCGCGCGACGATCTCGAAGCGACGCTGCGCATGCTCGCCAAGAGCCGCGCCAAGAGCATCGATATCATCGCCCACTCGATGGGAACCTGGGTGACCATGGAAGCATTGCGCCAGCTTGCCATCACCGGCGAGCGCGACCTCGGCGGCAAGCTCGGCTATGTCATCCTTGCCTCGCCCGACATCGACGTCGACGTGTTCAAGAAGCAGATGATCCGCTACGGCAAGCCAGACAAGCCGTTCGCCGTGCTGCTTTCGGGCGACGACCGGGCGCTCAGGCTGTCGACCCTGATCTCCGGCGACAAGCCGCGCGTCGGCGACTATGGCGACGCGGCCGACCTCGCCAGCTATGGCGTCTCGGTGGTCGACCTGACCAAGACCAAGGGCGGCGACCGGCTGAACCACGCCAAATTCGCCGACAACCCGTTCCTGGTGCAGCTGCTCGGCGACCGCCTGCGCGCCCCGGCGGGCCTCGCCTCCGAAGAGACCGCGCCGGCCCAGCTCGACAATCTCGGCCAGGGCCTTGGCAAGGCCGTCGGCTCGGTCGCCGAAATCGTCATCACCACGCCGTTCAAGGTGCTGACCATCGCCACCGGCGGGTGAAGCGGCCGCCGACGCTGGCGATTAAGCATAAGCCTTCGTCATCCCAGGGCGGAGCGAACGCGAAGCGGAGCGCAGACCCTGGGATCCATGCCATTACACCTGCCGAAGATTGCTGCGGTCGGAATAGCTTGTATCAGCAACAGCGCGTTGCCCTTCGCACGTCATCATCGCTGGAATGTCTGCCGGTGCCACAAGGCGCTCGAATTCTGGTCCGCTTTCGTGTGCCACAGATGTAACGGCATGGATCCCAGGGTCTCCGCGACGTCGCTTCGCTCCTGCTCCGCCCTGGGATGACGAAGCGAGGGATGTTTCGGCTAATCTTCAGAGTACGCGATTTGCCCCTGAAAGGGATCGCGGGAAGCTGAGAAATTGCGACTTGTCGAGCCAGCATTTCGACGGCGCTAAACGAACAGATCGACCTTCTGAAAAGTCGTCACGTCGATCAGGCCGACATCGGAAATCCGCAGCTCCGGGATGACGACCAGCGCCAGCAGCGAGTGCTGCATATAGGCGTTGTTGAGCGAGCAGCCCATCTGGCGCATGGCGTCGCTGAGTTGGTCCGCCTTTGCGGCGACGATTTCCGCCCGCTCGTCCGACATCAGCCCGGCGATCGGCATTTCGACCAGCGCCAGCTCCTTGCCCTTGGAGAACAGCACGACGCCGCCGCCGACCTCGCCCAGCCGGTTCACGGCCAGAGCCATGTCCTGCTTGTTGGTGCCGACGACGATGATGTGATGGGCATCGTGCGCCACGCTGGAGGCCATGGCGCAGTCGCCGATATAGCCGAAGCCGGAGACGAAGGCGTTGGTGACGCCGCCGGTGCCCTTGTGACGCTCGACCAGTGCGATCTGACAAACGTCGTTGCGGCGGTCCATGGCGACCAGCCCGTCCTCGACCGCAAGATCGGCCTCGAGCGCCCGCGTCGGCGCCTGGTTCTCGATGACGCCGATGACGCGCACCCGGACCTCGTTGGCGCCCATGGGTGCCGCGATGTCGAAATCGCCTGCCTTGAGTTTCTTGCCGAGCTTGACGGTGTTCTTCGCCGTCTTTGGATAATCATAGGCCGGAATGTCGATTTCGAGCTTGCCGCCCTTGGCCAGCCTGACCCCGCGGCCATAGACCTCGTCGATGGTCATTTCGGCCAGGTCGGAGACGATCAGCAGATCGGCGAGCCGACCCGGCGCGATCGAGCCGATCTCGCGCTCCAGCCGGAAATGCTGGGCGGTGTTGAGCGTCGCCATCTGGATCGCGGTCACCGGCTTCAAGCCCTGGCTGATGGCGTGGCGCACGACCCGGTCCATGTGGCCTTCATGCACCAGCGTGCCGGAATGGCTGTCGTCGGTGCACAGGATGAAGTTGCGCGGGTCGAGCCCGCTCTCGGTCACCGCCTTGATCTGCGAGGCCACGTCGTACCAGGCCGAGCCCAGCCGCAGCATCGCCTTCATGCCTTGGCGGACGCGGGCGATGGCGTCCTCGGCGCGCGTGCCTTCGTGGTCGTCCTCCGGGCCGCCGGCGACGTAGCCGTGGAACGGCAGGCCGAGATCGCGCGAGGCATAGTGCCCGCCGACGGTCTTGCCGGCCCTCACCGTCGCGGCGATCTCGCCCGACATCACCGGATCATTGGCGGCGACGCCGGGAAAATTCATCACCTCGCCGAGCCCGATAATGTTCTCCCAGGTCATCGCCTCGGCAACATCGGCGACGGTCAGCTCGGCGCCGGCATGCTCCAGCCCCGGGGCGGAGGGCACGCAGGACGGCATCTGCACGAGCACGTTGACCGGCATGGCGACCGCCTCGTCATGCATCAGCCGGACACCCGGCAGGCCGAGCACGTTGGCGATCTCATGCGGGTCGATGAACATCGATGTGGTGCCATGGGGAATCACCGCGCGGCAGAATTCCGTCACTGTCACCATGCCGCTCTCGACATGCATATGCGCGTCGCAAAGCCCCGGCACCAGATAGCGGCCGCCGGCATCGACCACCTTGGTGCCCTGGCCGATGGCGTGGCCGGCATTCGGCCCGCAATAGGCAAAGCGGCCGCCGGCGATGGCGACGTCGGTGCCGGCGATGATCTCGCCCGAATGAACGTTGACCCAGCGCCCGTTGCGGATGACGAGATCGGCGGGCTTGCGGCCCATGGCGACATCGACCAGATGCGTCGCCATTTCGGCCCAGGGTTTTGGTTTCGTCGCATTGGCGGTCTTCGGCATGGACAAGCTCCTCTTTGCCCGACTGTGCCAAGCCGCGAGGATTTTGACCAGCGAGGAAGCGAGGGTCGACGGCGAAACTGCCGATCTCCCCCCCAAAGGGGACCCAAGTGGAGGAGATGTCGCCGAAGGCGACAGAGGGGGTCGCGCGCCGACCTCTCAAGACCTGGGTTCCTCGCCCACCGCGAAGCGGGGGGGGGGTGGGCCCGCCCCGGGCCCCGGGGGGGGGGGTGGGGGGGGGGGCGGGCCCCCCCCCGGCCACCCCGGGGGCCCCCCCCCCCCCGCCCCGGGGGGGCGGGGGGGCCGCCCCGCGCCCGGAGAGGGGGCCTTTCGTAGGGCGCAGTCCCCCTCTCCGTCTCGGCTTCGCCGAGCCACCTCTCCCC
>NZ_JAMYRY010000028.1:0-82421 GCF_040321655.1 Mesorhizobium sp. M0306 | reverse complement strand
CGTTGCGACGATCGAACCCGGCGAATGCAAAAACTACTTCGCAAACGCCGGATACGCTTCCGTCAAAACGTGAAAGACTCTAGAGAGCGCCTCTATGCTGCCATCGTCGCCAGAGCCGCCGTTCGCGCTACGGCTTGAATCGACCGTGTCGAAACTATCAGCAAAAACGGCGCCCTTGGCGTGGGAGCCGAGGGCGCCGCGGGACCGGACCTGATGGGGGTTATCAGGTGGCCGGTTTCTCGGGCAGCGGCGAGATCGGCATTCCCGGGCCGATCTTCTGCAGATTGCCGGTAATCACCCGGTCGCCTTCGGCCACACCGCTCAAGATGGCAACCTGATCGCCATTGGTCGGTCCGAGCGAAACGATGCGCTGGTCGACGGTGTTGTCCTTGCCGACGACATAGAGGTATTTGCCAAGCTGGCCTGAGCCGAGTGCCGTCTGCGGCACCATCAGCGCATCGGGCTGCTCTTTGACGTGCAGTCTGACGCGGACATACTGGCCGGGCAGCAGCGTGAATTTGCCGTTGCCGACCGTCGCCCGTGCCGTGATCGTGCCGGTCGAGCGATCGATCGTGTTGTCCATGAAGGTAAGATCGCCCTTCTGGCGCGGTTCGGTTTCACCAGGAAGCAGGACATCGACACTGATCGGTCCCGCAGCCCGAGCTTCCTCGATCTGGGTCAGGTCCGTTTCGCTCGGATTGAACGTGACGTAGATCGGATCGAGCTGCACCAGCGAGTTGAGCACGGTGCCGGCGACGCTGACCAGCGTTCCAACGGAAGCCTGGCTGCGTCCGATACGTCCCGCGAACGGGGCGCTGATTTCGGTATAGCTCAAATTGAGCTCGGCGGTCCGCAAAGCGGCCTGGTTCACGGCGAGCGAGGCCTGAGCCTCGCGCAAGGTGCTGGTGCGCTGGTCGAACACGTCCTTGGCGAGATAGCCGCTCTTGGCGAGCTCGCTGCCGCGCCCGAGACTGGAGCGTGCATAGTCGAGTGTTGCCGTGTCGCGCTGGATAAGCGCCTTCGCCTGCTCGAGGGCAGCCTGGAAATCCTCCGGGGCGATCTTGTAGAGAAGGTCGCCCTTGGCAACGTCGCTGCCGTCGGTGGCGACCTGCTCCTGCAGATACCCCGGCACGCGCGCCTGCAGCGTGATGCTGCGAATGGGCTCCACCCGGGCGGCATAGTCGAGATAGATCGGGATCGTCTTCTTGACGACGCTCACCACCGGCACCGGCATGACAAAGGCTTCCGGCTTGGGGGTCGCCGCCCCGGCTGTGCCGGCGTTGAGGCTGAGGCTGCCCATGTCGAGCAGGTGAACGCTCGCCACTGAAATCGCCCCAAGGGCGACGGCCGTTCCCAGCGCGATTTTCCATTTACGCATGATCAATTCTCCAGTCCTATTCAGCCGCTTCGGCCAATGGCTCGAAGGCGGATTCGGCAGTTGGTTGTTCAGTCGCTTCGGAGACCGGTCCGCTCTCGCTGCGGCGCTCGCGCAGCTGCTCGATCACCGCATAGAAGACCGGCACGAACACCAGCGACAGGATCGTCGCCGCGACCATGCCGCCAAAGACGGTGGTGCCGATCGACTGCCGGCTCGCGGCACCTGCACCTGTAGCGAACATTAGCGGCAGCACGCCGAGGATGAAGGCGAAGGCGGTCATCAGGATCGGTCGCAGCCGCAGCCGCGCCGCTTCCATCGCGGCGTCGACGATGCTGAGGCCTTCTTCGCGCCGGCGCCGGGCAAACTCCACGATCAGAATCGCGTTCTTGGCCGCCAGTCCGATCAGCATGACGAAGCCGATCTGCGAATAGACGTCGATCTGCATGCCGCGCAGCCACAGCACGACGAACGCACCGAACAATGCAAGCGGCACCGCCAGCAGCACCATGAACGGCATCGCCCAGCTCTCATATTGCGCGGCGAGGATCAGGAAGACGAAGACGATCGCGAGACCAAAGACGACGGATGCGATCGATCCCGCCTTGAGCTCCTGATAGGTGATGCCAGTCCATTCGTAGCCGAAATCTCTCGGCAACGCCGTGGCAGCGGCACGCTCCATTGCCGCCACCGCCTGGCCGGACGAAAAGCCAGGGGCGGCGCCGCCATTGATCAGGGCCGACGCATTGTTGTTATAATGCGGCACGGTCTCTGGGCCGACGATGGGCACAAGCTTGCCCAGCGTGCTCAGCGGCACCATGCCGCCCGACGCATTGCGGACATAGAGCCGCGAAATGTCGGCCGGACCCGCACGAGAGTCCTTGTCGGCCTGGATCGTCACCCGGAAGGTGCGGCCGAACAGGTTGAAATCGTTCACATAGAGCGAGCCGAGATAGATCTGCAGCGTATTGAAGACGTCCGGCAGGTTGAGCCCGAGCAGCTTCGCCTTGGCGCGATCGAGATCGTAGTTGAACTGCGGCGTCGAGGTCGAGAACGACGAGAACAATTGCTGCGGGTTGAGCTCGGGCTGCTTGCGCGCCTCGGCAATCACCGCTTGCGTCGCATCGTTGAGCGCCACGCTGCCGCGGCCGGTCAGGTCCTCGACCTGGAACTCGAAGCCACCGGTGGTACCAATGCCCGGGATCGACGGCGGGTCGAAGCTCAGCGCAAAAGCCTCCGGAATTTGCAGCAGCTTGTTGCGCACGTCGGCGACGAGCTTCGAAGCGCTCTGGTCGGGGCCGCGTTCGTCCCATGGCTTCAGGATGGCGAATTCGACCGCCGAGTTCGACTGCGCGGCGCTGGTCAGGAAGTTCAAGCCGCTGATCGAGCCGACGATGTCGACGCCGGGGGTATTCTGCAGGATGTCGCGTGCCTTTTGCGCCACGGCGTCGGTGCGTTCCAGCGAGGCCCCGTCGGGGAGCTGGATGACGACGAAGAAATAGCCTTGGTCCTCGACCGGGAGGAAGGTCGAGGGCAGGCGCTGCCAGACGAAATAGGTCGCGACAAGTCCGGCCGCGAACACGCCGAGCATGATCCAGCGCAGGCGGATGAGAATGCGCACGCCATTCGCATAGGCATGCGCCAGCCGTTCGAAGCCCATGTTGAACCAGCGGAACAGCACGAACTGCGTTTCCGGCCGGTGGCGCAGGAAGGCGGCGCTGAGCGACGGGGTAAGCGTCAGCGAGACGAAGGCCGAAATGCCGAAGGAGATCGCCACCGTCAGGGCAAACTGGTTGTAGAGCCGGCCGGACACGCCGGGAATGAAGGCGACCGGCACGAACACGGCCATCAGCACGGCGGTCGTGGCGATGATCGGGCCGGTGACCTCAGCCATCGCCGTGCGCGTGGCAGCCAGCGGTTTGAGGCCGGCCTCAAGTTGGCGTTCGACATTCTCGACGACGACGATCGCATCATCGACGACGAGGCCGATCGCCAGCACCATGCCGAGCAGGCTGAGCATATTCAGTGAGAAGCCAAGCATATTCATGACGGCCAGCGTCGCCACCAGCGACACCGGAATTGCGATCGTCGGGATGATCGTGGTGCGCCAGCTTTGCAGGAAGATGAACACCACGGCGACGACCAGGACCAGCGCTTCGCCGAGCGTGATCAGCACGTCGTGCATCGAGGCCGAAACGAAACGTGTCGTATCGTAATGCATGGCGTAGCTGACGCCCTTCGGGAAACGGGCCGACAGCTCCTGCATCTTGTCCTTGACGCGCTGCTGCAGATCGAGCGCGTTGGAGCCCGGCATCTGGTAGACCGCCAGCACCACCGTCGGGTCCTTGCCGAAGAAGGCCGACGACGAATATTGCAGCGCGCCGAGCTCGATGCGCGCAACGTCGCGCAGCCTGACCAGCGAGCCGTTTGCGGTATTGGCGCGCACGACGATGTCGCCGAACTCCTTGGGATCGCTCAGCCTGCCCACGGCGTTGACCTGCATCTCGAAGGCAGTGCCGGCCGGAGCCGGCGACTGCCCGATCTTGCCGGCCGCCACCTGGACGTTCTGCTCGGCGACGGCGTTCTGCACGTCGACGGCAGTAATGCCGAGATTGGCTAGCTTGTCGGGGTCGAGCCAAATGCGCATCGAATAGCGCCGCTCGCCGAAGATCTGCACGTCGCCAACGCCGGGCAGGCGCTTCAGCGGATCGACCACCTGCAGATAGGCGAGATTGCTCAACGCGACCGGGTTGACGGAACCGTCCGGCGAGGTGAGGTCGACGATCAGGACGAAGTTCGGGTTCTGCTTCTTGATCGTCACGCCGCCCTGATTGACGATGGCCGGCAACGAGGAAGCCGCCTGCGAAACGCGGTTCTGGACGTCGACGGCCGCGGTGCTCAGATCGTAGCCAACGTCGAAGGTGATGGTGATCGTCGAGGAGCCGTCATTGGAGCTCGACGACGACATATAGGTCATGCCCTGGACGCCGTTGATCTGCTGTTCGAGCGGCGTCGTCACCGTGTCGGCGACGACCTGCGCGCTGGCGCCCGGGTAATGGGCGCTGACCACGACCTGGGGCGGCGTGATGTCGGGAAATTGCGAGACGGGCAGCAGGAAATAACAGATCCCCCCGGCGAGCACCATGATGATGGCGATCGCCGACGCAAAGATCGGGCGATGGATGAAGAAGTTTACCATGAGATGCACGCCTCGCCCGATGCTCTGGCCCGGCCAAAGGCCTTGGCCACCCTGGACAGCCGCCGGCTGCGCATTGAGCCGGAATCTTCGAGAAAACCGAAATCTTGCAGAGGGCGGCGCGGCGCATTGCGGCGCTCGGCCTGCTCATCCGCCAGCGCACGCAGCATCGCCTCGAAAGACCGCGGGTCGACGCGGTCGGCTTTCATCAGCATGCGGATCATCGGATCCCTCACGACTTCATCGATCGTCAGATCATTGCGCTGCGACATCGAAGCGGCTCCTGGTTTTTGGTGATCCGCGGCAGGCCGCGGATCGGGTGTTCTCTTGCTCGCCGGCCGAGGCCGTAAGGTGCGGTTCGTCCCCTTGCCGATCGGGGCGGGGCTGATGGCCGGCACTTGCGAGTTTGACATGATGCAATGCGGGTGTTACAGGTAAGTAACATCTCTAACGTTACAGACCGGTAACACCCTAGTCAAGAGGTGCACCGAGGGAATTTCGGGAAACGCAATCACGGAGGTTTTGATGACAGACGGTGTTGTGGAGCGTGTTCGCCCCCGGGACAGGATCCTGGAGACGGCACGGGACATGTTTCACAAGCATGGCATTCGCGGCGTCGGCATCGACGCCATCACCGAGGCCGCCGGCACCAACAAGATGACGCTCTACCGGCATTTCGAGTCCAAGGACGACCTGATCATCGAATGTCTGCGGGCGACCGCCTGCAGCGCCAACGCGATGTGGGAAAAGTTCGAGGCCGAGAATCCGGGCGACAAGCTGGCGCAGCTGCACGCCTGGGTCCGAATGGCGGCCGATTGCTTGATGTCCGACCGTCGCGGTTGCGACATGGCCAACGCCGCCATCGAGCTGAGCGAGGCCGATCATCCGGCAAGGCAAGTGATCAAGGAACTCAAGGAAGCGCAGCGCGAGCGGCTGGTCTCCCTGTGTCGCGATGCCGGCATCGGACAGGCCGAACTTCTTGCGGACACGCTGTCGCTGTTGCTCGAGGGCGCCCGTGTCAGCCTGCAAAGCGTCGGCGCCGAGGGCCCGAGCGCGCAGTTCGTCCGCATGGCGGAAGGCCTGATCACTTCTTTCAGGGCCAGATAATCTCGCAAGCGGCGAAACGATCCGTGGCGTTTCGATTGCGCGCCGCGCCGCCGGGTGATGTCTCGTCCTATCCGGATGTGCCATCTCGCGTCTCCCTTGCCGATCCCCCGCACCATTGCCGGCGCGGCGTTGTTTGCTGGTCGTGAGGCAGGATAGGGCCGCCGGCGAACCGGTGAGAGTGACAAGTGTGACAGGATTCTGCCCGACAAGCCGCGGCGATCGCAGCGAAGCTCATCGATCCGCGGATCAACAGTCGTGTCCGGTGCTAGTCACGATCCCAAGCGTCGGCCGCTATCCCGGAGCCGGAATAAAAAAAGCCCGCTGCCGGGAGGAGGTGGCAGCGGGCTCGATTTCGAATACGGCACGGGAGGAGGTGTACCGCACTCAGCGTCGGCATCGCATCTGGGAGGAGTAGATGGCCGACACCTGCGAAACTATCGATTGCCCAATGATTCGGCAACCACAAAAGTTGCATAGCTGATGTGCAGATTTGCGGTATCAACCGAATTTTAACGATCGAGGCCCGAGCGCCATCGCCCTCGCGCGGCATCACTGCACCGGGACATTTTCCTTGAAGATCAGGCGCGGCTCGATGAATTTCCGCGTCAGATAGGGCGCCGACGAGGCGATCGAGCCGAGCAGGCGAATGACCGACTGTTCGGCAATCAACCGCGCATTCTGGTCGATGACGACGTCGAGCAGGTCGTCGACGAGATAGCCGCGCGTCTCGCGCGTCAGATCATGGCAGATGAACACCGGCTTCTTCCGCGGCCTGACTTCGAGCAACGCTTTTGCCACACCCGAGCGTCCGGCGCCGATACAGTAGATGCCGAGCAGCTCCGGCTCGTTGTGCAGCGCCTTCATGGTCGCGGTATAGCTGACCTCCGGCTCATCGTTGATCTCGACGGCGCTGGTGACGGTCAGATTGGGAAACTCTTCGCCGAGCACGGAGCGAAAGCCCATTTCGCGTTCCTCGTGGCCGCGATAGGAACGTGAGCCGACCACCATCGCCAGATGGCCCTGGCGGCCACCGAGGAACCGTCCCATCAGCAGCGCCGCGGTGCGGCCGGCCACCCGGTTGTCGATGCCGACATAGGCTGAGCGGGGCGCGCCAGGAACGTCGGACACCAGCGTGACCAGGCGGATGCCGGCCTCGACGATCTCGCGCAAGATGTTGCGCGTTCTCGGATGATCGATGGCGATGACGCCGACCCCGTTCGCCTTGAGCGAGAGGTTTTCGACGGCCACCTGCAAGGCACTCGGCGAAATGCCGGCGAGCTTGTGGATGCGGCAGGAGGCGACCAGCGGCAGGCGCGCCGCATAATCCTCGATGTGTCTGGCCAGATCGGCCATGAAGGCATTGCTGCCGATCGGCAGGAAGAATTCGAGATGTGCCGGCCGCGAGGGCAACGCGACCTGGTCGACAACCGGCAGATAGCCGAGCTGCTTGGCCGCCTCCATTACGCGCTGCCGGTTGGCGGCACTCGCCCCCGGCCGATTGTTGAGCACACGGTCGACCGTCGCGGTCGACAGGCCGCAGCTTCTGGCAATATCCGAAACGGTGGCTTTCATATCGCAACCATGTGGCGATGCGATCCAGTGCTTCGACGATAAGCCCGGCCCGGCCGCTCAGCCGGGCCGTTTCGTGCCCTCGACCAGCGCCTCATGGATCTCCTTGTCCGACATGCCGGTGATGACGCGTTCGACTTCGGCGACGCTGGTCTTCTTCGGGTCGATATCGTCGGCGACGACCTTGCCGCGGCGCATGACGACGATGCGGTCGACCACCTGGAAGACATGATGGATGTTGTGGGCGATGAAGATGCAGGAATGGCCGGAATCGCGGGCGCTACGCACGAAGCTCAGCACGCCCTGCGTTTCGGCGACGCCGAGATTGTTGGTCGGCTCGTCGAGGATGATGAGGTCGCTGTCGAAATGCATGGCGCGTGCAATCGCCACCGCCTGCCGCTCGCCGCCGGAGAGCGAGCCAATCGGCGTCGTGGGCGGGATGTTCTTCGAGATGCCGACCTGCTTGAGCAGGTCGCGGGCAACCACGTTCATCGCCTCCTGGTCCATGCGGTTGAGGAAACGCGGCGGCTTGATCGGCTCGCGTCCGAGAAACAGGTTGCGGGCGATCGACAGCTGCGTCACCAGCGCCGAGTCCTGGTAGATCGTCTCGATGCCGTGGGCGATGGCGTCGCTGGTGCTGCGCAAATTCACCTTCTTGCCGCGGATGAAGATGTCGCCGCTGGTCAGCGGGACCGCGCCCGACAGCACCTTGATCAGTGTCGACTTGCCGGCGCCGTTGTCACCGAGCAGACCGACGATCTCCCTTTCATTGACATGGAAATTGGCGTCCACCAGCGCTTGCACGCGGCCGTAGGACTTGCGGATATTTTCCATGCGGACAAGCGGTTCGGCCATGGTTCAAGTCCCTGCCTGATGCCGGCGTTCCAGCCATGAGTGGAGCGCCATCATGCCGAGGATGATGGCGCCGATGAAAATATTATAGGCAAGGCCGGGCACGCCGATCAGCACGATGCCGTTGCGCATCACGCGCAGGATCAGGATACCGAGCACCGTGCCGATGATTGTGCCGCGCCCACCGGTCAGCGCCGTGCCGCCGATCACAACCATGGCGATGACTTCGAGCTCGTAGCCGGTGCCGCTGTTGGGGTTGGCCGCCGAGGTGCGCAGCGAGCTGATGACGCCGGCAAGCGAGGCCAGGATCGACGACAGGATGAATAGGCCGATCTTGACGCCGCTGACATTGACGCCGCGCGCCCTTGCAGCACTTGGGTTGCCGCCGGCCGCCTGGATCCAGTTGCCGGTCCGGCTCTGCGTCAGCACGTAGCCGAGCGCGGTTGCGGCGGCGATGAACCAGAACAGCGACATATAGATACGGAACGGCCCGATGAAGAAATCGCCGACCAGCGCTTCCGCCAGCCAGCTGCCCTCGGCGCTCCAGGTCCGCTGCGGAAACCCGTTGGTGACGAACAAAGCGGTGCCGCGCACCACCAGCAGCATGCCCAACGTCACCAGGAAGGACGGGATCTTGAGCTGCGTCACGAACCAGCCATTGACCAGTCCAATGAACGCAGCGACCACCAGCGCCATGACGAAGGCGGCTTCGAGCGAGGCGACGCCGCTGTTGAACAACGTCCACATCAGGACCGGCGAGAAGCCGAACACCGAGCCGACCGAGAGGTCGAATTCGCCTGATGTCATCAACAGCGTCATCGCCAGCGCGATCAGCCCGAGCTCAACCGTGAAGGCCAGCGTGTTCGAGATGTTTTGCGGCGACAGGAAGTCGTGGTTGATGCCCCAGAACACGGCGATCTCGACGACGAGCAGCACGAACGGCCCGAACTCGGGCCGCGCGATCGAGCGTTGGATAAGAGAACGATTTTCCACCTTGGACCCGCGATAGGATTGGATTTGGCCGAGACCGCAACCGGCTTCGGCGGAATGATGAGACAGTCACGGCCGCTGAAGCGGCCGTGACCAACTCGATCGCGAATTTATTTGCCGGACAGGATCTTGTCGTAGACTGCCGCGGTGTCCTTCTCGTAGAGCGCGCCGGTGATCACGTCGAAGCCGGGCGGAATACCGCTCGCCGCCATGTTGGCGAGCGAGAGCGCGACGTAGCTGGTCGCCTGCGGATCCTGCCACTGGCCGGCATTGACGTAGCCGTTCAGCACTTCCTGGGTGGTGTCGAGCGAGTTGCCCCAGCCGACGACCGGGATTTCGCCCGGCTTGACGCCGACCTGGTCGAACACCCGCTTGATCGAACCGGTGACAAGGTCGCCAAGGCCGATGATCGCCTTGACCTTGGCCCTGTTGGCGGTGAGGTAATCGACCATGCGGTTGATCACTTCGGCCTGGTCGAGCGTCGCTTCGGTGATTTCATAGGTGATGCCGAGCGGCTCGAAGACGCTCTTGATGCCTTCCTCTTCCTGGACGCCATAGGTAGCGCCGGGAATTTCGACCGGCATCCAGACGAAGTCGCCCTTCTTCACCAGGCCCTTGTCGACCAAATACTGAGCCCAATGCTTGCCGAAGGTGACGTTGTCGCCGCCGACATAGGCGTTGAAGTCCGCCTTCGGATCGGGCGTGTTGAAGTTGATGATCGGGATGTTCGCCGCCCGCGCTTCCTTGACGATCTCGACAAGGCTGCCCGGATCAGGGCTGGTCGTGGTGATGCCGTCGGCCTTGGCGGCGATCGCGGCGCGAACAGCCTCCTGCTGTGACGCCACGTCGCCATTGTGGAACGACGTGTTGACAGTGTTGCCGGTATCCGCCGCCCATTGCTTGGCGCCGGCAAGGAAGTAGGTCCAGACCGGATCGGCCGGGCCGCCATGCGAAATCCAGTAGAACGTCTTGGCCTGTGCCGCGGCCGGAATAGCCAGCGCCACCACCAAGCCGAGTGCAAGCAGTCTTAGCCTCGTCAGCATTTGATTTCCTCCCATTTGAACCGAACTCCTCCTCCGACGACGATCACCGCGAAAAGCCGTGCGCGGCCAAAACGGTGGTCGCATTTTGCCAGCGTCGACCTGGCGCATTAGAGCATTCCCTTTTTCGATCGATGGCAAGCCTCCATCCGCCAGTGGACGTTCGCGCAAGGCACCACGCCATCAGCAATCCCATCAGATTGCATCAGTTTGGCTGATATTTTCCAGGCGGCCGACGATCGGCCTTGCGACCGTCATGCAATGCCGCGCGGCGGCGCGCCGAGCACGGATTGCTCTAGGTCGATAAGCGTCCCGGTCATCAGCCCGGAGGCGTCGCTGAGCAGGAACAGCGTTAGCTGGGCGACTTCGTCCATGGTCAGCAATCGACCAAGCGGCAGGCCGGCGGCGGCGATCTTTGCCCAGTTTTCGCCCTTGCCCAGCGTGCGCGCCTGCATCTCTTGTTCGGCCGGCGTCGCTACCCAGCCCATGTTGATGCCGTTGACGCGGATGCGATCGGAAAGATGCGCGTTGGCAATGTTTCTGGTCAGCGTCGAAAGCGCGCCCTTGGTTGCGGAATAGATGGCAAGGTCCGGCGCACCGCAATGCGCATTCACCGACAGTATGTTGACGATGGCGCCCGCCGCCCGCCGTGTCTTCATGTCGGCTACGGCCGCCTGCATGAGGAAGAACGGCGCGCGCGCATTGACGGAAAACAACCTGTCCCAGTCGTCGATTGTGCCAGTTTCCAGCGAGGCCCGGTCGGTGAGGGCCGCGGCGTTCACCAGACAATCGATGCGGCCGAGTCTTTTGGTCGCTTCCGCCATGACAGCTGCAGGCGCGGCCGGATCTCCAAGGTCGGCCTGGATGAAGACGACGGGCCGGCTTGGTCGTGAAAGCTCTTCGGCGATGCGTCTGCCACGCTCGGTATTGCGGCCGACAATGGCGATCCCTTCGCCGCCGTCGGCTGAGGCCAGCCGGGCGATGGTCTCGCCAAGCCCTTGCGTTCCGCCGGTAACGACAAGGGTCTTGCCCTCAAGAGCGACGATCAATGGACTCTCCCGAATGCCGACGAGCAGGTAATTTCCAATCAGAGAATTCTAGAATCTATCGGATGTTAGGCTGGGGGACTAGATGAGGTCGGCCCTTGCGAGGTCACGCATCAGGTGGCTGGCGCCGTAGGTCCAGTGCGGGCAGTCGGGCGACAGCCGCACGCGGTTGACCAAGGCACCGAACTTCTCTGAAGAGATGGTGACGATGTCGCCGACCTTGTGGGTAAAGCCCTTGCCTTGTTCGCCGCGATCCTTCGACGGCACGAACATCGTGCCGAGATAAAGCGCCAGCCCGTCCGGGTATTGGTGGTGCGACCCCATGGCGGCGGCGACCAGCTCTTCCGGCGAGCGGCTGATCTCGGCCATCGAACTGGCGCCCTCCAGCGAGAACCCATCCTCGCCCTCGACCTTCAACCGTACGATCGCCTGCTTCACGTCGCCGATGGAAAATGTCTCATCGAACAGCCGGATAAAGGGGCCAAGTGCTGCCGAAGCGTTGTTGTCCTTGGCTTTGCCGAGCAGCAGCGCCGAGCGCCCCTCGACGTCGCGCAGATTGACGTCGTTGCCGATCGTCGCCCCGACAATCCTGCCGCTGCTGGCGGCAATCATGGCGATCTCCGGCTCCGGATTGTTCCATGTCGAAACCGGATGCAGGCCGACATCGGCGCCGAAGCCGACCGAGGCCATCGGCTGGCATTTGGTGAAGATCTCGGCATCGGGGCCGATGCCGACTTCCAGATATTGCGACCAGGCGCCGCGCGCAATCAGCTTGGCCTTGATCTCCATCGCTTCCGGCGAGCCGGGTTTGAGCTTGGACAGATCGTGGCCGATCAGGCCGGCAATGTCGGCGCGAATGGCGTCGGCCTTTTCGGCCGAACCGCGCGCCTGCTCCTCGATCACCCGTTCGAGCAGGCTGACGACAAAGGTGACGCCAGATGCCTTGATCGCCTGCAGGTCGACGGGGGACAGCAGGTACGGTTTCCCCGGATCGCGCGCTGTCTCGAAACTGTTGGCGGCAATGGCATCGAGCGGGCCGATCGGCCGCCCCGTGGCCGAGCGGACGTGTCCTGCCGGATCAGGCAATTCGCAAACGTCGCGTACGGTCGGCGCCATATTTGACGTGATGTCGAAGACGGTACCGTCGCGCACCGTGACCACCAGCGGATGGGAAGCATCGCTCGCCCGGGCGCGGCCAACGAAGAGCCCTTCGGCGGGCAAATGTGTGGCGTTCGTCATGGCTTACATTTCCTGTTGTCTTGTCCTTCGGCCGCGGCACTTTCAACAAATTCCCGCCAAAGGTCTATCCCGCTTGCAGGGCGAGCTTTGTCAATTCTTTCAAGCGGTCTTCGCATCGCTGGACCTTGATCGAGCCTGGCGTGCGCCAATGGCGAGGGAAAACGCTCTTTCAAAATAATGAAACCGTCGCTAGGGTTTTCACCTACTGAAAATCTCCAGGTGACGCTTGCTCTTACGGTTTTCCGATCCAATCTGGCAGAAGCCGCGGACAGCCACCGCGTTCCAGTCGCTTTTTCCAGCCGGCCGACGCGTCGATGTCGTCATCGTCGGCGGCGGCATCATGGGGCTGTCGACGGCCTTGCACGCCGCCCGGCTCGGCCTTGTCGTCCAGGTGCTGGACGCCGGCGAAATTGGCAATGGCGCATCCGGCCTGAACGGCGGTCAGGTCATTCCCGGCCTGAAATACGATCCGGACTGGCTGCTGGAGCATTTTGGTCTCGAACACGGCGAAGCGCTCGTCAACTTTGCCGCCTCGACCGCTGACACCGTCTTCGAATTGATCCGTGACGAAAGACTGGCGGTGCCGTTCGTCCGCAATGGCTGGATCCAGGCGGCGCATACCGAGACCGCGCTGAAAGCGGCGGCAAACCGGGATCGGCAGTGGCGGGCGCGCGGCGCCGATGTCCGGCTGCTGAGCGCGACGGAGATCGCGACGATGACCGGCGCGCAGGGCTATCTCGGCGGCTGGCTCGATCGCCGTGCCGGTGTCATCGATCCGCTCGCCTACACGTCGGAACTGGCGCGCGTCGCTGCAGCGGCGGGCGTGAAGATCGCCGAGCGCCAGAACGTGATGCAGATCAGCAAGGATGCTGGCAGTTGGCACGTTTCAACCGAAAGCGGCGCCGAACTCAAGGCCAAGGCGGTCGTTCTGGCGACCAACGCCTATACCGGCGGCCTGCTCCCGGGCCTCGCCGAGACGTTCGTTCCGCTGCATTCCTTCCAGATCGCGACGGCGCCGCTATCATCCAATGTCGCGGCAGCGATCCTGCCGGACGGGCAGGCAGTGTCGGATTCGCGCCGCATCCTCGTCTATTATCGCAAGAGTGCCGATGGCCGACTGGTGCTCGGCGGGCGCGGCCGCATGGCCCTGCCGAACGGCCCGGCCGACTGGGCGCATCTGGAACGCGCGCTGCTGCGGCTCTACCCGGCGCTGTCCGATATGGCCATTGAAAAGCGCTGGTTCGGTCGGGTGGCAATGACGCCGGACCATCTCCCGCATATCCACGAGCCAGAGAAGGGTCTGCTGGCGGTCGTCGGTTGCCAGGGCCGCGGCATCGGTCTGATGACCGCGCTTGGCGAGCGCATCGCCTCCTACCTGTCGAGCGGCGACACCAGGCAATTGCCGTTCCCGATATCGCCGATCCGGCCGATCCCGTTTCACGCCTTTCGGCAGGTCGGCGTTGCCGCGACCATCGCCTGGTACCGGATGCTGGACGCCTTCGAACGCTGACGTCATGCCCAAGCGTGAAACAGCTTGACAGCTTCACGAATATGAAAAAAGCTTGGTCGATTTCAAATTATGATGGGCCGTCGATGTCGACTATCGCCGCAACGCAGCCGCTGCCGGAAACCCGGTCTTCGCCGGGTTTTCGCTTTGCCATGCTGCTGCCCGGCGGGCTGGTCACCTTTCTGCTGATCCTTTTCGCGCTTGGCCTGGTGTTCTTCCTGGCCTTTCGCGGCAATGACGGCTCGCTGCTGGGGGCCGGTTTCACCCTTGCGAATTTCGTCACGGTGGCCACCGATCCGCTGTACTGGACGGTGACGCTGCGCTCGCTGGGCATCGCCGGCCTGGTGACGCTGGCAACCGTCGTCACGGCATATCCCGTTGCCTACTACCTGGCTTTCCATGCCGGGCGGCAGCGTGGGCTGCTGCTGTTCCTGCTGACCCTGCCGTTCTGGACCAGCTATCTGCTGCGCGTCTTCGCCTGGAAGATCGTGCTTGCCTATAATGGCGTGCTGAACTCCGCGTTGATCGAAAGCGGCATCTGGTCGGAGCCGACATTGGCGTTCTTGAATACGCCGGCAGCGGTCGTCGTCACGCTTGCCCACGCTTATGCGCCGTTCGCCATCCTGCCCATCTATGTGGCGCTGGACACGATCCCGAAATCGCTGCTCGAAGCTGCTTCCGATCTCGGCGCAAAACCGTTCACCAGTTTCCGTCGCATCGTGCTGCCTAATTCGATGCCGGGCGTGCTGGCGGCTGCTCTCGTCGTCTTCGTGCCGACCGTCGGCGATTATGTGACGCCGGCGCTGGTCGGCGGCCCTGCCAGCACCATGATCGGCACGCTCATCCAGGCCGAGTTCGGCAAGGCCAATGACTGGCCGTTCGGCGCCGCACTCGCCGTCGCCGTCATGCTGGTCATTCTCGCCGTGGTGCTGGTGGTGCGCTTCGCCGACCGCCGATACGGCAGCCGCACATGAACACGGCGCGTATCGATGCAAGGCAGGGCGGCGGCTGGCTGGGAGCCTACGTCCTTGCCTATCTGGTGTTCCTGTATCTGCCGATATTGCTGATCCCGCTGTTTTCCTTCAACAATTCGATCCAGGCGGCATTTCCGCTGCAAGGCTTCACGCTGGAATGGTACGGCACGCTTTACGGCAATTCGGCGCTCTCCGGCGCACTTGCCACCAGCCTCGTCATCGGCGCCATTGCCGCCATCGGCGCAACACTCTGCGGCATCACCGTGTCCTATATGGACCTCTACGGCCGTTCGCCGCTGGCGGCCACGATCAGTGCCATAGCGCGGCTGCCAATCCTGATCCCCGGCGTCATCGTCGGCATATCGCTGCTGATCCTGGTCAATCTTGCCGGTTTCGGGCCGTCGCGCATTGCCATCGTGCTCGGTCACATATTGGTGGCGCTGCCGACGACGGTGGTGGTCATGCGCAGCCGCTTCGCCGCCATTCCGAAGACCATCCGTGAGGCAGCGCTCGACCTCGGCGCCTCGGACTGGACGACCTTCAGACGGGTGATGCTGCCGCTCAGCCTGCCCGCCATTATTTCGGCGTTCATGCTGGCCTTCCTGACCTCGTTCGACGAGTTCATCGTCGCCTTCTTCCTTGCCGGCACCGAGCCGACGCTGCCGCTTTATATCTGGAGCCAGCTGCGCTTCCCGAAATCGCTGCCGACCGTCATGGCGCTCGGCACCGCGATCCTGGCCGTGTCGTTCCTCATCGCCGCACTCGCCGAAATCCTGCGCCATCGCGGGCTTGCCGCCACCCGGCGGCCAGCGCCCGCCAGCCTGTCAAAACCAGAAGAAACCGAAAGAGGAGAACTGCAATGGCATTCGACCTGAAATCGATAACGGCAAAGACAGCGAAAACCGGACTGGCTGCCTTCGCGCTGGCGCTTGCGTCGACTGTCGCCTTTGCCGGCGACAAGTTGCAATATTTCACCTGGTCGGGCTATGAACTGCCCGACTTCAACAAGAGCTTCCTCGCCGCGCACCCCGATGGTGTCGAAGCCTCGATGTTTGGCGACGACGATGACGCTTTCACCAAGGTCAAGGCTGGCTTCCGCCCCGACATCGCGCATCCCTGCTATGACAAGGTGGCGCGCTGGAACAAGGAAGGCCTGCTGCAGCCGATCGACACCAAGCGCATCAAGAACTGGGATTCGATCTTCCCGGTTTTCAAGAACCTGCCCGACCTGCAGGCCGGCGACGGCAAGGTCTGGATGGTGCCGTGGGACTGGGGCAACACCTCGATCCTCTACCGCACCGATCTGGTGAAGAACCCGGAAGCCAGTTGGAACCTGCTCTGGGACAAGCAATATGCCGGGCGCATGGCGACCATCGATGCCGTCCACGACACACCGGTGGTGGCGGCCCTTCTCGCCGGCGTCAATCCATTCGACATGACGCCGGAACAGATGGACAAGGTGGCGGAGAAACTGCGCGAGCAGCGCCCGCTGCTCTCGAACTACACCACCGACATGACCTCGGTCGAACAGGCGTTGGCGAGCGGCCAGCTGGTCGCGGCCATGACCTGGAACGCCTCGGCCACCTCGCTGAAGAAACAGGGCGTGCCGGTCGAGTTCATGAAGCCGAAGGAAGGCATGCTGACCTGGGCTTGCGGCTTTGTCATGCTCAAGGACGCCAAGAACGTCGACCTCGCTTATGACTTCATCAACAGCCGGCTTGAGACGGATTCCGGAAAATACCTGATCCAGGCCTACGGCTATGGCAGCTCGACCAGCTCGGCTTTCGCCGCCGTGCCGAAGGAGGAGCTGGAGAAACTGCAGCTGCCTTCCGATCCCGAGGTGATGCTGAAGACCACCATCTTCACCGGGCCGATGAAACAGAATGACGAACTCGCCAAGATGTTCGAGAAGGTCAAGGCAGGCGGCTGAGTTTGTTTTCCCTTCTCCCCTTGTGGGAGAAGGTGTCGCCGAAGACGACGGATGAGGGGTGTTCCAGATGGCACCGACGGCACTCCGGCCAACACCCCTCATCCGTCCCGGCGCTTCGCGCCGATCCACCTTCTCCCACAAGGGGAGAAGGGGAGACCTTACCAAACGAGGACGAATGGATGGACATGCTGGACGAAGCGGCTGAGAAGCCGAAGGACGACGCCGACGTCAGGGTCGGCCGGCGCGTGCGGGCGCTCAGGCTGGAGCGCAATCTCTCGCTGGCCGAACTTGCCGCCAAAGCCGGCGTCTCGATCGGTGCGCTGAGCCAGATCGAGCGCGGCATGTCGTCATTGCGGGTGCGAGTGATCTGGCCGCTCGCCGCCGCACTCGACATCGAGCCGTCGGCACTGATCGTTGACGGCAACGATGCCGGCAACGATCTTTATTGCGTGCGCGCCAACAGCCGGCGTCAGATCCCGGTCAAGTCGGAAGGCATCGCCAAGGCGCTGCTGTCGCCGCCGGCCGCCACGCTGACCGGCATGCTGGTGACCGTGGAAGCCGGTGGCGGCACCGCCGAAGCCTACGCCCATGCCGGCCACGAATTCGGCTTCGTCCTGTCGGGCGAGGTCGAGCTGGTGGTCGATTCGACCAGATACGGGCTGAAGGCCGGTGACAGCTTCGCCTTCAAGAGCACCTTGCTGCATGCCTTCCGCAATCCGGGCAGCGAGCGCTGCCAGATCCTGTGGGTCAACACCACCAAGCCGTCCGAGGTTCGCGATGGCGCCTGATCCGCTCGTCCGGCTGGACAAGGTCTCCAAGATTTTTCCCGGCGGCATCATAGGGCTCGACGCCGTCGATCTTGATATTTGGCGCGGCGAGTTCCTGACCCTGCTCGGACCGTCCGGCTGCGGCAAGACCACCAGCCTGCGGGTCATCGCCGGCTTCGAGAGCCCGTCGAACGGCAGGGTCCTGCTCGAAGGCCGCGACATCACGGCGCTCAGGCCCTTCGACCGTCCCGTCAATACCGTGTTCCAGGACTACGCGCTGTTCCCACACATGAACGTTGCCGAAAATGTCGGCTTCGGCCTGTCGCTGCGCAAGCTCTCCGGTGCCGAACAGGCAAGGCGCGTCGGCGCAGCGCTCGACATGGTCGGCCTTGCTGAAAAGCTCGGCGCCCGTGTGTCCGAATTGTCGGGTGGCCAGCGCCAGCGCGTCGCGCTTGCCCGCGCCATCGTCTGCGAACCGCGTGTGCTGCTGCTCGACGAGCCGCTGTCGGCGCTCGACGCGCATCTGCGCGAGCAGATGCAGGTCGAACTGAAGCGGCTGCAGTCGCGGCTTGGCACCACCTTCGTCATGGTCACGCATGACCAGACCGAGGCGCTGTCGATCTCCGATCGCATCGTCGTCATGAACAAGGGCCACATCGAGCAGATCGCGCCGCCGGCGACCCTTTACGACCGGCCCGCCACCAAATTCGTCGCCAGCTTCATCGGAACCATGAACCTTCTGCAGTCGCGCTTTGTCGGCCGTGACGGCGAGCGCTTGCGGTTCATCGCCGGCGTCCTGCCGCTGGAAGCGATTTCGGATAAAGGCGAGCTGCCTGGCGAGGGCACTGTGCGCACCATCGGCGTGCGTCCGGAGGACCTTTTGGCCACGACCGAGGCCGCGGCCGGTACCGCACCGGTGCGGGTGAACAGCATCGTCTTTCACGGCCGCACCTTGCGCCTTCATGCAGAGCTGGGGCAGGGGACACAGGTGGTGATCGACGCGCCGCGCCGGGCGGAGGGTTTTCAATTCAGCGTCGGCGACGTGGCGCATATCAGCCTGCGCCGTGGCGCCAACTGCCCTATGCTGCCAAGCTAGTCTCACTCATTCCTAGAAAACCGGAGCACCCATGGGCAGTCATCTCAATTTCTTCATCGGCGGCAAATGGGTCGGCCCCGTGGTTCCGGCAACGCTGGATGTGATCGATCCGTCCACCGAAGAGGCCTACACCAAAATCTCGGTCGGCTCGAAAGCCGATGTCGACAAGGCCGTGGCGGCAGCCAAGGCGGCATTCCCGGCCTTCTCGCAAACCAGCAAGACCGAGCGCCTGAAGCTGCTGAAGCGTATCCTCGAAGTCTACAATGAGCGCTACGAGGACATCGCCCAGGTGGTCAGCCATGAAATGGGCGCGCCGATCAGGTTGGCGCGCGAGGCGCAGGCCTGGGCGGGCAGGGCGCATATGGAAGCTACCATCAAGGCGCTTGAGGATTACGAATTCAGCGAGAAGCGCGGCACCACCATGGTGGTAAAGGAGCCGATCGGCGTCTGCGCGCTGATTACACCGTGGAACTGGCCGCTCAACCAGATCGTCTGCAAGGTGGCGCCGGCGATCGCCGCCGGCTGCACCGTCGTTTTAAAGCC
Organism: Mesorhizobium sp. M0306; assembly: GCF_040321655.1. Taxonomy (NCBI): domain Bacteria; kingdom Pseudomonadati; phylum Pseudomonadota; class Alphaproteobacteria; order Hyphomicrobiales; family Phyllobacteriaceae; genus Mesorhizobium; species Mesorhizobium sp. M0306. The sequence goes on along the minus strand of NZ_JAMYRY010000028.1, from coordinate 63,190 downwards.
TTCCGAAATCGCGCCGATCAGCGGCATCATCTTTTCCGAGGTGATGGACGCCGCCGGCACGCCGAAGGGCGTCTACAATATGGTGAATGGCACCGGCCCGGATGTCGGCCAGGTCATGGCCGGCCATCCTGACGTCGACATGGTCTCGTTCACCGGGTCGACCCGGGCCGGCATCATCGTCGCCAAGACGGCCGCCGATACGGTCAAGCGTGTCGCGCAGGAGCTGGGCGGCAAATCGGCCAACATCGTGCTGCCCGACGCCGACTTCGAGGCGGCGGTGCGCAAGGGTGTCAAGGCGTGTTTCGGCAATAGCGGCCAGTCCTGCGACGCGCCGACCCGCATGCTGGTGCCGGCCGCCCGCCACGACGAAGCGCTGACCATCGCCAAGAAGACGGCCGAAGCGCACAAGGTTGGCGACCCGCGCTCGGAAGAGACCAAGCTCGGGCCGGTGGTCAGCAACATCCAGTTCGACAAGATCCAGCGGCTGATCGAGGCCGGTATCGCCGAGGGCGCAACGCTGGTCACCGGCGGCCCCGGCCGGCCGGAGCACCTCAACCGTGGCTACTATGTGCGGCCGACCGTTTTCGGCCACGTCAGGCCCGGCATGACCATCGAGAAGGAGGAGATCTTCGGGCCGGTTCTGTCTGTCATCTCCTACGATGACGATGATGATGCGGTGAAGATCGCCAACGACACCGTCTATGGCCTGGCCGCCTATGTGCAGTCGGGGGATATCGACCACGCCCGCAAGATTGCCAGCCGGCTGCGTGCCGGGCAGGTCTCGATCAACTATCCGGAATGGGACACGTTCGCGCCCTTCGGCGGCTACAAGCAGTCCGGCAACGGCCGCGAATACGCCGACTGGGCGATCCATGATTTCCTTGAGATCAAGGGTATCATCGGTTACGGCGCCTGAGCCTTCGACATTGGCATTATGCCAACCGTCAAGTTTGTTGCGAGCGTTGGTTCCTTCGGCACCGGCGTTCGGTTGAACGGCCACGACGGCTCCGTGGCCGCAATGTGAGTGCGAAGCAGGGTCGCCTCAGATCGTCTTGAGATAGCCGGCCAACTGATCCGCCACTGTGCCCCAGCCGTCGTAGAAGCCCATCTCCTCGTGGCTGTTGCGCGTGGCTTCGTCGCGGTGGATGGCGGTGGCGGTGTAGCGCGTCGTCTCGCCATACGATTGCAGCGATATGACCGCTGTAATGAATGGGTCGCCTGACGGCCGGTAGCCTGGCAGCAGCGCATCGGTCCACACCAGCCGCTCGTTCGGGACAATCTCGAGGTAGCAGCAACGCCTGTCGTTGACCTCCTTGCCGTCGGGCGACTGCATGCGGGTGCGGAACAGGCCGCCGGGCCGAAGGTCGATCTCGCAATCGGTGATGATCCACGGCTTCGGCGTGAACCATTGGCGGACATGCTCGGGCTTCGTCAATGCCGTCCACAGCAGTTCTCGCGGCGCCTGGATCGCTCGTTCGAGCACGAGGTCGAGCTTCGGATCGGGTTGGAACAACGGGACCATATTCATCTGTCTTTCTCCTTGAGTTTCAGCACGTAGTCGTCGAACTGGTCGAGGCGGCGCTCCCACAGCGCACGCTGCTCGGCCAACCAGTTTTCCGCGAGCTTCAACGGCTCCGGCGCGAGCCGGTAGGTCCTGACGCGGCCTGCCTTCTCCGAATGCACCAGCCCGCAGCCTTCCAGAACCCTGAGATGTTCGATGAAGGAGGGCAGGGCCATCTCGAACGGCTGGGCAAGCTCGCTGACCGAGGCGGGGCTTCGGTTCAGCCGCTCGACTACGCGCCGCCGGGTAGGATCGGCGAGCGCCCGGAAAATGCCGTCGATCGGCGGGGGGCTTTCGGTCTGCAGGCTCGTCATGGTCATTTCCTTGCCTCGGCCATCCGCATGACCAAAGTTGGCTCGGGACAACACTTAGGAAAATTCCTTACTATTGGCAAGCGCGAAAATCGCGATGCCCGGCAAGGCCGCTGGAAAACTAAGAGGTGCGGTTTTAGGGTGCCGTCAGATTCGACCGGTCCGAGGATCCGTTTTGACGATCACCATGTACGGCATCACCAATTGCGACACGGTCAAGAAGGCGCGTGTCTGGCTGGCGAGCCATGATGTTGCCTATCGCTTTCATGACTACAGGGTAGACGGACTGGATGCGGATCGGCTGAACGGCTGGTCAGGCAAGGTCGGCTGGGAAATCCTGCTCAACAAGGCGAGCACGACGTTTCGCGAATTGTCGGACGAGGACAGGCTGGGCCTGGATGAGAAGAAGGCCAAGGCGCTGATGCTGGCCAAACCGACGATGATCAAGCGGCCGGTGCTGGAATTTGGTGACAGGATTCTCGTCGGCTTCAAGCCTGATGTTTATCAGCAGACGGTTGGGCGGAAGTGAAGTCGCGGTGCCTATCCTGTCGTCATCCTATGGCGGAGCAAGGAGCGAAGCGACGCGGCGCAGACCATAGGATCCATGCCGTGACGTTTGAGCATTGCAACCTTGCAGGTTCTACTCCGCCGCATCCTTCGGCTGAAGTTGCGGCATGGATCCTCGGGTCAAGCCCGAGGATGACGAAGTAGATATTCCGCCAGCGCCACCGCATTGTTATGCGTCTCATCATGCGCGCCGTAGATCAGCGTCACCCGGCCTTTGCCCAGCAAGGCGCGCAGCTGCCCGACCGCCTCGCCATTGCTGTCGAGCTCGGCGCGGTATCGCCGCTGGAACTCCGCCCAGCGCGCCGGGTCGTGGCCGAACCATTTGCGCAACGCATTGCTCGGCGCGATGTCCTTCAGCCAGACCGTTAGCGCGGCGTCTTTTCCACCGACCCCCCGAGGCCATATCCGGTCGACGAGCACCCGCTGCCCGTCAGCGGGCGCCGGCGGCTCATAGATGCGCTTGATCTCAATATCTACGCCCATGGGATCCGGGAACGCCGCGCAGTCCTGTCAGACCCACTCGCCCTTGCGCATCACCGGCACGCGGCTGCCATCCTTATGGACGCCGTCTATGTCGATCTTGTCCGAGCCGATCATCCAGTCGATGTGGATGAAACTCTTGTTGCCGCCGCGCGCCGCGATCTCGTCCTGGCTGAGCGAGGCGCCGTCGACGAAGCACTTCGAATAGCACTGGCCAAGCGCGATGTGGCAGGCGGCGTTCTCGTCGAACAGCGTGTTGAAGAACAAGAGCCCGCTCTTGGCGATCGGCGAGGAATGCGGCACCAGCGCCACCTCGCCGAGACGGCGCGAGCCTTCGTCTGTGTCCAGCACTTTTTGCAGTACATCCTCACCTTTCGAAGCTTTTGCCTCGACGATACGGCCCGCCTCGAAACGCACCGCAATGCCGTCGATCAGCGTGCCCTGGTAGGACAGCGGCTTGGTGCTCGTGACATGGCCTTCGACGCGCCTTGCATGCGGCGTGGTGAAAACCTCTTCGGTCGGGATGTTGGGGTTGCAGGTGATGCCGTTCTTGGCGGTCGAGGCGCCGCCCATCCACTCGTGGCCGTCAGCCAGCCCGACGGTCAGGTCGGTGCCGGGGCCGGTGAAATGCAGCGCATGGAAATTGTGGCCGTTCAGCCATTCGGTGCGGCTCTTAAGCGCCGCATTGTGCGCCGTCCAGTTGCCGATCGGGTCTTCGACGTCCACCCGCGAGGCGGCAAAGATGGCGTCCGCAAGCTTGGCCACGGCGACGTCTTCGGCGTCGTTCGGAAACACTTGTTTGGCCCAGGCCTGATCGGGATAAGCCACAATGTTCCAGTTGATGTCGAAGCCGGTGATCTTCTCCAGCGCCGGCTGGTAGGCCATCGAATTCGCCTTGTTGGCACGCGCCACCTTTGCCGGGTCCTGAGAAGAAAGCAGCGACGGATCCTCGCCGCGCACGGCAAGCCTCGCCGCATTGCTGGCGAAGGCTTTTGCCATGCCTTCATAGAGCCAGCCGGCGGCGCGGTCGAAACCAGCGTCGGCGCCATAGCGGAAGCGCGCCAGCATGATCTCGTCATCGTTGAAGATCGGCGTCACCAGGCCGGCGCCCGCCTTGTAGGCGTGCTCGACGATCCGCCGCGTCAAAGGCAGCGCTGCAATAGACGAGGTCAGCACCAGATCCTGCCCCGGCTGCAATTGCAGCCCAACCTTGACGGCGACCTCCGCCAGCCTGTCGAGCTTCACCGGGTCGATAGTTGCGGAAACGCCGCGCGAATGTGTGGTCATGATCCTGCCTGCCGTGATTGGGGACTGTTTCTTACATAGACCGGCGCTACCGACCTTTCCACCGTGATGATGCCGGCAGGCTCAGCTGGCGCTCTCGAGCGACCTGAACTGCGCCATCGTCGCCTCGATCTCTTCGCGCACCCAGGTCTTGAAATCCCTGACCTTGCGGCTTTCGCTCTTGCTGGCCGAAGTCACCAGCCAATAGCCGAGGCCGCTCTGCGCGCGTATGCCGAACGGCGCGACAAGCCGGCCGTCGGCCAGCGCGTCGGCGGCCAGCAACTGCCAGCCGAGCATGACGCCGTGACCGGCAATCGCCGATTCCAGGCACAGCATCGGATCGGTGAAGCGCGCGCCTTTCATGAAGGTGACCGGCTCCACCCCGGCCGCTTCGAACCAGCTCTCCCAGCTGATCATCGATCTTTCGTCGGTGATCGCACAGGTCAAAGCAAGGTCGTCTATCGATTTCAGCTTGCTGGCGATCACCGGTGCACAGACCGGAAACACCTCCTGCGCCAGCAGCAATTCGGCCCGCCCGCCCGGCCATTTGCCGTCGCCGAGCCGGATGGCGACATCGATGTCCGAACGATCGAGATCGGCAAGCCGTACCGAGGCGTCGATGCGCAGGAGCACGTTCGGATGCCGGGCAAAATGCCGCGACAGCCGCGGCAGCAGCCATTTCGAGGCGAAGGCCGGCGCTACCGAAACCACCAGCGTGCACTCCGAGCTTTCATCGGCAAGCGCCATCGCCTGCGCAAGTTCGCGAAAGCCTGCGCTGAGCCGCGTTGTGAAGATGGCACCGAATTCGGTCGCTACCAGGCCAGCCGCCGTTCGGTCGAATAGCGCCCGGCCAAGCTGCTTTTCGGTCCGGTTGATCTGCTGGCTGACGGCGCTGACCGAGACGTTGAGCTCGCTGGCCGCAGCCGCAAGCGAGCCCAGGCGCGCGACGGCTTCGACGGCGCGCAAGCCGTTGAGATGGACGCGGTTCAGCATAGCCATACAGTTTTTCTAAACTCGAACGGCTGAAATCTCAATTGCCAGACACTGCCGGATGCCGGATTCTAAGTGGGTTACTCAGAGTGAGGAGGCAAACCTGATGAAGATTTTATCATGGCTCAGCGCCTTTTCCCCGATCGGAACGCAGCCACACCGGCATGACAGCGGGGCCGCCAGCTGGGGGACTGATCCGCTGTCGCATCCGGTGCTCGACACCATGTCGGAGCGCGAGCTCGCCGACATGCCATTCAGGCTGACTGCGCGTCGTACCCGCTTCGAGACGGCCCCGCCAAGGACCTGCTGCGGCTGAACAAGGACTTGCTGGCACTTTAGGTGAGCCGGCCGCCGACGTGGCTGCGCAGCCCTTCTGGCCCAATAAAAGGCGGATTGTCTCACCGGCAGGCGCACCTATGGTGCGCCGCGATGAACATCGCTTCGCCTTTGCGCCTGGCAATCGCCGGCATGATTGCCCTGGCTGTCGCCATGGGCATCGGCCGCTTCGTCTATACGCCGATCCTGCCCGGCATGATGGAAGAGCTCGGCCTGTCGCCGGCCGATGCCGGCTGGATCGCATCGGCCAATTATCTCGGCTACCTCGTTGGCGCGCTTGCCGCCACCGGCGGCTGGGCGCAAGGCCGCGAGCGCCAGCTGATGCTGGCCGGCCTTGCCGCCACCGCGATCCTCACCGGCCTGATGGGCCTGACCGGCACCATGCCCGCCTTCCTCCTCATCCGCTTTCTTGCCGGCCTCGCCAGCGCCTTCGTGCTGGTCTTCATGACCAGCATCGTTTTCGGCCACCTCGCCGCGGCCGGGCGAAACGACCTGCAGGCGCTGTATTTCGGCGGTGTCGGCCTCGGCATCGCGGCGTCCTCGGCGCTGTTGGCAGTCCTCGTCACCGAACATGCCGGCTGGGCTGCGGGCTGGCTGTGGTCCGCGGTAATTTCAGCCTGCGGCTTTGCCGCCGTTGCCTTGCTGGCCGGCGGCACCTCGGCCGCGAACAGCACCACCGGGAGCGAGCCGGCACTGCCGAAAGACCGGTCGCTGGTGAAGATCATCGTCGCCTACGGCCTGTTCGGCTTCGGCTACATCGTCACGGCAACGTTCCTGGTCGCGATCGTCCGTCAGGGCGGCGGCGGCCGCGTCTTCGAGGCTGTGGTCTGGATGGTCACCGGACTTGCCGGTTTTCCTTCGGTCTGGCTGTGGCAGAAGCTCGCGGCTAAAATCGGGCTCTATGCCACCTACGCCCTGGGGTGCCTGGTCGAGGTGGTCGGCGTCAGCGCCAGTGTCGTCATGGGCGCGCGCACCGGGCCGCTGCTCGGTGGCCTTCTCGGCGGCGGCACCTTCATCGCCATCACCGCGCTTGGTCTGCAGGCCGGCAGGCAGCTTGCCCCGCAAGCACCACGCCGGATGCTGGCGGTGATGACGGCCGCCTTCGGCCTCGGCCAGATCATCGGCCCGATCGTCGCCGGGCTGCTCGCGCAGGCCTCGGGTAACTTTTTCCTTGCCTCGATCGTGGCCGCAGCCGTGCTGCTGGCCTCGGGTGCGATCGCCTGGTCGGCTGCGCCAAAATCGCCATGATTATGGTCTTGCTCGACGACCGGCATTGGGTAGCGGGCATTTTCTTTCCCACTAATGTGTGACTTTATGCGCGTTGAACCCCGCTGATTTGCGCATCGACCGAGGATTTCCCCACAGTGTTTATATCCTTCTTCCCGCAGCCGAAGCTCTTCTTCTCTTCGGTAGCCGTCTGGAGCCTTGCCGCTATCCTGTTCTGGTTTTTCGGTGGCGAACAGCTGGGCGCTGTGTTCGGCTTGCCGCCGGCTGCGGCTGATGCACCGCCCATTATCGGTATCGCCGTACTCTGGTCGAACCCGTTTCTGTGGTTCTATCTCTATTTCGCTTTTTGCGTTGCCGTCTTCTATGCATTCTGGAGCTGGTATGCGCCGCATCCGTGGCAAAACTGGTCGATATTGATCAGCGCGGTCATCCTGTTCCTCATCTATTTCAATGTACAGGTCAGTGTCGCGGTCAACGCCTGGTATGGGCCTTTCTTCGACTATATCCAGGGATTGATGTCGGGGACCATTAAATCCACCGACGCAGAGTTTTATGCCGGATTGGCCAGCTTTTCATGGCTCGCGCTGATAGGAATGAATGTGCAGGTCGTCAATGCCTTCATCGTGAGCCACTGGATATTCCGCTGGCGCACCGCGATGAACAATTACTTCGTGGAGAACTGGAGCAGGCTCCGCCACATCGAGGGCGCCTCACAACGTATTCAGGAGGATACGATGCGGTTCTCGCAGATCATGGAAGATCTGGGTTCCAGCTTTGTCCAGTCGATCATGACCTTGATCGCATTCCTGCCGGTGATGATTCAACTGCAGAGCCATATCAGCGAACTGCCAATCGTCGGTGCGATTCCGCAGCCACTGGTCGTTGCCGCGCTTGCCTGGTGCCTGTTCGGAACGATTTCGGTTATGGTTGCGGGTTTGAAGTTGCCTGGGCTGCAATTTCGCAATCAACGTGTCGAGGCTGCTTATCGCAAGGAGCTCGTCTACGGCGAGGATCATGCGGACAGGGCTCAGCCTGCAACCACTGCCGAGCTGTTTTCCAAGGTCCGTCAAAACTATTTCCGGCTGTATTTTCATTATATCTATTTCAATGTGGTGCGTTACACCTACCTGCAGGCCGACAATATCTTCGCCATGCTGATCCTTGGGCCATCCTTCGTGGCTCACAGGATAACTTTCGGACCCTTCCAGCAGATTTCCAACGCCTTCGGCCGAGTAACAGGGTCGCTCCAGTTCCTGCTCACATCCTGGTCGACCATCGTTGAATTGCAGTCGGTGCACAAACGCCTACGCGCCTTCGAGGCGACGCTGGAAGGGGAACCGCTGCCTGAAATCGACCAGCGCTATCTGGAGCGTGAGCAAGCCGGCCTGCGCCCCGAGGATCAGCCGGTAAGCTAAAGAGTAGCGGGCGGCGAGCGCTTCCGCTCAGCCGCCCACCGCTGCCTGCCGTTCGCCTCGCCGCGAAACATAATCGCGAAAGCTGATACACTCGACTTGTTTCATCACGCAGACCTCGCCGGCAAAGCGTTCCAGCGCGTTCCAGTAGGCGCCGTCGTTCATCAGGGTGAAATGAAAGCCGAGCTGCAGCGGGATACGCTTGCCCCGGTATTGCGCATCGAAGGCGGCGCGGAATGCGGCGTAGGTCCGCTCGGCGAATTCGGCCGCCATGCTCGGCCGCTCGAAGCCGCCGGAATGCCTGACATAGAGATTGTAATCCATGGCGATCACCCGCCTTGAGCTCGGCCCTTCCGGAATCTGCGGCAGCGAAAAGCGCGTGACGCCGTTGACGGTCGGCGGCTCGACCGGCCCACGCGAGACGCCGCTTGCGTCGAGTAGGAAGCCGGCCGCGGGCAGCGCCTCGTAGAGCGCCTTGTTTGCCGACAGATAAGGCGCGCGAAACCCGACCACCGATTTGCGGGCGAAATCGCGCCAGCCCTTCGGTTCAGGAGCAATGCCGTTGATCGAATAGGCGTTTTCGAGAATATGCCTGAATGAGCCGAACTCGCTCAGCCAGTCGGCTTTGCTCCAGTCCTTGCCGTCGAAATGGCCGCAGCCATGGCTGCCGATATCGTGGCCTTCGGAGGCGGCGAGGTCGATCTGCTCGAGCCGGTCGGCGACTTCCTGTCTGGAGGCGGCAAAGCCGATATTCGATTTGCCTTCTGTCTTGCCCGGCGCGGTGTATTCCTTGCGTGTCTCGGGCGACAGCAGGAACACGCAGGAGACGAAATAGGTGAAATGCGCACCGGTGCGCTGGGCCAGCGCCCGGCTGCGCTGCCACTGCGAAATGTCCCGGGCACTGTCGAACGAGATGATGATGATCTGCTTCGGTTTTGCCGGCGCCGCCGGCGGGTCGGCAAAAGCCGCGCCGGTTGCAAGCGCGGCAATCGAAAACGCAACAACGCGGGACAAACGGGGCAAAGGCATCTGACCGGATCAAGGAATGTAGAAGCACCGCCTACCGGTGAAATATGGCACGGATACGATCGACCCGTGCGGCCGCCTTTGGCGGCGACTGCCTCGTGAATAGGCGATTTTCCTGCCGAACCCCTTCCATGCCGGCAAAATTTCGCTAAAACGCGGGCTCATCAACCGCCCCGGCCGGGGCATGAATGGTTTTGATCCATGTCGGACGACAGTTTTATCCGCGAAGTCAACGAAGAGATTCGTCGCGACCAGGCGCATGCGCTGTGGGACCGTTTCGGTCCCGCCTTGCTCGTGCTGGCCGTGCTGGTGGTGCTTGGCACTGCTGCTGTCGTCGGCTACCGCTATTGGGACGAGACCCGCGCCAACCGCTCGGGCGATGCTTTTTCGCAGGCGCTCAAGCTCGCCAATGACGGCAAGAACGACGAGGCGCTTGCCGCTCTGGAGGCGTTGGAGAAGGACGGCTACGGCGCCTATCCGCTGCTCGCCCGCATGCGTGCGGCAACCGTCAAGGCGGACAAGGGCGACGTCGACGCCGCCGTCAAGGATTTCGACGAGGTCGCCGCCGACACCAAGATCCCCTCCGGTATTCGCGACATGGCTCGTCTCAGGGCAGCGCTGCTTCTGGTCGACCACGGCTCTTTCGCCGATGTCTCCAGCCGCGTCGAGGCGCTCACCGCCGACACCAACACACTGCGCCATACGGCGCGCGAAGCGCTTGGCCTTGCTGCCTGGAAGGAAGGCAAGGCGGCGGATGCATTGAAGCTGTTCGACCAGATCGCCGCCGATGACGGCGCCCCGCGCAACACGCGCGAGCGGGCGACTTTGATGTCGGAGCTGATCCGCGGCTCGGGCGGTGTATCGTAACAACGGATGACCTTCAAAGTCGCCATCATCGGCCGGCCTAACGTCGGCAAATCGACCCTTTTCAACCGGCTGGTGGGAAGGAAGCTGGCGCTTGTCGACGATACGCCGGGCGTCACCCGCGATCGTCGCGTCCATGCCGCCAAGCTCTACGATCTGCATTTCGACGTCATCGATACCGCCGGCTTCGAGGATGCGGCGGCCTCGACGCTGCCCGGCCGCATGCGCGCCCAGACCGAGATCGCCATCCGCGAGGCCGACCTGATCTTTTTCACAATCGATGCCAAGTCCGGGCTGATGCCCGACGACAAGACCTTCGCCGAGATCGTGCGCAAGTCCGGCAAGCCAGTTGTCGTCGTCGCCAACAAGGCCGAGGCGCGGGGCGCCCAGGGCGGCATGCTGGAGGCCTGGGAGCTCGGCCTTGGCGAGCCGATCCCGGTCTCGGCCGAACACGGCCAGGGCCTGCCTGATTTGCGCGACGCCGTGATCGCGGCACTTGGCGAGGCGCGCGCCTTCGGCGAGGACGAAGAGGCCGGCGAGGAGGAGGTCGCCGCCAGCGAGGTGCTGATCGGCGAGGACATCACCGACCCGGACGCCGAGCCGAGCTATGACGACACCAAGCCGATGCGCATCGCCGTCGTCGGCCGCCCCAATGCCGGCAAGTCGACGCTGATCAACGCGCTGATCGGCGAGGAGCGGCTGTTGACCGGCCCCGAGGCCGGCATCACCCGCGATTCCATCTCGGTCGACTGGGACTGGCATGGCCGCCGGTTGAAACTGTTCGACACCGCCGGCATGCGCCGTAAGGCCAGGATCCACGAAAAGCTGGAAGTGATGTCGGTGCAGGATGGCTTGCGCGCCATCCGCTTTGCCGAGATCGTCATCATCGTGCTCGACGCCACCATTCCCTTCGAGAAGCAGGATCTGCAGATCGCCGACCTGATCATCCGCGAGGGCCGTGCCCCGGTGATCGCCTTCAACAAATGGGACCTTGTTGATCATCCCCAGGAGTTGCTGGCCGAACTGCGCGAAAAAACCGAGCGGCTTCTTCCGCAGGCGCGCGGCATGCAGGCGGTGCCGGTCTCAGCCGAGACCGGGCGCGGTCTCGACAAGCTGATGGATGCGGTGATCAGGACGCATCGCGTTTGGAACAGTCGTGTCTCGACCGGCAAGCTCAACCGCTGGCTGGAAGGCATCCTGGCACATCATCCGCCGCCCGCCGTCGCCGGGCGTCGGCTGAAGATCAAATATGTCACGCAAGCCAAGACGCGGCCGCCGGGCTTCGTCGTCTCCTGCTCACGCCCCGATGCGATGCCGCAATCCTACGTCCGCTATCTCTCGAACAGCCTGCGCGAGGCTTTCGACATGCCCGGCGTGCCGATCCGCATCGCCTTGCGCACCTCGGACAATCCTTTTGCCAGCAGGGCGAAGAAGCGCCACTGACCGCCACGTCTTCTGGGCGCCCGCATCAGGTACGCTCCGCCGGCCGCTCGCGGGCAGCGCCTGCACATTTTCGGGCAGGCGATTCCACCGCCACCTGCAGCAGGATGTCGGCAAGTCGCGCCGCCACCGGGTCTGGCTCGGCCTCCCTTGCGACGCGGGAACAGCGCCATCTCAGGCAGTGTGGGCAGTCAGGCGATCTGCGTCATTGCCCTGACAATAGCCAGCACGAGTGGGGACAGCCACTGCACCTAATGGGCGGTGTAAGCTCCGTCCACCAGATGGTAGCTCCCAGTGATAAAGCTGGCCTGGTCGGACAAGAGGAAGCACACAAGAGCCGCTACTTCTTCCGGTTTCCCGCGCCTGCCCATCGGCTGCAGGCCTGCCATGCGCCGGGTGGCTAATGCCTCCATTTGCTCCGATAAAAGAGGCGTTTCGATCAAGCCGGGGCCGACTACATTGATCCGGATGCCCATCCTCGCATATTCGATCGCCGCAACTTTGGTTAGTCCAACGACTCCGTGTTTCGCTGCCGTGTATGCGGACGCAGTTGGCAAGCCGACGGAACCGAGAACGGAGGACATGTTCACGATGGCGCCTCCGCCTCGATCCAGCATGGCGGCGATTTCGTACTTCATGCTGTAGAAAACGCCATTAAGATTGACGTTTATCAGCTTGTGCCAGTTGTCGAGCGGATAGTCTGCTGTTGCTTTTCGAACGCCGTCGATACCTGCATTGTTTACCGCCATATCCAGTCCGCCGCATTTCTGGACAGTGAACTCGATCAGCTTTTCCACGGCTGCCGCATCCGTGACATCTACCGCAAAGTCGTAGGCCCGGCCTCCTTGCGAGCTTATTTCGGCGGCTTTGCAGTGCGCGGCCTCGGCATCAAGGTCGGCGACAACAACCTCGGCTCCTTCTTGCGCGAGTTGCCGTGAAACAGCCGCCCCTATTCCGGAGCCTGCGCCGGTCACAATCGCGACTTTACCGTGGAAGTCAGGCTTCATCGTCTCTGTCCTATGCCCATTTGACATAACCGAACAGAGGCAGACGGTTATCGCAAGAAGTTTCGCTCCAATTCGCTTGTTAATCCTGTGAATTCATTTTTGCCACCACACAGCGAGACTTGGCCCGCAGGCCTTGGAATGGTAGAGACGAGGGCGGCGGTAGATGACCAGTTTCCTAGCAGGTACAAATGGAAGAACACCACATTGCGCGCCGGGGGCTCGTGCTGGGTAGTCTGGCTCTGATGATCTCCGGATGCACGTCGATTTCATCCGCGTTCGGACCAAGGCGTGGCCTGAATCCTCGTTACCGACGGCAGCATGTGCGGTACGACGGAAACGAGCCGGCCGGAACGATCGTCGTCGATACTTCGCAACGTTTTCTCTATGCCGTCGAGACGGACGGGTGGGCGACGCGCTACGGCGTTGGCGTCGGCGAGCAGGGACTTTCGTTCAAGGGTACAGCGACCGTCGGCCGCAAGGCGGACTGGCCGTCGTGGACACCCACCGCCAGCATGATGCAGCGCAAGCCGCGCCTGGTGCAGTATGCAGGGGGGGTCCCTGGCGGACCAAACAACCCGCTTGGTGCGCGTGCCCTTTATCTCTATCGCGACGGGCGCGACACCCACTTCCGGATACATGGTACAAACGAGCCATGGACGATAGGCACAGCGGTATCGAACGGGTGCATCCGTATGATAAATGACGACGTCATTGACCTCTACGACCGTACTCCTTTGGGCACGACGGTGGTGGTTGTTTGATGGTGGGCAGGCCTGATCTCCGTTGGACGGTGAACCCTGCCAGCACGTCACCGCAAAGGTGCCGCCGACAACCGGGTGCCAACTGTGTCATTTCTGCACTAGGCGTTGGTGTAGATCGCAGCTAACTTCGTGGGGCTGCATATCGTTTCATTTGTGGCGATTCTATAGGCTATTCCGCCCCCGGGGAAAGGATTGCTTGATGAGCAGGATATTGATTGCAATGGTTGCTGTGCTCGCCGTTGCCAGCCTGAGCGGCTGCGCGAACGACTGGATCGGCAAAGGAAAGGGTAAAGCTCCGGCGCCCGCTCCGGTAGAGCAACCAGTGATTAAGTAAGGACCGGCTTGTATGGGGAAGGGGTGCCAAGCCCTTCCCCATACATACGCAGCCGGGGCTTTGGCCGGCTTCATAGCCTAGGGCGCGGTTGGCGGGCATAGGCCGTTATTAAGTCTGTGCTTTGTGAAGTTCGGGAATGGACGCGGCGATGACGCTTGTAAATAGCCGTCTCTTGCTTGTGGCGTTGGTGGCCCTCCCGGCAGCGGCATGTCAGACGAAAGACCTGCCGCCCCAGCCGAATTTCATATCTTATGCCGATGGCGGAGCTGCGCCTCAAAAAAACGACGAGCGGTACTTCATCGAGTTCCGCTCCCGCTACGCCCTAAGCTACGGCCACACCTACGCAGTTTTTGGGCGCGTGGACCGGGCCGGGAGAATGATCGATCCCCAAGTCGCGGGCCTTCACCCGGCTTCGAACAGTGCGGTTCCCTATGTTCTGGGCCATGTCGTGCCGGTGCCAGCCGAAACCGGGTGGAGCGACGGTGATCTGGAAGAACCATACAGATCCGCAAGCTGGCAAATCATACTGACCCGGGCCGAATACGACAAAGTCGTTGCCTACATCCGCAAGCTGCAGGCGAGTTCGCATGTCTGGCAGGCGACGGTCTTGAACTGCAACGGGTTCGTGGCGAACATCGCTCATTCCATGGGATATAAGACTCCCGCCATTCAGCTCCGGCCGCAACAATTCATAACCGAGCTTCGGGAGATGAATACATAACCAAGATTCGAGGGATGAATGGGACCGAATGCGATCGGTACTGCCCCTCCTGCTTTCGCGTCTGCGGACTAACTCGGAGAGGATCGCTGCGCCTGAAGGTCGGCCGGTGACGAAATCGAGGGCGATGGGTGAAGTGGCCATACCCAGGGGCAGCTGCTACAGTCGCGATCGCAGAAAGGGCGCTGGTGACCTGAAGTGAGCATTGCGGCAGCCTCACTTGGCGAGGTCATTTGGGTGATCGGCATCGTTGCTTGGTACGTGATCCGGTATCCCTTCGAGCGCCGGGCAAGGCGCGTGCGAATTGTAACTGGCTACCGCTCACGTTCAGAGATCGTCGGGCTTGCATCTGCTCTGTTTGGCCTCGCAATCCTGCCTGCCTTCTATGTTGTCACCGGCATGCCCGCAGCGGCTGACCACCCGGCCAGCGCGTGGGCCGTGGCTCTCGGCACAATCATCTTCTGCTCCGCGCTATGGGTTTTTCGCAGGTCCCACAAGGAACTTGGCCGGAACTGGTCGATTACGCTGGAGATCCGCGAACGGCATGAACTCATCTGCGCCGGACCATACGCCTTGGTCCGCCACCCGATGTATACCTCGTTCCTGCTCATGGGCCTCGGCCAGGTCTTTCTGCTGCCGAACTGGATTGCGGGCATATCGGGTTTGATTGGGTTCGCAGTCCTTTTCCTGCTGAGAGTGGACAAGGAAGAGCGTATGATGCTGGAGAATTTCGGCCCGCAATACCGTGCCTATATGGAAAAGACCAAGCGAATACTCCCTTATCTTTATTAGAGATTAGAGGTACGTTTGATGCGAGGCCGAGCCCTCAAGCTTTCCGCGCCCCGGCGCCTTGTTGGCGACCTGATGAGGTTTTCGATCGGCGTGCCACGGGTCGCGGTACAGCGTCAGATGAACCTCGGCCCCCTCGTAACGGCTCGAATGGGGCAGCAGACCAGGCCCTCGTGGACCGCGATCTTCCTGAAAGGATATGCGCTTCTCGCCCTAGAGATGCCGGAACTGCGGCGCGCCTATGTCAAGTTGCCCTGGCCGCAGCTTTACGAGTATCCGGCAAGCGTAGCCTCGATTGCCCACGAGCGCGAATATGATGGCGAGCCGGCGGTTCTGCTGAGCTGCATCAAGCGCCCGGAGCGCTACTCCATCACGGAACTTGAGGGATCCATCCACGCGGCTCGATCACGGCCGATCCTGGAGGTCCCGGAGTTCCGGCGTGCCTTGCGGATGGCAGGTGCGCCCGCGCCAGTCAGGTGGCTGCTTATGTGGCTAGGGTTGAACATCGCCCGGCAAAGGGCAAATTACTTCGGTACCTTCCAACTGTCCGTCTATTCTGGTCTCGGTGCCGAATCACTCAACCCGCTGACTCCATTGACCACGCTTCTCAACTACGGTCCGATCGGCAAAGACGGATCGGTGAATGTCCGCATCCACTACGATCACCGGGTCATGGATGGAGCGAACGTTGCACGAGCACTGGAGAGATTCGAAAAGATCCTGAACGGCATTGTCGCCGATGAAGTGATGCTGCTCGATCCAAGTGTTGCCGCTCCTGCAGGACAGAGGAACGCGACATGATTTCGCACTGTGAATTCCGGCCCGCCGTCGTCGTGATTGGCGGCTCGCGTGGAATTGGCCGGGCAATTGCGAGCGTCGCTGCACGGGAGCGCGGTGCGGTTGTGCTGGTTGCCCGCTCGCCCGAGGGTTTGGCCGCTGCGGCGTCTGAGGTTCGGGAGAGGGGTGGCGAGGCATTCACGCTCGAGTTGGATCTCGTGGCAGGCGATGCGCCAACGCGCCTGGAGGGCTTCCTGTCCGCACACGGCCTGGTCTGTGATGTCCTGGTCAACAGCGCCGGCTATGGCCTGCGGGGCGCGACGACGGCGCTGCCTATTGATAGTCAACTCGGCATCATCGATCTCAACATACATTCCCTCACAGAACTGACCCTCCATTTTCTGCCGGGGATGGTGGCGCGCCGACGGGGCGGGGTGCTCAATCTCAGTTCCGTGGCCGGGTTCGTTCCCGGGCCTTATATGGCTCTGTACTTCGCTAGCAAAGCTTTCGTGCGCTTCTTCTCAGAGGCGCTTCACCAGGAATTGCGCCGAACCGGTGTGACGGTCACATGCGTTGCACCAGGCCCGGTGTCGACGGAGTTTCTCGCAAGGTCAGGCGCCAATCAGACGGTGCTCTTCAACATCTTGCCCAAGGTGGATCCGGAGTATGTGGCCGAACGGGCGTGGCGAGGGTTCAAATCCGGTCGTCGCCTCGTCGTACCGGGAATCTCGGCCAAGTTGGCTGCCCTTGCAGCGGCGCTCCTGCCTTCCGCAGCGCTGCTGCCCCTGGTCGGCCGGCTGCAACGCGGCGGCAATGATCAATGTCCTTGCGGTTCAGGTATGAAGTTCAAGAAATGCTGCGGTACCCGCCAGATTCAGCTACGCCGGGGCCCTCGGGGAATTATCCCCTGACCGGGACCAGCACGCCACCGAAAAAGCTCGTTGAAGCAAGAGACCGCTCGCCGATGACTGGCGTTAAGCATGTTGGTAGCATAGAGGCGAGGCTTTCGACATGCCCGGCGTGCCGATCCGCATCGCCTTGCGCACCTCGGACAACCCGTTCGCCGGCAAGGCGAAGAAGCGCCGTTAGATCATCATTCGCGGAACCTTGCGAGACGTCGGCGGGACAGCGCCCCCCTCTGCCCTGCCGGGCATCTCCCCCACTTGGGGGAGATTGGCCGTCCCCTCCGCTTTAGCCAATCTCCAACGCCGAAAGACGGGTGGGACGGCGAAGCTGCTAATCTCCCCCCTCGTGGGGGAGATGTCCGGCAGGACAGAGGGGGGCGCGAGGGATCGCCAGCATTACTGCTTCTTCGACCGACTAAGTCATAGAGCGCCCTGCGGCCCTTTCGGCTCGTCTGCGCTAGGCCGCTTTCCTCAGACCATCCGCGTCGCCACTTCCTGGCAACGCTTCCAGCGCCGCCTGCAGCAGGATGTCGCCAAGCCGCGCCGCTACCGGGTCGGGCTCGGCCTTCTTGCGGTGCAGGAACAGCGCCATCTTGGGCAAGGCGGGCAGCCCGGCGATCTCCGGCGTCATCGCCCTGACCGTGGCCGGCAGGCCGATATCGGTGCGGATCGTCAGTCCGAGCCCCGCGGCGACGGCTGCCCAGATGCCGCCAAGGCTCGGGCTGGAGAAGGCCATCCGCCATGCCAGGCCGGCACGGTCCAGCGTTTCGGTCGCCACACTGCGCAGCAGGCACGGCGCCTCGAGCGCCACCAGCGGTAACGGCTCGCCTTCGCGCAGGCTGGTCTCGATCTGTTTTGCCGGGCCGATCCAGCGCATCTGGACGTCGGCGACATGCCGGCTGTAAGGCAGCGTCGCGCCATTGTGCCAGGCAAGCGCGATATCGAGGTTGCCCGAAATGATCCGTTCGGCGAGCTCATGGCTGCGTGCGATCCTGGCTTCGATCTTGACCTTGGGATGGGCGCGGGCGAAGCGCCCGAGCACCTCGGGCAGCACCGCCTCGCCGAAATCCTCCTGTAGCCCAAGCCGCACCCAACCCTCCAGCTCGACATCGTGGATGGCGGAGGCGGCCTCGTCATTGAGCTCGATCAGCCGCCGCGCATAGCCGAGCATGGTCTCGCCCGCGTCCGTCAGCGCCAGGCCGCGCCCCGATTTGCGGAAGATCGGCGTCGCCGCCTGCTCCTCCAGCTTCCTCAGTTGCGCACTGATTGCCGAGGTCGAGCGGCCGAGCCGGTCGGCTGCCTTGGCGAAGCTGCCCAGCTCCATGCCGGTGACGAAGCTGCGCAGGACGTCGAGATCGAATGTCACGCGTCGCATGGCAATAGTCCTGATATTTGGGACATTTCGTACAAAATTTCCTGATATTCAGTACGAAGCTATGGCGGTAGAGACAGCGCGTCAAGACCGAACGCAACCAGCCCATGCAGGAGCTGAACCATGTCCGCTGTCGCCACAGGACCAGATTGCAAACCGCTTCGCCCAGGCGCCGTTGCCGCCCCGTCGGAAGCGGCGGCGCTTCGAGCCAATCATCGCTGGAAGGTGCTGGGCATCGGCGTCGCCGCCAACACCTGCTTTTCCGCGACCTTCTCCGGCATTCCGGCGACGGCGGTGTTCCTGCGCTCGGGCTATCATCTCTCCAATGGCGAACTCGGCCTGGCGCTTGGCCTTCTCGGCCTGGGCGTGGCGCTGAGCGAATTGCCGTGGGGGCTGCTGACCGATCGCTGGGGCGACCGCCGCGTGCTGCTGACCGGGCTTGGCGCAACCGCGGTTTGGCTGCTTGTCATGGCCGCGCTGGTGGTGCCGTCACCGGCCCATATTCCCGGCGTCGCGCTTCTCGCCGCTGCCCTGCTGGTCACCGGATTGCTCGGCGGCAGCGTCAACGGCTCCAGCGGCCGCGCCATCATGGCCTGGTTCGGCGAAGGCGAGCGCGGCTTTGCCATGAGCATCAGGCAGACGGCGGTGCCGCTTGGCGGCGGGCTTGGCGCGCTCGTGCTGCCATCGCTCGCTTCAGCCCATGGCTTCACGGCGGTCTTCGGACTTCTGGCGGCTGCATCCGCCGTCTCGACCTCGCTCGCCTGGCGCTGGCTGCATCAGCCGCCGGCGCATGACGGCGCGCATTCGAGCAGCACGGCATTGCCGGCCGGCCCGGCGCCGCTGCGCAACCCGGCCGTCTGGCGCATCGCAACAGCCATCGGCCTGCTATGCTTTCCGCAGGTGGCGGTGCTCACCTTTGCTTCCGTCTTCCTGCATGATTTCGCCGGCATGGGCACAGCCGTGATCAGCGCCAGCCTGGCTGCCGTGCAGGTCGGCGCCATGGTCATGCGCGTCTGGAGCGGTCGCTACACCGACCGTCATGGCAATCGCCGGCCGTTCCTGCGTCTGTGCAGCATGCTGAGCGTGGTCGCCTTCACCGTGCTTGCCGCGCTCGTCTTGTTGGCGGCCCAATTCTTGTCAGGCCAAGTGCCGATGCTTTCGCTGGCGATCGTTGCGGTGCTGGTCGTGGCCGGCATCTGCGTCTCCTCCTGGCACGGCGTCGCCTACACCGAGCTTGCGACGCTGGCCGGCGCGAGCCAGGCCGGAACGGCGCTCGGCCTCGCCAACAGTCTGGTCTTCATTGCCTTCTTCCTGGTGCCGATCGCCATTCCCGGGCTTCTCGTGCTCGGCTCGTGGGCAGGCGTCTGGCTGGGTGCGGCTATTTGCGCGCTGATCGCCTGGCCGATCTTTCTTCCGTCAACGGATAGCCGCAAAAGCGCCTGACTTCGACACGAGATGGGAAAACAACGTTCTAAGCTGTTAACGCCCCATCAAGGTTAATGCATCATTGTAGCTCTCCAGTGGGGTCCGTCGCGTTTCTGGAGAGTTCCGTGCATCGACGTGTTTTGACGCGGCTTGTCGCCGCCGCCGGTGAGAAAAAGCGTTCCTTCCTGTCTCCGTTTATTATTGGTCTTGGCATCTGGGTCGGCTTTCCGACGGTCGTTGCCTATCAGGACATGACCAGCCTGGTCTCCGGCCTGGAGGCGCCGAGCGTCCGCTGGAACGCCTATGTCGAGAAATCCGTCGCCGGCTCCGTTCACGCCGCCGAAATGCCCTTCCTCGATTCCAGCAGCACCGGCTCGCTGTCCGGCTCCGGTGTCCAACTGCCCGGCATCGGCACCGTTTCGTTTCGCGGCAAGGGCGGCAGCGCCGGCACGACGCCGGACGAGGAACGCATCATGCGCGCCGACAAGAAGGGCCGCATCATCCAGGTCTCGCCCGTTTCGCCGCCGAAGAACTTCAACGCCGGCTCGATCTTCGAGCGCACCTCTTCGCTGCTCCGCCCAAGCATGGACAGCGGGCTGAGGATGGCCTTCGCCAAGCCCGAGATCAAAGGCAAGGAAATCCAGATCGCCGCCGCCTTCCACACGCGCGTCGACAAGAAGCCGGATCCCGGCGTGCCGGCGATGCTTGCCGCGCTGGTCAACAACGATCATCCCGACGTGCTGGCAACCGCCTATGCCTCGTCGGCTCCCGATTACGCACAGGCGTCGCCTTTCGAGGCCTTGCTGCAGGACGAGGACCCGAACGATGGCCGCTTCATTCCGCCGCTGAGCAAGGGCGATCATTCTTGGATGCAGACGCCGCTGCCGGCGAGCGTCTTTTCCAAACCGGAGCAGGCCTGTCTCGCCAACGGCATCTATTTCGAGGCGCGCGGCGAATCCGTGCGTGGCCAGGCCGCCGTCGCCCAGGTCATCCTCAACCGCGTCCGCAACCCGGCCTATCCGAACTCGATCTGCGGCGTGGTCTACCAGAACGACAATTGGTTCAACCGCTGCCAGTTTTCCTTCGCCTGCGACGGCAGGAAGAAGCGCATCGACAACCCCGCCGCCTACCAGACCGCCCAGGATGTCGCCATGGCCGTCACAGCCGGCAAGATCTTCATTCCGGAAGTCGGCTCGTCGACGCATTATTACGCCAACTACGTCCATCCGGGCTGGGCGAGGACGATGAAGAAAATGACCAGGATCGGCCTGCACATCTTCTACCGCACCTATGGCGGCGGCTGGAGCTGAGTGCTCAGGCAGCCCTTGCATCTTTCGCGGGAGAGCGGCCGATCGAAGACGCATCGCCGCGGGGATTCGGCCACAGCCCGTCGGGGACGGCGTCGGGCACGATGTCGCACCCAGGCAAGCGGCTGATTTATAACGAAAAAATACTTGAGCTTGAACGTCCGCCCGTGGCTTGACGGGCGCGGACCCTCTAACTATGTTGCCGGCGACTTTAAGAAGCGGACGGACGGTGACGGTCTGACCGGGCAGGGGGGTTGCGTGGCCGACAAGAATGGGCCAGACGGAACCGGAAAAACCGGCCGCGGCAAGCAGCATGAAGCCGACATCCGCGACGACGATCTTGAGCGCCGCCGGCGCGACCTTGAAGCATCGCTTGCGACAAGGCGGCCGGATCGGCTCGAGGGGAAAGACGACGCGAAAGCGGGCAGTGTGGCCGGGTACGGCCAGGCGCTCAAGCTGTCCAGCGAGTTCATCGCCGGGATAGTGGTCGGTGCGGCTCTCGGCTGGTTTATCGATCGCGTGGCGGGGACATCGCCATGGGGTCTGATAGTCGGGCTGCTGCTGGGTTTTGGCGCCGGCGTGCTAAATGTCCTGCGTTCAGCCGGGCTTGTGTCGGATTTCGGAACGGGCGACAAACCGCGCGATCCGAAAGAATGAATTGAGGCGCCGCATGCCGGCGCATTGAACAGGATACTGAAGCCGTCTGCGGCTTTGATGGGGATTTAAAGTGACTGCTGACAAGGTCGATCCGATTCACCAGTTCCAGATCCATCCGATCATTCCGATTCACATCGGCGGCTACGACCTGTCTTTTACCAATTCGGCTCTGTTCATGCTTGCAACAGTTGCTGTCGCAGCGGCGTTTCTCTACCTCAGCACGTCGAGCCGCAGCCTCGTCCCGGGCCGCCTTCAGTCGGTCTCGGAAATGGCCTATGAATTTGTCGGCAATATGCTGAGGGACGCCGCGGGCACGCAAGGCATGAAGTTCTTCCCCTTCGTGTTCTCGCTGTTCATGTTCGTGCTTGTCGCTAACCTGCTTGGCCTGTTCCCGTATTTCTTCACCATCACCAGCCACATCATCGTCACCTTCGGCCTCGCTGCGCTGGTGATCGGAACGGTCGTCGTCTACGGCTTCACCAAGCACGGCCTTGGCTTCCTGAAGCTGTTCGTCCCGCATGGCGTGCCGATCTACCTGCTGCCGCTGGTGGTGCTTATCGAGGTGATTTCCTTCGTCTCGCGTCCGGTCAGCCTCTCGGTTCGCCTGTTCGCCAACATGCTCGCCGGTCACATCACGCTGAAAGTGTTCTCGGGCTTTGTCGTCAGCCTGAGCGCGCTCGGCGCGGTCGGCGTGGCGGGCTCGGTTCTGCCGCTGGCGATGGCCGTGGCGCTGACGGCGCTGGAGCTGCTGGTCGCGTTCCTGCAGGCCTACGTCTTTGCCGTGCTGACCTGCATGTATCTCAACGACGCCCTGCATCCCGGGCACTGACAAGGTTTCCGGCATTGCCGCCGGATCGATTTTGCAACGGAATTTTAGATCCAAAGGAGTTGAACAAATGGACGCAGAAGCAGCAAAGTACATCGGCGCCGGCATCGCATGCCTCGGCATGGGCGGCGCGGGCATCGGCCTCGGCAACATTTTCGGCAGCTATCTGGCGGGCGCGCTGCGCAACCCGTCGGCCGCCGACGGCCAGTTCGGCCGCCTGATTTTCGGCTTCGCCGTGACCGAAGCGCTGGGTATTTTCTCGCTTCTCATCGCGCTTCTCGCCCTGTTCGGCTGAATACTTGTTCGGCTGAACATTGGGAAGAATTGAACAGGCCGGCCGCGATCTTGCGGCGGGCCTGAATTTCGGGGATAGTCCATGTTCGTGACATCTGCCTTTGCGCAAGAGTCCGCGCCCGCCGTCGAAGGCGGCAGCGCCGCCACCGGCGTGCCTGCCGAGGCGCACGGCACGTTCCCGCCATTCAATCCGGCGACGTACCCGTCACAGCTGCTGTGGCTGGCAATCACTTTCGGGCTGTTCTACCTCTTCTTGAAACGGGTAGTGATGCCGCGCGTCGGCGGCATCATCGACGTTCGCAACGACCGCATCACGCAGGATCTCGATCATGCTGCCCGGCTGAAAAGCGAGGCCGATGCCGCCGTTGCCGCCTATGAGCAGGAATTGGCGGAAGCCAAGGGCAAGGCCAATGCGATCGGCCAGCAAGCCAACGATGCGGCCAAGGCGGAAGCCGAAGCTGCCCGCAAGACGATCGAGGCAGCGCTTGACCAGAAGCTTGGCGAGGCCGAGGCGCGTATTTCTTCCATCAAGGCCAATGCCATGAAGGAAGTCGGCACCATCGCCGAGGACACCGCTTCGGCCATCGTCGAGGCGCTTGTCGGCGGCAAGGCCAGCAAGGCCGAAATCGCGGCCGCCGTCAAATCCGTGGCCGGGTGAGGAGCGCATCATGGACGCCACATCTCTCGCGACGCTTTGGGCAACCGTTGCCCTCGTAATCTTCCTCGGCATTGCCATCTACATCAAGGTGCCGGGCATGATCGCCAAGGCGCTCGATGCGCGGGCCGACAAGATCAGCTCCGAGCTCGAGGAAGCGCGCCGGTTGCGCGAAGAGGCCCAGCAGCTGCTCGGCCAATACCAGCGCAAGCGCAAGGAAGCCGAGCAGGAGGCCGCGGCCATCGTCGCCGCCGCCAAGCGCGAAGCCGACATGCTTGCCGCCGAGGCGCACAAGAAGACCGAGGACTATGTCGCCCGGCGTACCGCCTTGGCCGAGCAGAAGATCGGCCAGGCCGAGCGCGAGGCGATCGGCGAAGTGCGCGCCAGCGCCGTCGACATCGCGGTCGAAGCCGCGCGCGCGCTGCTGGCCGGCAAGATCGACGCCAAGGCCGGCGCCGACCTGTTCAACGCCTCGCTGCAGGATTTGAAGTCGAAGCTGAACTGAACGGCTGCATCAACAAGTCATCGAAAGCCGCCTGAGAAACCTGGCGGCTTTTTTGTTAGCGAAAGCAGAGCGCGTAATCTCCCCCCTCGAGGGGGAGATGGCCGGCAGGCCAGAGGGGGTCGCCGCGCGTGGAGCGCCAGCCATTTCTGTCGTTCAACATGGTGTCGCGCCAGGACGTACCGACCCCCTCTGTCGCCTTCGGCGACATCTCCCCCTCGAGGGGGGAGATTACGCCTGGCCGGATCGCTCAATCCAGGCCCGAAAGGCCCTCTTCCTCCAGCACCTCGGTGCCGCCGAACCGGAACGGCGCGAAGGAGGCGCGGTGCAGCCGCGCCACTGGTCCATGCAGATCGATCGCCGTGCGATGGCGGACAGTGGCGTAGCCCATATGCAACTCGAAGCCGTAATGCACATGATGGCTGCCGCAGCCGCACATCATGCGGTCGCGCATCACCTTGGCGACGATCGAGGCTGCGGCGATCGACTGCGAGCGCTGGTCGCCCTTGATCAGCGCTCTGCCCTCGCAGGGCAGGCCAGGCGGCACGTCGCGGCCGTCGGCCAGCGCCAGCTTCGGCCGGATTGACAGGCCTGCCACGGCACGGCGCATCGCTTCTAGGCTGGCCTTGAGGATGTTGGAGGCATCGATGCCTTCGGCGCTGACCGAGGCCATCGATACGGCGAGCGCGGAGCCGAGGATTTTCAGGAACAGTGCCTCACGCTGCAAATGCGTCAGCCGCTTGGAATCATCGAGGCCGTCGGGGATGTTGGCGGGATCGAGAACCACCGCTGCCGCCACGACCGGCCCGGCGAGCGGGCCGCGGCCGGCCTCGTCCGTTCCCGCCACCGGCCACAGGCCTTCGGCCATCGCCTTCGTCTCGAAGGAGAAGTCGGGTCTCTCGACGATTTCGAAGAGAAGCGGAGAATCGGAACGCGGGCGAGCCATGGTGCGGCGAGGTTCGCATCGGCTCCGATTCTCCGCAAGTCCCTCCGGGTCGGGCGGGGCACCGGACCAGGAGGGGGCTACCGTCTGCAAGCCCGGGGACAGGACAGGCCGGACGGGATTTTTTCGCCTGCTGCCGGCCGTTTCAATCGGCTGGCGCGAGACGCTTTGTCACAGCAGCATCAGCTGCTCGGTTGCCTTGGCAGCAGGGATGAACCGGTCGGTCCTCAGCGAGCGCCGCTCGGCATTGAGGCCGAGCCGTTTGGCAGCGATCTCGAAGCGCCGGCCGATCTGCCAGGCATAGGGGCCGGAGCCTTTCATGCGCTTGCCCCATTCCGAATCGTAGTCCTTGCCGTCGCGCATCGAACGGATCAGCGACATGACATGGCGATAGCGGTCGGGATAGTGGCGCAGCAGCCAGTCCTTGAAGATCGGCGCGACCTCCAGCGGCAGGCGTAGCAGCACATAGCCGGCCTCGCGCGCGCCCGCTGCCTGCGCCGAATCGAGGATGCGCTCCATTTCCGGGTCGGTCAGTCCGGGGATGATCGGCGCGACCATCACCGAGGCCGGAATGCCGGCGTCCGAAAGCTGCCTGATCGCCTCCAGCCGCTTAGTCGGCGTCGACGCGCGTGGCTCCATGGTGCGCGCCAGCATGCGGTCGAGCGTCGTCACCGACAAGGCCACCTTGGCCAGCCCGCGTTCCGCCATGCGCGACAGAATGTCGATGTCACGTGTCACCAGCGCCGATTTGGTGACGATGCCGACCGGATGCCCGCGCGCCTCCAGCACTTCGAGGATCTCGCGCATGATCCGGTATTGCTTCTCGATCGGCTGGTAGGGATCTGTATTGGTGCCGATGGCGATGGTGCGCGGCTGGTAATTATCCCTGGACAATTCCTTGTCGAGCAGCCGCGCCGCATCCGGCTTGGCAAACAGCTTCGATTCGAAATCCAGCCCCGGCGACAGGCCCATGAAGCTGTGCGTCGGCCGCGCGAAACAATAAACGCAGCCATGTTCGCAGCCGCGATAGGGATTGATCGAGCGGTCGAAGGAGATGTCCGGCGATTCGTTGCGCGTGATGATGGTGCGCGGCTTCTCGACCTGTACCTCGGTCTTGAACGGCGGCAGCTCCTCCAGCGAATTCCAGCCATCGTCGAACACATGCCGGCTGACCGGCTCGAAACGGCCAGACGGATTGATGCCCGCCGACCTGCCGCGATTGCGGTCCGGGCGGACGCGCATGCCGCTCTGCTCGATCATCGCATTCGCCATCTCTGCCCTGCCAGCGCCGAAGGCGGCAATGTCGGCACGCACGATCTGTTCCATTTTGGCCCTTTCCCAGGGACTGTCCGCCCGTTGTCGAATCGCTCTGCTCATGAATGTATTCCTATCGCATCGATGAGAACAAAGCAAGAACTTTCTCGCAGCGCGCCGCAAAAACTGGCGCTGCCCACCGCTTTCCGCTATTCGGCTAAACATGCTCAGCGTCCTGATCGAAACCTTGAATGACGAGGAGGGCCTTGCCCGCACGCTCGCCTCGCTGATCGGTGGCGCGGTCGAAGGCGTGGTGCGCGACGTTCTCGTCTGTGACACCGGCTCGACCGATCAGACGCACCGCGTCGCCGAACATGCCGGCTGCCACTATGTCAGCGGCGGCATCGCCGCCGGCATCAGGCAGGCCAAGGGCGACTGGCTGCTTTTGCTAGAACCAGGCGCGCGGCTGGGGGAGGGCTGGATCGACGAGGTCGTCGCCCATACCGCCAGGCAAACCATGGCGGCGCGGTTCTCGCGGGCTCGCGGCAGCCGCGCGCCCTTCCTGTCACGCGTCTTTGCCGGAAATCGCGCTCTCGCCGAAGGCTTGGTGATCAGCAAGCGTCAGGCCGCGGCGCTGTCGAAGAACGCCCGCAGCGCCGAAGCGATCGCCCGCGGCCTGGCGACCAGGAGGCTCCACGCCGAGATCTGGGTCGCGCCGCGGAAGTGACGGCTTACCGTCCCGGTTCAGGGGCCCAAGCAAATTTTCTGGCGGCTCGTCGTTTATTGTGCATTGCACAAAATCTGGCCGGGCGTTACCATTCCCAGCGATATGGGCGAATAGGGTTTGGGGTGTGCCGGGCGGCGACGGCTAACGTCGATGCTGTTCCCTCGACATTTTGAGGACCCCGATGACCCTTTCAAGCCCTGAAAAGTCCGGCGCTGCAAGCCTCGAGGCGATCGCACGCAACGGCGGTACGCTGCGCCGCATCGCCGCCCGCATTCCGACCTATCTTTCGGACCTTCGCGAGAATCCGGCATGGCTGCCAATGTTCATGCTGGCGCGCACCATGCCGGCGCGGCGCCTGCACTGGCGCGGTGCGAAGCCCGTTCCGCCGGCGCGCAATGTCGGTGAAACGATGTTCGCCGGCGTCGATCGCGATGCCGTCGTTGGCGCGCTGCAAACGGAGGGGCTCTATTCGGGCCTGATGCTGCCGGCCGCCATCCATGAGGAGATCGCCAGCTTCGCCGAGCACACGCCATGCTTCGGCAATTTCGACCGCCGGCTGGAATTCCTGCCCGAAAAACACGCCGATGCCGAAAAGCATTTCGGCCGTCCGCTGCTCAGCGGCCATTATTTCGAGCGGGTCCTCGACTGCAGCGCTGCGGTCGCCGTGCAGCGCGATCCGCTGCTTCTCGACATCGCGGCGCACTATCTCGGCAGTCAGGCCAAGCTGATCACCACCCGCGTCTGGTGGAGCTTTCCGACCGGTGGCGTCTCGGACGCCGACAAGAACATGGCCTCGCTCGGCAAATACCATTTCGACCTCGACGACTGGCGCATGCTGAAGTTCTTTTTCTACCTGGTGCCGGTCGACGCCGACACCGGGCCGCATGTCTATGTCCGCGGCTCCCACAACCGCCGCATCCTGAAGCACCAGCTGACGCTGCTAGTCGGCCATTCGGCGGAAGAGGTGCTGGGCGTCTATGGCGAGCAGAGCCCGGTTACGCTGACCGGGCAGGCCGGCCTCGGCTTTGTCGAGGACCCGTTCGGCTTCCATATGGGCACCGTGCCGACGCGCACGCCGCGGCTGATGATGGAGGTTGGCTTCGGCGTGTCGCCGCCCTCGCGCCGCCGGTTTCACGGTGAGCCGGTCATTCGCTGAAGGGATCAGCCGGCTGACCCCCTTGGCTCGCTTCAGCCGCGCCGCAAATGCTCGTCCAGGCGCGGCATGATCTCGACGAAGTTGCAGGGCATGTGCCGGTAGTCGAGCTGCGGCTTCAAGATGCCGTCCCAGGCGTCCTTGCAGGCGCCCGGCGAGCCCGGCAACACGAAAACAAAGGTGGCATTGACGACGCCGCCGGTTGCCCGGCTCTGGATCGTCGAAGTGCCGATCTTGTCGTAGGAGATGCGGTGGAACACTTCGGAAAAGCCGTCCATGCGCTTTTCGAAGCTCGGCTCCAGCGCTTCCGGCGTCACGTCGCGGCCGGTGAAGCCGGTGCCGCCGGTGGTGATGACGACATCGATCGCTTCGTCCTTCGACCAGCCCAGGACCTTGTCGCGGATCTTGTCGCGGTCGTCGGTGACGATGTCGCGGGCGGCGAGGATATGGCCGGCCTCGGCAATGCGGTCGGCCAGCGTCTGCCCGGATTTGTCGTCGGCGAGGCTGCGCGTATCGGAAACGGTCAGTACCGCGATGCGCACGGGAACGAAGGGGCGGCTCTCGTCAATCCTGGCCATGGGCATCAGCCTCCGATGTCACGCTTCGCGTCGCCGCGACAAACCAGCCTGGATGGCGGCTGCGAATATCGACGGCCGCGCGCTTGGCCACATTGCCGGTCTCGAACAGGCCGAAGCAGGTGGCGCCGGAACCGGACATCCTGGCAAAACCGGCTCCGGCCTTGTTCAGCACGGAAAGCGCCTTGCCGATGGCGGGCTGGATTGCGCGCGCCGCAGGCTCGAGATCGTTGCGGGTGATCTCCAGCCAGTTGCGGATGCTGTGGAAGTCGAGGTTGCGCGGCAGCGGCGGCAGCCCCGCATTGTCGCGGCGGCCAAGCGCCTCGAACACGTCGGCCGTCGAGACGGCAGTGCCGGGATTGGCGAGCACCAGACCCAGCGCCGGGAAACCCGGCACGAGCGTCAGCTCGTCGCCGATGCCGCAGGCGATCAGCGGCTTGGCGGCGAGGCACATCGGCACGTCGGCGCCGAGCGACAGGCCGATCCGCGCCAGTTCGGCATCGCCGACATCAAGTCCCCAGATCTGGACCAGCGCGCGCAGCACAGCCGCCGCATCGCTCGATCCGCCGCCGACGCCGGACGCGACCGGCAGGTTCTTTTCGAGCCTGATGGCGACAGCCGGCGCGTGCTGGGGACCGGCCTCCCGCCGCAGCGCGTCGCGCGCTTTCAGCACCAGGTTACTATCGTCGGCCGGCACCGCGGAGGCGTATTTGCCGGACACCGAAAACCCATCGCTGTCGGCAAGTTCCGTCTCGATGCGGTCGCCGAAGCGCGTGAACACAGCCAGGCTTTCGATCATGTGATAACCGTCGGC
Organism: Mesorhizobium sp. M0306; assembly: GCF_040321655.1. NCBI lineage: Bacteria > Pseudomonadati > Pseudomonadota > Alphaproteobacteria > Hyphomicrobiales > Phyllobacteriaceae > Mesorhizobium > Mesorhizobium sp. M0306. The sequence continues at coordinate 33,897 of NZ_JAMYRY010000028.1, read as the reverse complement.
GCGCCGGCCGGTGACGTGCAGCGCGAGATTTATCTTGGCATGCGCATGCGACGCCCGAATGCTGGCCCCGGAATTCATTGGCTCGGCCGCGAGGGGGACGACGGTCAATCCTTGGCCAGACGGTATTCGCCGGTCTTCGGATCCTTGACCAGTGTTCCCATGGTGCCGTTGGCCGTCTGCTTTTCGGCCCGACGTACCTTGGCGGTCACCCGCTCGGCTTCCCTGACGAAGGAGCGGTAGCCGAAATAGGCGGCAATGCCGACGACGGCGAAGAAAATGATCTGCGGCATGTCAAACTCCTCCCTCGCAAGGCCGGCAAGGCGGCCGGTCGGGTCGGTTGATGATTTATGCTAGACGTTTTCACCGGCTTTTCAAAGCCCGAAGCGCGCCCACAGCGCGCGCTCTTCCGCCGCATCGATGACGCCGCTTGCCGCGGCGGCGGCGATATCGGGCGCCGAAAAGCTCGAGCCGAACAGGCCGAAGCGGCCGAACAGGCCGCGCGGCGCGGTGATCAGCTTGAGCTGGGTCTTCGGCCCAAAACGGCTCTTCAGCACGCTGCGCATGTCGCCGAGCGCATCGACCAGCCCGAGCTCTAGCCCCTTCTTGGCCGTCCAGAACAGGCCGGTGAACAGGTCGGGATCGTCCTTGAGCTTGCTGCCGCGCCTGTCCTTGACGAGATCGATGAAGGTCTCGTGGACCTCGAGCTGCAGCGCCTTCAGGCGCTCGACGTCTTCCTTCTTTTCCGGCTTGAACGGGTCGAGCACCGCCTTGTTCTGGCCGGCGGTGTGAACGCGGCGCTCGACGCCAATTTTCTTCAACAGCTCCGGAAAGCCGAACGAGGCCGACACCACGCCGATCGAGCCGACGATGGAGGACGGGTCGGCAAAGATCTCGTCGCCGGCGACAGCGATCATGTAGCCGCCAGATGCCGCCACGTCCTCGACGAAAACCAGGACCTTCTTGTTCTTCTCGCTCGCCAGGTCGCGGATGCGCCTGAAGATCAGCCGCGACTGCACCGGCGAGCCCCCTGGCGAATTGATCGAGATGGCGACCGCCGGCGCGTCGAATGAAAACAGCTTTTCGAGAAGGCCGGCGGTGGAAGCGAGCGACAGGCTGGGCCGGAACTGACCGCCGCCGGGCATGATCGTGCCGTGCAGCCGGATGACTGGAATGGTGACGACGGTGGAGCGCCAGGATTTCGGCAGCAGGCGGTTGAAAAGACGTTTCACGAGGGGGCGGTCTCCGGTCGATTTGCTTGAGGCATGTAGGAATTCGCCGGCCAACGGCAATGCCGTCGCCCTGGCAATCAGAATGGATCAGTCTCCGAACAGCGACGCCAGCCCGTTATTGATCAGCTCTGCCCGCTCCGAAGGGCCATTGCCTGAATAGGCATGCAGCATCAGCGGCGGCTGGATCGACAATTTGCCGCGTGCGCCGAGTGCTGCCCGGACGACGATGCGGATCGCCGCCGCTTCCGGGCGAGGGTGGACGGCCAGCATCTCGGGGTCGCCGAAGCGGCCGGCAATGGCATCGAGGATGGCGCCGAGCTGTTCCGGCCGGGCGATGACGGCCAGCCCGCCGCTCGGCCTGACCACCGCGGCCGCGCTGCGGATCCAGCTGTCGAACAGCCCGTCCTCCGAGACATGCGCGGCCTTTCTCAGCGGATCGGGCGTCGCGCGATCCTCTGCGGCATTGAACGGCGGGTTCATGATGACGAAATCGAAGCTGTTGTCCTCGAGGCCGGCGGCCGCTCGCGCCCGGCCCGACAGCGCGACATCGGCGACGAGCACCGAGGCGCGGTCGCTGAGATGCGCATTGCCAGGATGGGCAAGCGTGGTGGTGGCGAAGGCCGCCATTTCCGGGGAACGCTCGACAAGCACGGCCTCGGCAGCGGGGCAGCGCGACAGTACCGCCAGGCCGGCGGCACCGGCACCCGCGCCAAAGTCGGCTAGCCGCCCAGCGAAGGAGGACGGCACGGCAGCCGCCAGCATCATCGCATCCATGCCGGCGCGGTGGCCGGCCTTTCTCGGCTGCACCAGCCAGAAGCGACCGCGATGGAAGGCGTCGACCGTATGAGCCGGCATGTCCGGGACAAGGGCAGCGGGCGACGCGGACATTATTTTTGGCGGATCTCGTTGGCGATGCCGGCATCCGTCAGGATGCGCCGTGCCGCATCGGCCTTGTCTGCGTCCACCATGACACGGCGGGGCAGGATGCCGATCGAGCCGTCGAGCACGCTCATGTTCTGGTCGGCGACGAAACAGCCGATACCGGCATCGCGCATCAGCGATTCGACAAACGAAATGATGACGGCGTCGTTGGTGCGGATGAGCTCTATCATCGGATGAAACTCGCAGTTTGCGGCGTTGATGTAAACGTAGGCGTGATCATGTACCAGAGCCGGCGCGCCAATTCGCCTCTTGCCGCGCCGGTGGGTGACACCCTAGAGTTTGTCCAGGGACCATGTTGCCGTCGTGCATATCGAGGTTGGGAGTTTTGCCGTGGGTGTCGTTCTCAATATTGAAAACGGGAAGCGCGAAGCCGCCTCGATAAAGGACCTCATGGACCTGACCGCGGCCGACATGGGGCGCGTCAACAAATTGATCCTGTCGAAGGCCGGCTCCGATGTCGAGATGATCCCGGAGATTGCCAACCATTTGATCTCATCCGGCGGCAAACGGCTGCGGCCGATGTTGACGCTCGCCGCCGCCCAGATGTTCGGCTATTCCGGCGACGGCCATGTCAAGCTCGCCACATCGGTCGAATTCATGCATACCGCGACACTTCTCCACGACGACGTCGTCGACGAAAGCGGCATGCGGCGCGGCAAGAAGACCGCCCGCATGATCTGGGGCAACCAGGCAAGTGTTCTGGTCGGCGATTTCCTGCTCGGCCAGGCCTTTCGCATGATGGTCGATGTCGGCTCGCTGGAAGCGCTCGACATCCTGTCGAGTGCGGCCTCGGTGATCGCCGAAGGCGAGGTGATGCAGCTTGCCGCCGCCAAAAACCTCGAGACCACCGAGGACGAGCATTTCGCGGTGATCAAGGCCAAGACCGCAGCGCTGTTCTCCGCTGCCGCCGAAGTCGGCCCGGTCATCGCCCAGGCGACGCGCAACGATCGCGCAGCACTCCGCTCCTACGGCATGAATCTCGGCCTTGCCTTCCAGCTGATCGATGACGCGCTGGATTACGGCGGCACCAGCAAGGATCTCGGCAAGAATGTCGGCGACGATTTTCGCGAGGGCAAGGTGACGCTGCCGGTGATCCTCGCCTATCGGCGCGGCACCAAGGCCGAGCGCAGCTTCTGGAAACGCGCCATCGAGGACAATGCCGCCGACGATGCCGGGCTGGAGAAGGCCATCGGCCTGATGCTCCGCCACGGCGCGATTGCCGACACCATCGGGCGCGCCCGCCATTTCGGGGAAATCGCCCGCGACGCGCTGGCGCCGCTCGAAGCGACGCCGCAGAAATCGGCGCTGATCGACGTCATCGATTTCTGCATCAGCCGGGTGAACTGAGAGGCGTCGGCGCCCCCGCGCCTGTTCTCATCGCCCCTTTGCCGGAAGCACCATTGCTGCCAGCAGGCTGACGACGATGCCCGCCGCCGCGAGCCAGAAGGCGACTTGGATGCCGTCGGCGACGGCAATTTTCAAAGCATCGCCTGACAATTCGCCGATTTGGCTGTTCGCAATCGCAATCAGCACGGCCATGCCGATGGCGTTGCCGACATTGAGCGTCGTCGAAGCCATCCCCGAGGCGACGCCTTGCTGGTCATGGGCAACACCGGAAGCGGCGGCAATCCACATTGCGGTCCAGACGATGCCTTGTCCCACGCCGGAGACGATCAGGCCAGGTACCAGGGACAGATAGCTGCTCTCCGCGCTCGCGCCTGATACCATCAATGCTGTGCCGACCGCGCCGACGATCATGCCGCCGACCAGCGTGCTGCGTGTCGAAAAACGCGTTGCCAGACGCTCGCCGGCTTGCGTGCCGGTGGCGATGGCGACCGACGGCACGAGAAAGGCGAGGCCCGTCTGCAAGGCGGTGAAGCCGTGCACGTTCTGCAGCAGCACGGTGAGGAAGTAGGGCAGCGCGCCGAAGGTCGCCATGTAGAGGAAGGTGATCGTCATGCCGGCGACAAGGCTGCGGTTGTGGAACAGGCGCAGCGGCATCAGCGGATCGGCGCTGTTGGCCTCGATCACGGTGAAGGCGATCAGGAAGAATGCCGCCAGTGCCGCGCTGACGATGATTGCGGTCGAGCCCCAGCCATATTCGGGCCCCTGAACCAGGGTGAAGACAAGCAGCGTCGCGCCGGCGGTGACGGTCAGTGCGCCCGGCAGATCGAAGCTGCGCTGCTCGTGCGGCTTGCGATCGCGCGGGATGATGGCGAAAGCCGCGATGATGGCGATCCCAGCCAGCAGCACGTTGACGTAGAAGACCGACGGCCAGCCGAAGGCGCTGGTCAGAAACCCGCCGGCAAGCGAACCGAGCGTCAGGCCGCTGGCGCCTGCGCCGCCCCAGACCGCGAGCGCCCGGTTGCGTTCCGCTCCCTCGGCGAACAGGCGGTTGATCAGCGACAGCGTCGCAGGAAACAGGAACGCGGCGCCGATGCCTTGTACCGCGCGTGCCGCGATGATGATTTCCGGCGACCATGCGAGGCCGCCGACAAGCGACGAAAGCGCGTAGAGCCAGAGCGCGAAGATGAAGACGCGGCGCTGGCCGATCAGGTCGGCAGCCCGGCCGCCGAACAGCAGGAAGCCGCCGGTGAACACGGTATAGGCGCTGACCACCCACTGCAGGGTCTGGCCTGAAAATCCGAGGCCGGCGCCGATCTCCGGCAACGCCACGAACACGATGTTGAGGTCGAGCGAGATGATGAGCTGCGCGAAGGCGAGGAGCGCCAGAGTTGCGCCGTGTTTCGCCCTGCTTGCTCCTTGCGTTATCGCCCCGAGCGGCGCGCCTTGATCGAGTGAACTCATGCCGGTCTCCTTGTCGACAATTATTTAATGATCGACAAAGAATTGAAATTTGCAATCCGAAGTCAAGCGGATTATTTGTTGATCGACAAAAAATTGGAGACCGCCATGGCAGGCAGGCCAAGGGAATTCGACCGCGACCAGGCGCTGGAGAAAGCCCGTGACGCCTTCTGGAGACGCGGCTACGAGGGCACCTCGATGGCCGATCTCGTATCGGCACTTGGTCTCGCATCGGCGCGCATCTATGCCGCCTTCGGCTCGAAGGAGGACCTGTTTCGCGAAGCGGTGGCGCTTTACGAAGCCAATGAGGGCGGCTTCGCCACGCGCGCGCTAGAGGAAGAACCAAATGTCCGGCGCGTCATCGAGCGCATGCTTCGCGACGCCGTCGAAATCTATACGAGGCCGGGTCGGCCGCAGGGCTGCATGGTGGTGACGGCCGCCACCAATTGCGCCGTCGAAAATGACGCCGTGCTGCAATGGCTGGCGGAGCACCGGCTGGCGCGCACCGCATCGATCGTCGAGCGGTTGAAGCAGGCCGTGCGCGATGGCGAATTGAAGCCGGATACCGATGCCGAGGCGCTGGGTGACTATTACGCCACGCTGATGCACGGCCTTTCGGTCCAGGCACGCGACGGCGTGCCGAAAAAGCGGCTGCACGATCTTGTCACCGTCGCCATGCAAGCGCTCGACGCAAGGCTTTCGCAAACGTCCTGAGTTTCAGGGCCGTGACGCCTGTTTCTCATTGCCGGATTGTGGCAATGCGGTCGTGCGACCTCTTTCGGCATGGTTTATTAATTGCTTGACCCGATTGTGAATTCGGGCCGGGTTGAAGCACGACCCCAAAAAGGCCATGCTTTACCTGTAAAGATCGAGTCTACGGCGATCCCGCTGACGCGGAGATGGCGTTTGGCTGAAAGGGATATGATGCGGCAAGGATATGCGCGCTGGCTGACGGGGCTGGCAATCGCGACGGGCATGGCGATCTCGGCTTTGCCGGCGCATGCCAAACAGACCGCCGAGCCGGTCAGGATCACATCCTTCTCGGGAGCCTATCTCGCCGCGCGGATTGCCGAAGGCGACAACGACCTCGACAGCGCCATTTCCTATTACAAGCAGGCGCTTGCGTTCGATCCGAACGATACGGGACTGCAGCAAAGCCTGATGCTGTCGCTGATCGCGCAGGGGCGCTTCGACGAGTCCCTGGTCTATGCCGACAAGCTCAAGGCGGTTCCCGACGTCGAGCGCTTCTCGCGCCTGGCGCTGGCCATCGATTCCTTCCACAAGAAGGATTTCTCCAAGGCCGAATACTGGCTCAAGCTGTCGCTCGAATCCGATCTCGACCGCCTGATCTCCGGCGTCATGACCGGCTGGGCCAAGCAGGGTGCGGGCGACGCCGGCGAGGCCATGGCTTCCATCGACAAGCTGCAGGGCCCCGACTGGTTCAGCCTGTTCAAGTCCTTCCACCGCGCCTTGATTGCCGACGCCTCGGGCCTGCCCGACAGGGCGGATGCGCTCTACACCGCCACCCTGCAGGACACGGCGGCAGGCGGTGCCGCCCCCGAAACATGGATGCGCAGCGCGCAGGCCTATGCCTCTTTCCTCGCCCGCAAAGGCGACAAGGCCAAGGCGCTGTCGGTGCTCGACAAGGCCGAGACGTTTGCGCCCGGCAAGGTCGAGATTGCAGCGCTTCGCGACAAGATCAACAAGGGCGAAAAAAAGATCCAACCCTTCGCTGCCGGCCCGTCGGACGGCGCCTCGGAAATCCTGCTCGATCTCGCCACCGCGCTCAACCGCGGCGGCGGCGAGCCGTTCGTGCGGCTCTATCTGCAATACGCGCTGGCGCTGAGGCCCGACAACGACGCGGCGCTCGTTCAGCTCGCCGCCGTTGCCGAGCAGTTGAAGGACGGCGAGGGCGCCATCGCGCTCTATCGCCGCATTCCGGCCAGTTCGCCGCTGAAGGAGCTTTCGGACCTGCAGCTTGGCCTCAACCTTGCCGATCTCGACCGCAACGACGAGGCGATCGCTCACCTCAAGGCCATCGTCGATGCGCATCCAGACGACATGCGCGCGTATCTGGCGCTCGGCGGCGTCTATTCCTCGAAGGAGGATTTCCGCTCCGCCGCCAATCTTTACGACAAGGCGGTAGAGGTGCTGAAGACGCCGACCGCCGCCAACTGGAACATTTTCTACCAGCGCGGCATCGCCTATGAGCGGCTGAAGGAATGGCCGAAGGCCGAGCCGAATTTCCGCAAGGCGCTGGAGCTCTACCCCGACCAGCCGCAGGTTCTGAACTATCTCGGCTATTCCTGGGTCGACAAGAACATGAACCTCAAGGAAGGCCTCGCGATGATCCAGAAGGCCGTCGACCTGAGGCCGAGCGACGGCTACATCGTCGACTCGCTGGGCTGGGCCTATTACCGCCTTGGCCAGTTCGACGACGCTGTGCGCGAAATGGAACGCGCCGTTTCGTTGAAGCCGGAGGATCCGGTGCTCAACGATCACCTCGGCGACGCCTACTGGCGCGTTGGCCGCAAGCTGGAAGCCACCTTCCAGTGGAACCAGGCCCGCGACCTGAAGCCGGACCCGGATGTGCTTGCCACCTTGCAGCAGAAATTGATGAAGGGCCTGCCGCCGATCGAATCCAACACGGCGCAGGAAACCCCGAACGTAAAGCCCGAGCCGGCGCCCGCGCCGAAGGGGTGACCCCATCGCCTTGACGGTCGCGGAGCGGCACTCTACGAGGTGCCGCATCCCGCCGGAGGCCGCCGTGACCGTTGATATCCCTGCCCACATGCATCCCAGCCGCTCGTTCCAGGGGCTGATCCTGACCTTGCATAATTATTGGGCGGACTATGGCTGCGTCGTCCTTCAGCCTTACGACATGGAAGTCGGCGCCGGCACATTCCATCCGGCAACGACGTTGCGCGCGCTCGGCCCAAAACGCTGGAACGCGGCCTATGTCCAGCCCTCGCGCCGCCCCAAGGACGGCCGCTATGGCGAGAACCCGAACCGGCTGCAGCACTATTACCAATACCAGGTGATCCTGAAGCCCAATCCGCCCAATCTGCAGGAGCTTTACCTCGGCTCGCTGGCCGCGATCGGCATCGATCCGCTGCTGCACGACATCCGCTTCGTCGAGGACGACTGGGAAAGCCCGACGCTGGGCGCCTGGGGGCTGGGCTGGGAGTGCTGGTGCGACGGCATGGAGGTCTCGCAGTTCACCTATTTCCAGCAGGTCTGCGGCATCGAATGCGCACCGGTAGCGGGTGAGCTCACCTACGGGCTGGAACGGCTGGCCATGTATGTGCAGGGCGTCGACAATGTCTACGACCTCAACTTCAACGGCCGCGAAGGCGCCGACAAGGTGACTTATGGCGATGTCTTCCTGCAGGCCGAGCAGGAATATTCGCGCCACAATTTCGAATTTGCCAACACCGCGATGTTGCTGCGCCATTTCGAAGACGCCGAAGCCGAGTGCAAGGCGCTGCTACAAGCCGGCGCGCCCATCTCCCCCCTTGAGGGGGAGACGCCCGCGAAGCGGGCAGAGGGGGTCGCCTCAGAAGGCACCACAAGCCAGGCGTCGAGCACTGCACGGGCGACCCCTCCCGGCCAGACTTTGTCTGGCCACCCTCCCCTCAAGGGGGAGGGATACCACCGCCTGGTATTCCCGGCCTACGACCAGTGCATCAAGGCCAGCCATGTCTTCAACCTGCTCGACGCACGCGGCGTGATTTCGGTCACCGAGCGCCAGAGTTACATCTTGCGGGTGCGCAATCTGGCCAAGGCCTGCGGCGAGGCATTTTTGCTGACTGACGCTGGTGGGCTGGCGGCTTAGCTCCAGGCGATTTCGACGGGAGCGCTGATTTGTAACGCGCCCTGGCCACTGGAGCCGGCCATTGTCCGCAGCGCTTGCCTGACGCCCGGCATCGTGAACGTGCCATGGGCCTGCGCTGCAAAACAGGCGCTTAGCGCGAGGATCTGCAGGAATGTCGATGCCGTTTTCATGGTCGTCCAGCCAATAGCTCTCTGCCTGAGCGTTGGTCGCTTCAGCGCTGCGTTCGGTTCATGGAAATCTTTGATCCAAGGACGGGCGGACCGGCGCGTGTCCGACAGGCGGCTGAATTTTTTCGGAAATCGCCGTTGGACGCCTTGATCTTGCTGGGAAGGGTGACAGCAGCCGACCGAGTTGCTATGCCCCGCTTACCTCCGCCTCGATGGGGGAGGACGCCGCGAAGCGGCGGCTGTTTTTTGTCGCGTGAGCTCTTTCAATGCCTGACCTGCTTCTAGAACTTCGTTCCGAGGAAATCCCCGCGCGCATGCAGCGCAAGGCGGCCGGCGACCTGAAGAAGCTTTTGACGGACGGTCTGGTCGAAGCCGGGCTGACCTATGAGGCTGCGCGCGAATATTGGACGCCGCGCCGGTTGGCGCTCGACATCCGCGGCCTGACCGCCCGCTCGAAGGACATCAGCGAGGAGATCAAGGGGCCCTCGACCAAGGCCCCCGAGCAGGCGGTGCAAGGTTTTCTGCGCAAGGCCGGCCTTGCCTCGATTGCCGAGGCGCATGTTCATTCCGATCCGAAGAAGGGCGACTTCTACGTCGCCCATATTTCCAGGCCGGGCAGACCGGCGGAGCAGATCATCGCCGAGCTGGTGCCGGGCATCATCCGCAACTTCCCCTGGCCGAAATCGATGCGCTGGGGGCCGGCTTCGGCCAAGCCCGGCTCGCTGCGCTGGGTGCGGCCGCTGCAATCGATCCTGTGTACCTTCGGCCCCGAAACCGAGGAGCCGGTGGTGGTCGATTTCGAGATCGACGGCATCCACTCCGGCAACGTCACCTACGGCCACCGTTTTCATGCGCCGGGCGCCATCACGGTGCGCCGCTTCGACGATTATGTCGCGAAGCTGGAGGCAGCCAAGGTCGTGCTCGATGCCGACCGGCGCAAGGAGATCATTCTTGCCGATGCCAGGAATCTTGCCTTCGCCAGCGGGCTCGACCTCGTCGAGGACGAGGGGCTGCTGGAGGAAGTGTCGGGCCTGGTCGAATGGCCCGTCGTGCTGATGGGCGAATTCGAGCAGGATTTTCTGGCCATTCCGGCCGAGGTGATCCGGCTCACCATCCGCGCTAACCAGAAGTGTTTTGTGACGCGGCCGCACGCCGGCGAAGAGCTCTCCAACCGTTTCATACTGACCGCCAATATCGAGGCCAAGGATGGCGGCAAGGAGATTGCCCACGGCAACGGCAAGGTGGTGCGCGCCCGCCTGTCCGACGCGCTCTATTTCTGGAAGACCGACCAGGGCGACCTGCCGGATCTCGACCAGCTGCAGGCATCGACGGAAAAGTTTGGGCTTGATCTCAAAAAGCCGCTCGACCAGCGCATGGCCCGCCTCGACCATCTCAATGTGACGTTTCATGCCAAGCTCGGTACGCAAGGCGAGCGGGTAGAACGGATTGCGCGCTTGGCCGAAGAACTGGCACCAATCGTGGCGCAGTCGATCTCCCCCCTCGAGGGGGAGATGGCCGGTAGGCCAGAGGGGGTCGCTTCGCGTGAAGCGCCGGCATCCTCTGTCCGCGATAGAGCGTCGCGTCAGGACGTGCCGACCCCCTCTGTCGCCTTCGGCGACATCTCCCCCTCAAGGGGGGAGATTACCGCGCTCGCTCGTCGCGCTGCCGTCCTCGCCAAGGCCGACCTCACCACCGAAGTGGTTGGCGAATTCCCGGAACTGCAAGGCGCCATGGGCCGCAAATACGCGCTGCTGCAGGGCGAGCATCCTTCTGTCGCCGCCGCGATCGAGGAACACTACAAGCCGCAGGGACCGTCAGATCGTGTTCCCACCGATCCGGTTTCGATCGCAGTAGCGCTCGCCGACAAGCTGGATACGCTGGTTGGATTCTGGGCGATCGATGAAAAGCCGACCGGATCGAAGGACCCCTATGCGCTGAGGAGGGCGGCGCTGGGCGTGGTCAGGATCTTGGTTGAGAACGGCGTGAACATTTCGCTTCTCCGTTCGATGATGTCTCCGATAGTAGCGGCATATATGAAATTCCAACGTGACGGATCGCAGCCTTACCTTGAGGCCGCAGATCGACTGACGTCAGCTGGTCTTGCTACAACAACTTACAGAGCTGAAGTTTATGACCGCCTTGTAGGGCTGTCTGGAAAAGAGGCCTTCGCCGAAAAGACGCCTGAGATGGCGTGGCGCTTGAGTCACGACCTCCTCTCCTTCTTCCACGACCGCTTGAAAGTCTACCTCCGCGACCAGGGCGCGCGGCATGATCTGATCGACGCGGTGCTGGCGGCAGGTTCGCGCCCGATCTCCCCCCTCGTGGGGGAGATGTCGGCGCAGCCGACAGAGGGGGGCGCTGTCCCGCCGGCCTCTCGGCGCGAGGCACCCCCCTCTGCCCTGCCGGGCATCTCCCCCTCAAGGGGGGAGATTGGCCAAAACGACGACCTGCTGCAAATCGTCCGCCGGGTCGAAGCACTCGGCTCCTTCCTCGACACCGAGGACGGCAGGAACCTGCTTGCCGGCACCAAGCGCGCCGCCAACATCGTGGCTGCCGAAGAGAAGAAGGCGACGGCGATTGCAAGCAGCGTTGAGCCGGCTCTGTTCCGGGAGGACGCAGAAAAAATACTGTTCGCGGCGGTGAATCAGGCCGAGAGGCAAGCCGGCGAAGCAATTCAAAACGAAGACTTTTCCGCCGCCATGCTGGCGCTTAGCCTGTTGCGCGAGCCGGTTGATTCATTTTTTGAGAAAGTCCTCGTAAACGATGAGGACCAGGCGGTGCGCGCCAATCGCCTGGCATTGCTCGCCCGCATCCGCGCGGCGACCGACCGGGTCGCGGACTTCTCGAAGATAGCCGGCTGACATCGGCGAAAAAATCATCGCTTACCGGCCATTCGAGCCGGCTTATAGTCATACGCCGATGATCTGTGCGTGGCAAAAGGAACGTGTTCCCAACCCACGGAGGCTTCCATGAATTCCGCTCACGACATCGAAGTGACAGAAGAGACCGAGACGCTTGAACCCACCTCCGAAACGACGCTCGACGAGGCCGCTGCCGCCGCCATCGAGGCTGCCGATCTGTCGGATGACGAGGACGGCGACGATGAAGACACCGACAAGGAAGCTACTGAAGACGATAAGTCGGCTACCCTCTCCGACGACGACGACGACGATGACAACGAGGAAGAGGAAGACGACGAGGACAGCGTGAAGGCCGAAAGCGCCGTCGGCGAAAAAGACGCTGACGGCGACGAATCGGACGACGCCGACGATACGGACGAAGAAGAAGCGGCCTGAGACTTCACGCCGCTTCAGTCAGTAAACCAGGGCGGCGCTTTCGCGCGGCCCTGGTTTCCGGCGCTGCTTCAGGCGCTATTTCGGCTGGTCGGGAGCTGCTAGCGGCGCCGGCTGCGGCGCTACGGGCTCGGGGGTTTTGCTGGCGACCTTTGGGTCGGCTTTGCTGTCCGCGGCGGGCGCGGCAGCGGTGGCCTGCGCGGCTTTGGGCGCGGGCGTTGCAAAGGCGTCGCCGACGATACCGCCGCGAATGATCATCGGGCTTCCGGTGAAGCCATGACTCGGCTGGCTCGGGATTGCCGCGACCTTTTCATCGGTGACGGTTTCATTGACGTTGGGCGATTTCTCGCCGAGCGCGACGATCGACGGTGTTTTCGCGCGCTCGACAGCGCCCACCGCACCAACCACAGAAGGCGCCCCCGTCGTCTGCCCAAGAAAAACCAGTGACGAGGCCTGTGCCGTGCCGGCCATAAACGCCAGACCAAGCGCTCCAACGATACGCATCGAAAGCATCATAATTCCCCTTGCCCAACAAGACGGCACCCTAGCCGAGGGCAATTGATGCCGGCTTGCGGGGAAACATCGCATTTTAGCGATTTATCATTCGCCAACCCTGGGCTTGCTCGCCCGGCCTCGCCGTATTAGGCACCCGCATCCGTGAGGTGACGACAGTGGCTGAAATTCGTGCCGTCGGCGAGGCGATGGAAAGGGCGTTGGCGCTGCTCGAGAGCGGCGATGTCGTCGCCATACCGACCGAGACCGTCTATGGGCTGGCCGGCGACGCGACCAATGGCGTTGCCGTGGCCCGCATCTTCGAAGCCAAGGGCCGCCCGCGTTTCAACCCGCTGATCGCCCATATAGCCGATCCGGCGATGGCTGAGCGTATCGCGCTGTTCGATCCGCTGTCGGAAAGATTGGCGCAGATATTCTGGCCGGGGCCGCTGACGCTGGTGCTGCCGCAACGGCCCGGCAACGGCATTCATCCGCTGGTCACCGCAGGGCTGGACACCATCGCGCTGCGCATGCCGAAAGGCTTTGGCGGCGAGCTGATCGCCAGGTTCGGCCGCGCGCTTGCGGCGCCCAGTGCCAATTCCTCGGGCAGGATCAGCGCTACGACGGCGGAAGCCGTGGCCGCCGACCTCGGCCCCAGGATCAAGCTTGTGGTCGATGGCGGCGCGACGCCGGTCGGGCTGGAATCGACCATCCTCAAGGTCGAAGCTGGAAAGCTGCGGCTGCTGCGGCCGGGCGGCATTGCCGCCGAAGAGATCGAAGCGGTCGCCGGGACAAAGTTGCTGCGCGGCGCTTCGGTCATCGAGGCGCCCGGGATGCTCGCCTCGCACTATGCACCAGGTGCGGCGGTGCGGCTCAATGCTGCGGAGGTCGCACCGGGCGAAGCCTTGCTGGCCTTCGGTGGCCGCCGTGCCGAAGGCTGGCGCGATGCAGCCGCACTGCGTAACCTGTCGGAGACCGGCGACCTGCGCGAGGCGGCAAGCAATCTCTTCGCCCATCTGCAGGATCTCGATCGCAGCGGCGCCAAAACCATCGCCGTCGAGCCGATCCCGTTCGACGGCCTGGGCGAGGCGATCAATGACCGGCTTTCGCGCGCCGCCGCCCCGCGTGACAAGATCGCCCCTCGTGACAAGATGGATTGGGCACCATAGTTTCCACCTATGAACGACATTTCCCCCGACCTCGACCCCGCCGTCGTCGCGCGCTTTGCGACAATCGTCGGTGACAAATATGCGCTGCGCGATCAGCAGGACATCGCGCCTTACCTCGCCGAGCGGCGCGGACTTTGGCATGGCAGGACGGCTCTGGTGCTGAGGCCGGGGACCGTCGAGGAGGTCAGCCGCATCATGCGGCTGGCGAGCGAAACGGGCACGCCGATTGTACCGCAAAGCGGCAACACCGGGCTGGTCGGCGCCCAGGTGCCGGACGCGTCCGGCCGCGAGATCGTGCTGTCGCTGTCGCGGCTAAACCGCATCCGCGAGATCGATACCCTGTCCAACACGGTGACGGTCGAAACCGGCGTCATCCTGCAGACGCTGCAGGAAGCGGCCGATGCCGCCGACCGGCTGTTTCCGCTGTCGCTTGCCGCGCAAGGCTCCTGCCAGATCGGCGGCAATCTCTCTTCCAACGCCGGTGGCACCGGCGTGCTTGCCTACGGCAATGCGCGCGAACTCTGCCTCGGCGTCGAAGTGGTGCTGCCGACCGGCGAAGTGTTCGACGATCTGCGCAAGCTGAAGAAGGACAATACCGGTTATGATCTGAAGGACCTGTTCGTCGGCGCCGAGGGTACGCTCGGCATCATCACCGCCGCCGTGCTCAAGCTTTTCCCCAAGCCCAAGGGGCGCGAGGTGGCGTTTGCCGGCCTGTCATCGCCGGAGGCGGCACTGTCGCTGTTCAGCCTGGCGATGGACCGTGCAGGGGCAGCGCTCACCGCCTTCGAGCTGATCGGCCAAAGGCCCTACGACTTCACGCTACGCCACGCACAAGGCGTAGTGCGGCTGCTGGCCGGCGATTGGCCGTGGTATGTGCTGATGCAGATCTCGTCGGGCCGCTCGGCCGAGGATGCACGGGCGCTGATCGAGGAGGTGCTGGAGGCAGGCCTCGAGCAAGGGATCGTCGGCGATGCGGTGATCGCGGCAAGCATGGCCCAGGGCGACGCGTTCTGGAATTTCCGCGAGGTGCTGCCCGAGGCGCAGAAACCGGAAGGTGCCTCGATCAAGCACGACATCTCGGTGCCGGTGGCGTCGATCCCGCCCTTCATCGAAAAGGCCGCCGGCGCCGTGCAATCGGTCAGTCCCGGCGCACGCGTCGTCTGCTTCGGCCACATGGGCGACGGCAATCTGCACTACAACATCTCCCGGCCGGTCGACGGCGATGACGAGGCGTTTCTCGGCCTTTACCACGTCATGAACAAGGCCGTGCACGACGTCGTGCGCTCGTTTCACGGCTCGATCTCGGCCGAGCACGGCATCGGCCAGTTGAAGCGGGACGAATTGATCGCGACGGCGCCGACAATGGCGATCGAGCTGATGCGCAGGGTGAAGGCCGCGTTCGACCCGGCCGGCATCATGAATCCGGGTAAGGTTATCTGATCCTTTCGCCGGCCTGCGCCGGTTCGCATTCCGATAACCATCCGCCCCGGATCAGCAAAATTTAACCGACTTTCTTAAGCGCGAGGATAAGAAGCTCGCGCTAATGTTTCTCCACAACGAGGCTGGGAAAACCGGCCCGGAGAACCGGAAACACCGGCTCTCAGGAGAAACAGGAAAGGCACGATATGAACACTGGACTGAAGCCAGTCTGGGCCGGCCGCAATATGCGTCTCGACCCATTCCGCCTGCCGCAGGTGGTGAGTTACGCCACGCGCGACGACTATGGCGACGTCACCTTCACCATCGACCAGCGCGGCGCGGTTATCCGCCGCACGCTGGAGATGAGTGGCGTGCCGGCGATCATCGCTCTGCCCGCCAACGCGTTTCGCGGCGTCGCCGCCCGCGCCATGGAGGATCCGGATGGCAATGTCACAGTGACGCTCGAGCTTCTGCACAACGACCCGATGCTGTCGGTGCCGCTGCTGGTGGCCGACGATCTCGACGACGTCGCCGCCGACTGGCGCGCCTGGGCCGATGCCTACCGCCTGCCGATGCTGCTGATCGAAGCCGACGGCATTGCCCGTACGCTCGAAGAATCGCTCGGCGCCGCCATCAAGGCGCTGCCGGCGCAGGACCGCCGCAAGGGCCGCGTCTCGACCATGCGCCGTCCGCGCTTCCTCGCCCGCCGCCGCGCCGGCGACCTCGGCCTCAGGCTGGTCATCGGAGGCGAGGAGCTTATTTCGCGGGAGTAGCTAAACCAGCGGCTTCAGCGCCACCCAAGCCGCGCCGCCGATCAGGCCGAGGAAGATCAGCCAGCCGACCTGGTTGTTCGATCTGAACAGCCTCAGGCACTGGTCCGGATCGTCGATGTCGAGCACGGCGATCTGCCGCGCCATATGCGCGCCGGCGGCGATCAGCCCAGCCAGCGCCGGCACGGGTGCCTGCGCCGAGGCAAAGGCAATGGCGAAGCAGACCAGCGCTCCGCCATAAAGCCCGGCCAGCCAGGCCTTGGTATTGTCGCCGAACAGGCGCGCCGTCGAGCGCACGCCGACGATGGCGTCGTCTTCCTTGTCCTGATGCGCATAGATCGTGTCGTAGCCGATCACCCACAGGATCGAGCCGATATAGAGCATGATTGCCGGTCCATCGAGATCGCCGAACTCGACCGCCCATCCCATCAGCGCTCCCCAGGAAAAGGCAAGTCCGAGAACGAGTTGCGGCCAATTGGTGTACCGCTTCATGAATGGGTAGACGGCGACGATGACCAGCGAGCCGATGCCGAGCGAGATGGCGAAGCTGTTGAACTGCAAAAGCACGGCAAGGCCGACCAGTGCCTGTACGACAACAAACATCCAGGCCTGCCGGCGCGTGACCTTGCCGGCCGGCAGCGGCCGCGAGCGCGTGCGTTCCACCTGGTTGTCGATGTCCTCGTCGACCAAATCATTGTAGGTGCAGCCGGCGCCACGCATGGCGAACGCGCCGAGAAAAAACAGCAGCAGATACCACGGCGACGGCAGCAGCGAGAGCAGCGGATCCGCCGGACGCGGATAGGCGCTCGCCGCAAGGGCAGCCGACCACCAGCATGGCCACAGCAGCAATTGCCAGCCGATCGGCCGGTCCCACCGGGCAAGCTGCGCATAGGGCCACAACCCCCGCGGCAGCGCGCGATAGACCCAGTGGCCGCTCGGCGCATCGGCGACGCGGCCCTGGGCCGCTTTCGACTGGACGGTTTCCATTTTGCTGGAGTGGCAGCAGAGGCGAATGCCGTCAAGCGTCAAGCAGGCCGGATCCGCTCGCGGCGCGGAATCGCCGCCGCGGCAGCCAAATGTCTTGACCCGCCGCCCGGGGCGCAATAGCGCAGTCCTGATCGGAACGGGCAAGGAATCCAGGCATGCGTGTTTTGCTGATCGGCTCCGGCGGACGAGAACATGCGCTGGCCTGGAAGATGGCGGCGTCGCCGCTGCTGACCAAACTCTACGCGGCGCCCGGCAATCCGGGCATCGGCGGCGAAGCCGAGCTGGTGAGGCTCGATGTTTCGGATCATGCAGCGGTGGTCCGGTTTTGCCGCGAGAAAGAAATAGATCTCGTCGTGGTCGGCCCGGAAGGGCCGCTGGTTGCCGGCATTGCCGACGACCTTCGCGCCGAGGGCATCCGCGTCTTCGGCCCCTCAAAGGCAGCGGCGCGGCTGGAAGGCTCGAAGGGTTTTACCAAAGACCTCTGCGCCAGATACGGCATCCCGACCGCCGCCTATGGCCGCTTCGGCGATCTGGGTTCGGCCAAGGCCTATGTCGAGAAGACGGGTGCGCCGATCGTCATTAAGGCCGACGGTCTTGCTGCCGGCAAGGGTGTCACCGTCGCCATGACGCTTGACGAGGCGCTGGCCGCGCTGGACGCCTGTTTCGACGGCTCCTTCGGCCAGGCCGGCGCCGAAGTGGTGGTCGAAGAGTTTCTCAGCGGCGAGGAGGCAAGCTTCTTCTGCCTCTGCGACGGAACCACCGCGCTGCCCTTCGGCACCGCGCAGGACCACAAGCGCCTCAGTGACGGCGACACCGGCCCGAACACCGGCGGCATGGGCGCCTATTCGCCGGCGCCGGTGATGACGCCGGAGATGATCGACCGAACCATGCGCGAGATCGTCGAGCCGACCATGCGCGGCATGGCTGAAACAGGCGTACCGTTTTCCGGCGTGCTGTTCGCCGGACTGATGATATCGGACAAGGGCCCGAAGCTGATCGAATACAACACCCGTTTCGGCGACCCGGAATGCCAGGTGCTGATGATGCGGCTGAAGGACGATCTCCTGGTCCTGCTCAACGCCGCCGCCGACGGCCAGCTGGCACACACCTCGGTGCGCTGGCGCGACGAGGCGGCGCTCACCGTGGTGATGGCAGCCAGGGGTTATCCCGGCACGCCGGAAAAGGGCTCGGTCATTCGCGGCGTCGAGGCGGCAGCAGGTGGCGGCGTCGAGATATTTCATGCCGGCACCGCCATCAACGGCGGCGCACTCGTCGCCAATGGCGGTCGCGTGCTCAACATCACGGCGACAGGCCGAACCGTCGGCGAGGCGCAGAAGAAGGCCTACGCCGCGCTCGACCGGATCGACTGGCCGCAAGGCTTTTGCCGCCGCGACATTGGCTGGCTGGCAGTGGCGCGCGAGCAGTCGAACTGACGTTTAAGGCGGCCTCGACCTCAACGCAGGCGATTGTCGAATTCGGTCGAGACAGTGCTGACCGTATCGGCGGTGGGGGCAATTGCAGACACCGAGGCGGCACGCTTTTTTTCGTTTCGCGTCCAGGCGACATATTCGGCAATCCCGCGCGGAAGGCTCGGCACCGTCTTGGCCGCAGGCATTTGAAAGCCGCTGCTGAATTTGG
Organism: Mesorhizobium sp. M0306; assembly: GCF_040321655.1. NCBI lineage: Bacteria > Pseudomonadati > Pseudomonadota > Alphaproteobacteria > Hyphomicrobiales > Phyllobacteriaceae > Mesorhizobium > Mesorhizobium sp. M0306. The sequence goes on along the minus strand of NZ_JAMYRY010000028.1, from coordinate 15,151 downwards.
CCAAGCGCGTTCTAAATACCGCGACCAGTTGCTCGAGGCTCGGGGGTGCTGCCACGGTGGCGTAGGTCATGGCAGTGCCGGCGAGCCCCGCCTCGCGTGAGAGCGGCACCGGTATCGAGGCGAGATAATCCGGCTGCACGTCGATCAGGCCGCCGAACGGCCACTGCGCGCGCAATTCCGTGGCGCTCATCGGCGCGACGCTGACGTCGATATCGTTGGGTGTGCCTGCGACCCGATAGGGACAGCGGAACCGGCCGCAATTTGCTCGCGCCGAAAACTGCCAGAGCGCATAACCCTGCCAGTTGCCCATTGGAAAATGCACGCCGATGTCTGGCTTGTAGCGCGCATACCACAGCGGCAGCCGGGACAGGAGCGGGTATTTATACTTGTTGTCGGCGATATGCCTGGCTGTCGTGCCGTTGGTGTAGAGCACTGGAAAGCGGCCAACCCGACGATGCACATGGCGCACGAATTCCTCGGCATCCTCGAGCGACATCCATTGGGTGGGATCATCGTCCTCGATGTCGAGGGCAAGCAGGTCATCCGGCCCGGGTTTCACGAAATTGATGAAATTATTGGCCTGTCCCACGGGGTTGCCGGGGCGGGCGAGATGATAGGCACCCCATTTCAGGCCCAGCGCCTTGGCCACCACCTTGCGCGTCTGGAACAGTTCCTGTGCCATCGCATGGCGCTTCCAAAGCGTCTTGCACAGCCGCATCTCGGTCTCGTCGCCGAAACAGAAATAGGGTGGCGGCATTCCGTCGGAAGCTTTGTTGATGAAACCGACAAGACGCTTGTCGGCGGCTAGCCGGGTCCAGTCGATGGAATTGTATTCGTAGGCATCGACGACCAGCGCCCGGTCCGCATCCTTCCACGGTTCGGAGAAATCCGAGGCCCTTGTCGGCGCCGGCGCCAGCGTCATCGTGGCCGCGACAAGGAGAAGCGCTAAGCGGATAAGAGGGTGCGCCGGCGTTTTCAAACAGCAGGTCCTTGCTGGCCAAAGCCCAATCCTGAGCCGCCATGGTTAAGGAAATGCTTCGGGTGCCGAGTGGGCGAGTTGGAGCGCTGGCGAAGCGACCCTTGGTGCTCCTCAAGAGCAAAGCGATGGTTGCGATTGTCAGCCAAATAGCTTCAACGCTGTTGCTATGGGCAGGAACAGTGATAGCGGGCGGCTCTGAAATGAGGTGAAGCCATGTTTGCGATAAAACGCCACCGCCTGGTCATCCGTTGCATCGACAATCAATGCGAAGGCTGCCGGGGATGCGCTAACGCTGCGTCTTAGCGCATCCACGATCAGCGCCGACCCGATCCGCTGCCCCTGGTATCGGGCATCGACGGCCAGCCTACCGACCAATATCGCAGGCAGGACTGGGTAGCGTGGTAGATGTCTTGTCTGTTCGTCAGGCAAGGACGCGATTGGTATGCTCGACGCCGCCAAAGTGTAATATCCGGCGATCGCGCCGCCATTGCGATCCACGGCAACGAAGCAATTGCAAACTCGGCGTTTGACATCTTGGCTGGCTTGCTCCCGGATGTAGCGGTCGAGCGCCGGTACCCCGCAGCTGAAAGCCTTGCGATCATGCAATCCGCCGAGCGGTTCGATAATGACGGCGAAAGTCACCGGGTTTCGACGACCAGCCGTTTGTGGGCGTCGGCAGCTTTGCGCAGTGCTTCATTGGGCTCGGGCGGATTGAGAATTGCCTCCATCATGGCGCGCTGATCCTCGACGGAAATACGCATGATGGTGGTGTTCTCGATGGTACGCTGAGCCGCCTCTTGAGCGGCAGCGACCACGAAGTCGCTGACGCTACGGCCCTGGATTTCGGCGGCGCGTTTCACCACGTCCAGAATATCCGGCGAAATACGAGCTTCGAGACGAGCGGTACGGGTCTGTTGGTTCGGCATTATCGTCACCCCTGATGGACGACTTGTACGGGAAATAGCCGTACAGATCAAGTGCGTGGTGCGACTTTGCGTAATTTCGCAGGCGAGCCAGCAACTGCAAAATCTGCGTGACAAAAGTTGACGTTTACGTAAAAAGAAGATGGGCAGGGAATTCCAAAAGCAGATGGTTTTGCATCGGCACGGGTCTTAAGTTGATCCGCTGGACTGAGGAGGAGCGAGCGCGATGTATCGGGCACCGGTCGAGGAAATCGCCTTCACCCTGAAGCATGTCGCTGGCTTGAAGGCGGCGCTCGATGCCGGCACCTTTGGCGAACTCGGCGAGGACCTCGTCGACGCCATTCTGGCCGAAGCTGGCCGTTTCGCCAGCGAGGAGGTGGCGCCGCTCTACAAGGTCGGCGACCAGCACGGCGCGGTGCTCAACGGCGCTGCCGTCACTACCCCGCCCGGCTGGAAGGAACTTTATCGCCGCTGGATCGGCGGCGGCTGGAATGCGCTGTCCGCGCCGGAAGCTTATGGCGGCCAGGCGCTTCCGGCCATGCTCGGCGTCGCCGCGCTCGAAATGTGGAACTCCGCCTCGATGGCGTTCGGCATCGCCCCGACGCTGACCATGGGCGCGGTCGAAGCACTCGACAAGCATGGCTCGCAGGCACTCAAGGCCAAATATCTGGAAAAGCTGGTCTCCGGCGAATGGATGGGCACCATGAACCTGACCGAGCCGCAGGCAGGCTCGGACCTGAATGCCTTGCGAACCCGCGCCGAACCGGCCGGCGACGGCACCTACCGCATCTTCGGGCAAAAGATATTCATCACCTATGGCGAGCACGATTTCACCGACAACATCATCCATCTGGTGCTGGCGCGGCTGCCGGACGCGCCGCCCGGCACGCGCGGCCTGTCGCTGTTCCTGGTGCCGAAATTCCTGGTCGGCGACGACGGCGCGCTGGGCGCACGCAACGACGTCTTCTGCTCGGGGCTGGAGCACAAACTGGGCATCCACGCTTCGCCGACCTGCACCATGATCTATGGCGACGGCTTCGAAGGCAGCAGGCCCGGCGCGATCGGCTGGCTGGTCGGCGAGGAGAACAAGGGCCTCGCCTGCATGTTCACCATGATGAACAATGCGCGCCTTGCCGTCGGCATGCAGGGCGTGGCGGTCGCCGAGGCGGCGATGCAGAAGGCGCTCGCCTATGCAAACGACCGCCGGCAAGGCAAGGCGGCGAGCTATCGCGGTGCCGGCATGGCGCCGATCGTGCATCACCCCGACATCCAGCGCAGTCTTCTGACCATGAAGGCGCTGACCCAGATTGCCCGCGCCATCTGCTATTCCTGCGCCCACGCCATCGATCTTGCGTCGCACAGCGAAGATGCAAAGCACTGGCAGGAGCGCGCCAATCTGTTGACCCCGCTGGCCAAGGCCTTTTCGACCGATGTCGGCGTCGAGGTCGCCTCGCTTGGGCTGCAGGTGCATGGCGGCATGGGGTTCATCGAGGAGACAGGGGCCGCAGCGCTTTATCGCGACGCGCGCATCGCGCCCATTTACGAAGGCACCAATGGCATCCAGGCGATCGATCTGGTGACGCGCAAGCTGCCGCTCGGCGGCGGCCGGCATGTGCATGGCTACATCGCCGAACTCAAGGCCGCCGCCAATGCGGTGCGAGCGTCGAACCTTGAAGGCTTCGGCCGCACCGCCGATCGCCTCGACCAGGCGCTCGACGACCTGTCACAGGCGAGCCGTTTCCTGCAAGACCTGCAGGCCGAAGGCCGTTCGGACGAGGCGCTGGCCGGCGCCACACCTTATCTCAGGCTGATCTCGCTTGCCGCTGGCGGGGCCTATCTGGCGTGCGGCGCGCTTGCCGACCAAAACCGCATCGCGCTGTGCCGCTTCTTCGCCGAGAACCTGCTTGGCGAGGTGGGCGCGCTGAAGGAGCGCGTCATCGGCGGCGCCGACAGCCTTGCCGTTGCCGGCAAGGCGCTGATTTCAGTCTGACGTTCGCACGCGCCGAAATTCACAAAGGCCCGAAATTCACAAAGGACGAATCCGTGACAGACCACATCCTCGTCGAGCGCCAGGGCGCCATCCAGATCATCCGCATCAACCGTCCGGACAAGAAGAACGCCCTGACCCGCGCCATGTACGCGACGATGTCGGCGGCTCTTGCCGGCGGCGACGCCGATCCGGCGATCCGTGTTCATGTCTTTCTCGGCGTGCCCGGTGCCTTCTCGTCCGGCAACGACCTTGCCGATTTCATGGTCGTCGCCTCGGGCGGCGAAGGCGGTTCCGAGGTCTGGGATTTCCTGATGGCGCTGGCCAAGGTGGAAAAGCCGATGGTTTCCGGCGTCGACGGCATTGCGGTCGGTATCGGCACCACGCTCAACCTGCATTGCGACCTGACCTTCGCCACGCCGCGCACAATATTCCGGACGCCCTTCGTCGATCTCGGCCTTGTGCCGGAGGCCGGTTCGAGCCTGCTCGCGCCGCAGATCCTCGGCCGCCAAGGCGCCTTCGCGCTGCTTGGCCTCGGCGAGGGCTTTTCGGCCGAGCGGGCGAAGGCCGCCGGGCTGATCTACGAGGTGGTCGAGGAGGGGGAACTCGAAGCATCGGTGTTGGCGGCGGCGGGCCAGATCGCCGCCAAGCCGCCGCAAGCGCTGAAGATAGCGCGCGACCTGATGCGCGGCTCGCGCGACGCCCTTGTCGAGCGCATCGGCCAGGAAAGCCAGCATTTCCGCGAGCGGCTCAAATCCGACGAGGCCCGCGCAGCCTTGACGGCCTTCATGACCAGGAAAAAGGCCTAGACCTTCTGGCCTTGTCTCGCATCGTGGACCCGCCGGCAACAACCGGCGGGTTTCTTGCCACGATCTCTTTGTCACATCGCCATTTTTTTACATTCGGCCTGGGCCTTTGCCGAAGACGTGTCGATCATGAATGTCTTGCCTTTGGCGTCGGTCATCAACATCATGCAATGCTTGATCGGTTTCGCCATTTTCATCATTTCGGCGCTCATCTTCGCGTCGGGCATCATAGTGCCCATATGCCCATCGGGCATGATCGCCATGACCTCCCCACCCTTCATCACCGTCATTGTCCCCATCGCGTCCTCCGCAAAGGCTTGCGAAGCGAAAAGGCAGGCAAGACCGGCCATCGTGACCAACCTGAGTGAATGCATTGCTTCCTCCTGAATTTGCGCCAGCGGCGCGTTGAGCCCTTTCCTGGTTCGTTGCGGCAAGCTGGAACGTTTCACGCACACGAGATCGTGATAGTGGGAATTGGGTGGCTTATGCCTGGCGGGTGGACTTTACGTATTTCCCGACAACCGCCTTCACCTCGCCGGCACTGGCAAAATCGCCGCGCGAGGCGTCAGCCAATCCTGCCTCGACCTCGGCGAGTTGCCATTCTTCACTGGCTACAAAATCCTCGATGGCCTGCGCAGCCACATAGGAGCACGAGCGGTCGAGCTTTCTGCAAGCTGGCCTAACCTGTCTGCAGTTTCGTCTGGAACGCGCACGGTAAAAGCGGTCATGGTCACATTCTTCTGGTTCACTATGATGAGTGTGAACCAAAGTGGTTCGTCAAGAACCACTCAACCGTCACCGGTGCTCGGTCGCGATCCGGATGCCGAGCCCGATCAGCACCATTCCAGTCACGCCCTCGATGCCGCGGCGGATCGGCGGCCGGCGCGGCATCGTTTTCTACGGATAAAGCCTCACCTTGTCCCAGCCGCCCTCGGCGTTGCGCGAAAAGACGACACGGTCGTGCAGCCGGAACGGACGGTCGTGCCAGAACTCGATGGTCTGCGGCACGATGCGGAAGCCCGACCAGTGTTTTGGCCGCGGAATGTCGCCGATCGCGTGGCGCGCCGTATATTCGGCAACCGCCTTTTCCAGCGCGAAGCGGCTTTCCAGCGGCCGCGACTGTTTGGAGGCCCAGGCGCCGATGCGGCTGCCGCGCGGGCGGGTCGCGTAATAGGCATCGGCTTCGGCGTCGGTGACGATCTCCACCGGGCCGCGCGCCCGCACCTGCCGGCGCAGAGATTTCCAGTGGAAGCACATCGCCGCTTTCATGCTGCCCAGGATCTCGCGGCCCTTGGCGCTCTCGAAATTCGTGTAGAAGACGAAGCCGCCCTCATCGAAGCCCTTGAGCAGCACCATGCGCACGTTCGGCATGCCCTCGGCATCGACCGTCGCCAGCGCCACGCTGTTGGGGTCGTTGATCTCGCTCTTCGTCGCGTCGTCGAGCCACGCCGCAAAAAGCCGGAACGGCTCCGCCGCCTCGGTAAAGTCACCGCTTGTTAACCCGGTTTCGCTCATAGTTTTCCCAAATTTGTCGCCGGCTGGGGAGATTGCCGATTGTCGCGTATCGCGCAAGCTTTTGACAGTGGGCAATGGAGCGTTATCGCTTCGGCCAGCGCCAAAGCCATGATCGTGATAATCGTCCTGCCGCTTGTCGCCTGTGGCGGTGGCGGCTTCAGCCTGGAACAGGCGGAGGTCGACCGCTCGGTGCTGACCTCGAGCACGCCGGCCTCGGTCACGCCGCTCGATCAGGACCGCGCTTCCGACCAGGCCACGATCCGCAACGCCGTGTCCTCCGCCGACGTCGAGCAACTGGCCGGGCAGGCCGTTCCCTGGGCGAATGCCGACACCGGCTCACGCGGCTCCATCACCGAGCTCGCAGAATTCAGAGCTAACGGCGAGACATGCCGTCGCTTCACAGCGTCGCGCGAAAGCTTCGACGGCGTCGCGCTGTTCAAAGGCGAAGTATGCCTGGTCGGTGGCAGCGCCTGGCGAATGCAGGACTTCAAGGCGCTCTGATTTTCCTTCGCCGATGTGGCGGTAACCCACTGGAATTTCTTCCTATGCAAGCGCATATAGGAGGCGATCATGGTTCCACTCCTTCTCCAGGGCAGTAAGCATGCGCGACCCCTATGAGGTGCTGGGCGTTGCCAAGAACGCATCGGCCAAGGACATAAAATCGGCGTACCGGAAGCTCGCCAAGAAGTATCATCCGGACCAGAACCCGGATCCCAAGGCAAAGGAGCGTTTTGCCGCCGCCAACCAGGCTTACGAGATCGTCGGCGACGAGAAGAACCGGGCGGCTTTCGATCGCGGTGAGATCGATGCCGAAGGCAAACCGCGGTTCCAGGGGTTCGAAGGCGCGACTGGCGGCGCCGATCCTTTCGCCGGTTTCCGCCGGCAGCAAGGGCCGGGCGGCGCGCATTTCGAATTCCGCACGGGCCGTCCCGGCGGTGATCCGTTCGACGGCAACAGCGACATCTTCAGCCAGATCTTCGGCGATGCTTTCACCCAGCAGCGCGGCGCCGGCACGGGCGGCCGCCGTCAGGCCTCGACCGCCGCCGATCTGAACGTGACGCTGGACGTCACCATCGAGGAAGCCGCCACCGCGGAGAAGGTGACGGCGATGTTCCCCGACGGCCGCAAGATGGCGGTCAAGCTGCCGGCCTATGTCGAGGACGGCCAGACCATCCGCCTGAAAGGCCAGGGTGAGCAAGGGCCGGGGCAGCCGGGCGATGCACTGGTCAAGATCCGCTTTCGCCGGCACCCTCGCTACCGCGTCGAGGGCCGCGACCTGCATGTCGACCTGCCGGTGGAACTGGCCGATGCGGTGCATGGCGCCAAGGTGGCGGTCGAAACCCCGACCGGCAGGATTGCGGTCAATGTCCCCCCTTGGTCGAGCTCGGACAAGGTTCTGCGGCTGAAGGGCAGGGGCCTGCCGGAAAAGGCCGGCGGTCACGGCGACCTCTACGCGCATGTGCGGCTGATGCTGCCGGAAGGCGGCGACACCGAGCTCGAGGCGCTGATGCGCCGGCGAAAGGGCTGACGGTCGAAAAGGCCAGCGCTTGATACCGCGTGCGAAAAGCGGGCATGAGTGGTTTCATGCCGTCGATTATCGACAGGAAACGAGCAACCAGCGCCAGGAGCCGCTATTTGGCCGAAGTAGGTTCAACGTCAGCTAACGCCTCAAAGGCCGACATTTGCACGCGCCATAGTTCTGCTTCGCGAACACGGCCGACGCCAGTCGACCGACTGGCGATGAGCCAGTTCGGCGGGGGTTAGCCGCACAAGCTTGTAGGGGTCGATCGATGCAGTCGCCATGCCAGCAAGGTGGAGGGTCGCACCGCTGACCATCACCAGCGCGTCGACGCCTGCGCCATTCTCCCTCTTGCCAGCCTGCTCGACGTGGCGGGCGAAATTTACCTCCGAGCCGACCAGAAAAGAGAAATCCCACTGGCGATCGTTGACGAACATCACCTCGCCGGAGTGTAGGCCGATCCTGATGCGGCGCGACAGGGAGCCCATTGAGCGCTTCCAAGCGTTGCCGAGCGAGATTTCCGGTACCAGTTCCGCGACGGCGGCCAGCGCCTTTAGCGCCGTTTCGCTGGGCGTCATTTCGCTCCCCAGCCAGAGAGCTAGCACGCCGTCGCCTGTAAAGTTTTGGACGATCCCCCCTTGGGCCACCACGACCTGGCGGGTCAACGTGAAGTGCTCGATCATGAACCGCGTGGTTTCGACCAGGCCAAGCGCGCTCGCCAAGCCGGTCGAGTCCTCCACGTCGGTAAACATGATCGTGGCGATGGCGCGCTGGAATTTCGTTTCACCCATGCCGAATGACGGGAGCACGCGGTCAGTCTGTGAATTCGTATAGGCAGTGATCGGATGCATTGGAGTCCGGTCCCCGAGCGGTTTCAAACGTCGCTCGAATATGACTGGACGGCGTAGGCGGATCGTAAGCCCGCCGTGGCGGGCACGTCAGAATTACGTCAGAAATCCATTCGGGCCCTGCTTTAGCGGCTTGCAGCCGACCTTTTTAGTCAAATTCGGCGGGACCCTCAGCTCAGCAACTTACGGAGGTCAAGCAGCCCCGCTCCAAACTGCTGATCGAACGAAGGCACCCTTCTCTCGCAATTAGGGCTGTCCGGTAGAATCGGAACGTCAGCTTTTTCAAGCCAAGCCCATGAAACCTCCTTTGCGCCCGACTGGCTCATCTTCGCCTTAACCTCTATGCCGTTGAGCGGCCTACCGGTGGAGCGATGTTTCGACTGCAACAAAGCGGCTGCTCCCGCGACGATGGCCGAGGCTGCAGATGTTCCGCCAAATACCGTGTAGAGCCCGGCGCGGTCTCTGCTTTCGACGCCCGGTGGCTGGATCCCTTCCAGCTGTCCGCCGGAATAGCCGTGGTGGCCCGGGATGTCGGTGGTGAGCACGCCCTGTGGCGCGTATTCAACCTGGGGGAGCTTCTCGTAGATCTCGAAATTGTGGTCACGTGAACGCGGCGACTCCCTGTCCAGTCGTATTTGGCAGCGCGTAAACACCTCCTGGTCGTCGGACGGCGCGGAAATGGTGACGGAATTGTCGGTCGGATCGCCGCTGTAGTTGGAATATGCTGAACGTCTCGCCAGATAGGTGGCGGCCGCCACCGCAACCACGCCGTTGCTTTCGCCCGCCTTGCTCGCCGGGTAAATCAGATGGTCGTAGCCATTGTTGCCGGCTGCGCAGATGATGGGGATTTCCTCGCTGATCGCCTCGAAAACCTTCTCGAAATAATCCCAAATTGGCTTTGCCTGTTCGACCGAAGTATATCTGCTGTCGCCATATCCAGAATAGGAACGGTGCGCTCGCCATGGATCGGGTACTTCCCGGGGAAAGTGTATGACTGAAACCTTCTGGTCGCGGGCATAGAGGAACGCCAGAATGAGCTGCGCTGCGTCGGGCCGTGCTGAAATCTCGATCGGCAGGAGTTCAGCGCCTGGGGCGACCCCCCAATAAGGTATTGCGCCTTCACCGTTGCTAAATTGCCTCAACTTCGCGGGCGAGGCCGCAGGGGCGCCGACCATCAGCCCAGCGCAGGCGGTCCCGTGCGCTGAGTAGCGCATACGCGAGGTCTCAGCAGTCTCCTGAATTACGCCGCGCCCATCTTTCAGTGCTCGAAGCAGCGATTTCTGAACCTCGACTTCCTGCGCATTGTTTCTCGATTTGATCAGGCCTGCCGCCCATGCCCAGGTATCGTCGCTCACAAAGCTCTTGCTCTGCTTTTTTTCCGGCCCTCGCAAGACGGGCGGTTGCTTGGGTGTGACGTAACTCAACCCGAAAGGGTGAGCGGCGAAGCTGACCGCAGCGCGGATACGAGGCTCGAGATTGGGATGGCTTGAGTTCACCCCCGTATCGATCTGGGCAATGACCTCGCCGTAACCGGGCTTGTCAGTACCCAACAAATCCCAGGCGTCGGCCTCCAGCAGGTATGCGGCCTCGTGCGGCAACCGCGCTTCAGGGATGCGCGGACGATCACGTAAGGCGCCGATTGCGATCAGGTGCCACAGGTAGTGATACCAGTCATAACAAAGATGGCCTTCGCCCTTCTTGATGTCGTCCGTCATGGCACCTACCTACCATTCGCTCTGGGCGCGTCGGATCGTTTCATCCATCGCGTCCACCAAATACGGAGAAATGCGCGCAGCCAGTTCCTCGCCGGCATCGGTGTCGCTGGCGTAGTGCAGCCCGGCCCATTCCCTATTCTCGGCCACCCGGCGGGCGCGCTCATAAAGCGCGGTTACGCCGGCGTGCTCGGGCAACATCCGTTGCAGAACGTTCGCCACCGCAAATGACTGAAATGAATGGTTGGACGGGTAGGAAGCGTGCGAAGGAACCGGAAGCGCCGGCCGCAGCCTCGGCTCAATGATGTTGGGCCGTGGCCGATTGAATCGATCTTTGTAGTTGAGCCCGATCTCCTCCGTGAGTTCAAGGATCGCAACAATCAATGCGCATGTCCCCTCGAAGCCCGCGAGAGTGTCTATTCCGAGCGGTGCCGTGTAGTCCAAAATCCCGAACGATGCCTGGCGGACGATCTCCTCGCGCCGCAGCGGGTCACCTTCCCTCCTCTTCTGCAGATCGATAAGCGCTTCTGTCTCCCTGAGGCTCTCTGAAGGTCCGGGCGGGGGATCGATAAGAATGTCCTCCCAGATCGCGCCGAGATATTTGTTGGCGACGCTTAGTCCGATCCTGTGCAAGGCGCGCTTGTCATGCCACGCCGGCAAAGCCTCCTCGCCAGTTTCGAAAGCCGTTTGCCCCCTGCCGCGTCCCCGTCCTCGTCCGCGCCCTCTGCCCCTGCCTCGACCTCGACCTGCGCTCGGCCCCGCCCGGAAGGCTGGCGAAAGGCGCATGACACCCTCCACAGGGTCATCAGAAATCGTTATCACGATCTGCTCTTCTTGAATCGACAGAAGGCTGCTCTTGGTCATCATAGACACGAAAGGATGCAGTTTTTCGCCGCCTTTATTTTTGATGTATTCCTCAAGAGATTTTTCAGGTTTTGCGTCACCCAATATCAGTGGATATTGCCTTATGTCCGATCCACTGACTAAGAAGCGGGCGTTAAACAACTTGTTATTAAGATCAATTATCGACATCATGTCCACCCTCAACTAAAGCTTCTAATTCGATCCGCGCCAAACTGGTGGTCGGAGCCTCGACGTGACGCCTGCGGTGCGCAACGCTAGGGTGCGTACCTTGGCAGCGTTATCCGCGACAGCCCGCTCTTGATAACCGAAACTCCGAGTACGCCTGCAATTGGATAATTCTCCTCTGAAAGCAGCTCGAGCGAGAAATCCGGCTCCCAGGCGCGCAAGCGTTCGACAGTTCGAACTGCTTCCACAGTCTGCCCCAGATGCCCGTGGCAGGCAGCCGAGTATCTCAAAGCGGGTAGGTATGTGGGTTGCTGCGCAAGGACACGCTCGCCGTGACGTATCCCCTCCTCGAAGCGCCCGTTCAGAGTTGCCAAGATGCAGCACGTGGTATCGATGCAGTAACGATACAGGGGAGGCCCGCCCAGTGCACGTGCGCGCATCGCATCCTCATAGCCACGCGTCACCTCGCCGAGATAGCCGAGCGTCAAGGCACGCATGTCCCAGCAAATGGCTTGTAGCGGGTTAGCGGCTATCGCTCGATCGGCGAGTTCCAGTGCCTGTGCGTATTCACGAAAGACGAACGAATGGGCATGAGCGGCCATCGCCAGGGTGATAGGATTGAAGGGGGCCACTTCGACGGCGCGACTGGCGCATTCCCGAACCTGATCGTGAAAGGTGTCCGAGCGGCCGACCCGTCTCTCGCCAAAGCGGGTGACAAACACAAACAGCTGCCACCCCAGATACGTGCTACGCGGGTCGAGCTCATATGCTTCAGCGAGCATGCGCTCCGCCGAATCTAGGTCCGTATCGCGCATGCGGAATACCTGTCGCAGCGCTGTCAATGCAAGCCGAGACGCCCGGTGTCGGGGCTCGTCGCGGATGGACTTAGGATCGAGAACGAATTCGAGGATCGAAAATACGATCTGATTGACCAAGGACATCAGCTTCAGGCTCGTCGGGCCAGTCAGGTCGGCCAGCTCGAGAAAATCCGTATGCGACCACAAGAGCCGGCTGTCACCGGGCGCAATCAATGCAAATGTCAGGCCCACGCTGTCGCCCATCACCGTTGCCCTGGTTTGCAACAGCCAGTCTGGTAGCGCAGTGTCAGGCGCTTGGGTCAGCGGTCCCTGCGCTTGAAAATCCACGACGTCGACCACTTCGAAATTCAGGATCGATCGAACCACCAGATCCAGGACGAGGTCGCTGACGGCCCTGTTAGCGGAGCCCTCCGTCCACCTGGCATCGCGAAGCAGGCCCAAGCATAGCCGCGACGAATTCAGAAGTGAGGCGCTTCGCTGTCCGGACAACTGATCTGCCGCGGCAACAGGAGAGACGTTTGCTGTCACTGTGCGTGGCCGGGGCCATTGGCTTCTTTGCTCACGAAGCCAATCCTCGAACTCTGGATCGCGAATATCGAGGCCCTCAAGCAGATCACGCGTGGCAGAGCCTTCGGGCGGATCGTTCAAATCGATGCCGATCGAAGCGACGTCGAGTCGAACCACATCACGATCGGTCGAGATTAGATCAAGGCCGGCGCTGCGGAGCGACTTCCGAACCTCGGACAGTTCCTGCCGCAAGCTTGCTGCACCCTGCTCCTCGCCGCGAGTGCTCCAGAGCTTGCTTTGCAGCCATTTTCGGCTCCGCGTACCGTTGGGTGCCAGAGCGAGCATGGCCAAGAGCGCTTTAGACCGTCTGCCATGCGGCGTGACGTCCGCGCCGTCCGCGCTCTCAATCGCGAATGGCCCAATCAATCTAAGGAAAGGATGGCCATCCGAGTACACTAGCGGCCCCTCGCGTCCCCGTACGCTAATATGTCATCCACTAATATAAGTCTATCTGTAATTCTCGGCTTCCGTAAGGTCAAACCTACACGTGGCAAAGGATTCGAGACGGGATTTCTGCTGTGACGGAAGGACTCGGTAGCGACACCAGCGGTCGTTCGATGTAAGCGGTCCCATTGTCTGAGTTGGGTCATGAGCGTGACTTCGGCCACGGGCCAAAGGGTCATCTTCGGCCGTGCCACACCGATACCAAGTGTCCGATCTTTCCACTGGCCCACGACTGCAAGGTCAACGTGCTACAGCATTCTTTGCGCGTCCAAAGGATGCGCGGCTCTGTAGACCAGCGGCTTTGTCCCCCGAACTGTCCGCTTTGAACGCTTGAAGGGGCACTGTGGCTGTGCGATAGGCACTCCACAACGTAGAGAACCTTGCGGAGAGCGCTGACATGGCGGGTGGACGGGGCCTTATGGCCGGCAAGCGCGGCCTTATCCTTGGCATCGCCAACAATCGCTCGATCGCTTACGGCATCGCCAAGGCCTGTGTCGACCACGGCGCCGAGATCGCGCTGACCTATCAGGGCGAGGCGTTCAAGAAACGCGTCGAGCCGCTTGCGGCCGAACTGGGCGCGCATGTCGCCGGCCATTGCGACGTGACCGACCCGGCCAGCCTCGATGCGGTGTTCGCCGATATCGCCAGCCATTGGGGCAAGCTCGATTTCCTCGTCCACGCCATCGCCTTTTCCGACAAGGACGAGCTGACCGGTCGCTATGTCGAGACGACGCGCGACAATTTCCTGCGTACCATGGATATTTCGGTCTATTCCTTCACGACCATCGCCAAACGTGCCGAGGCGCTGATGACCGACGGCGGCTCGCTGCTGACGCTGACCTATTACGGCGCGGAAAAGGTAATGCCGCACTACAACGTCATGGGTGTCGCCAAGGCGGCGCTCGAAGCCAGCGTGCGCTATCTGGCCGTCGATCTCGGCGCCAAGAAGATCCGTGTCAACGCGATCTCCGCCGGCCCGATCAAGACGCTTGCCGCATCCGGCATCGGCGACTTCCGCTACATCCTGAAGTGGAACGAATACAATTCGCCGTTGAAGCAGACGGTCACGCAGGAGGAAGTTGGCGATTCCGGCGTCTATTTCCTGTCCGACCTTTCGCGCGGCGTCACCGGCGAGATCCATCATGTCGATTCCGGCTATCATGTCGTCGGCATGAAGGCGGTCGACGCGCCGGATATTTCGACGGTCAAGGACTGACGCCACCGCCTGATCTCTTCCGGAAGACCTGATGTACCCGCTCGTCTATATCGTGCGCCACGGCCAGACGGCGTGGAACGCCGAGGCCCGGCTGCAGGGGCAGGCCGATACCGACCTCAACGAGCTTGGCCGCGAGCAGGCTAGCCGCAACGGGCGTAGGCTGGCCGACCTCATCGACAAGCCCGAAGATTTCGACTTTGTTGCCAGCCCAATGCGGCGCACGCGCGAGACGATGGAGCGCCTGCGCGCGGCGATGAAGCTCGATCCGCATGCCTATCGTACCGAGCCGCTGCTCGTAGAATTGAGCTTTGGCGACTGGCAGGGTTTCACCTTTGCCGAACTCGAGGCGAACAATCCCGGTTCAACCAGGCAACGCCGCCTCGACAAATGGAATTTCCAGCCGCCCGGCGAGGGCGCCGAAAGCTATCAGATGCTGCTCGAACGGGTGAAGCCGTGGTTCGACGCGCTCGATCGCCAGACGGTCTGCGTGACCCATGGCGGCGTCATGCGCGCGCTGTTCCGCTTCGTGCTGGGGATGTCCGAACAAGATGCGGTCAGCATGGAAGTGCCGCAGGACCGCGTGCTCAGGCTGGACGGCCGGCGCCTGGAGTGGCTTTGAGGGGTCAAACTCTCAACGATCAGCCCCTTCTCAGGCATTGAAGGCAGTCGGGACGATGCAAGGTGACCCGACTTCCAGATGGCGAGCCGCGAATAGCCGCTTCGCGCCTAAAGTCGGACATTTAAGCGCAATTAGGGACTGCCAGAAAGCAGACGTTGCGCACGAATCC
>NZ_JAMYRY010000027.1:0-86014 GCF_040321655.1 Mesorhizobium sp. M0306 | reverse complement strand
GGCTACGCCCTCACTGCGTCACACCACCCCCGCCGAGTCTCATCTTGATTGACGCTGAATCTCATCCTAATCGCCGCGCCGCAGCGGGAAGTACATCGCGGCCGTCGCCACTGCGCGCAAGCTTGCAATGATCATCTGGCACATGCTGAGCAAGGATACCGCAAAAAAGCCCCGGCGCTGGGTCGTTGCGCCGAGGCTTTGGGCACGTACAAGCTACACCAACATGTCCGCTTAAACGTGCGCTAATAACGTAAAAAACGGTGAACCACGCACAGGCGGAAGGGCGCACGCTCAAAGCTGGGGTGAAGCGGCAATATCAGTGATGACAAGTTGCGCACCCTGATTGTTCCACCTAGCTTTCGACCGAATGAGGGGACGAGGATGCCGGCTGTGTTGATTTGCCAAGATGATGTACTCCGTCACCGCTCATGCCGATGAAGGGAGCCGGCTCGAACCGCAAATCTCGAAATGTCTAGTGATGGCCACTGGGACCCCGCACATTCGGGGATTCGAAGCTGATTTTCAGGTGATGCTAAGCAAGGCCGGCAAGGTGGAGACGACCACCGTTATGCTACGCTTTGCTCTGAGTGGCGGCCCAGCAGCTTGGGTTAGGGGGGCCGCTGGGCCTGACCAGCGAGCGTTCGGGAATGCTCGACTGGCTGGTTAGTATTTTAGATAAATCTAATATAATCGAACCATGCGAACGAAGTACGCGGCGGTAAGAAAGTGGCTGGCGTCCGATTCACTTACCGCGCGGTTTTGCCTTGGGTTCTGGCGAGCTTTCGGAGGGGTTTGCAGCCAATTTTGCAGATCGCCGATCTGTTACCCACAGGGACTTTTTCCTCGCCACCAAATCATCACGATCGCCCTCAGCGGTCGCTCGGCTATGCATGGCAGCTATGGCGTAGTCGGCTCTGTTGGTTCGATAGTCTTCTTTTTGGACAGTCATCGTTTTCTCCCAGTTTCATAGCCCCTCTTTTGCCCTTGCGGGGAGATTAACTGCCGGTGCATTACGCGAGTCAATCGATGAAACGACCACTCCTCAGTCGCGAGGGCGGGAAGCAAGCCGACAATCTTAACGTTGGAGCGGCTTACAGAGTGCCGGCAACACAGCCGCCCTTTCGTCGGGCTGCGTTGATCGCGTCCATGTTGCCCTTCAGCTCGCCGAGCTTGGCTTCACCTGCCTTGATGTCTGTGTTGTCCATCATGCTGCCAACCGGCAAGCCAAGCCAAAACACGCCATCCACGTCATGGCAGGCCGTCCTTTGTTGTACGGCCATTGTCGGCGCCAGGTCGGAAACGTTCGGCTTCCAACTGGCTGCAGGACCTGCCCGCGTATACGCTGGACGAAACCAGCACGGGCTCGATGTCGGCTGGGCGAGTAGCGCAGCCCGACAAAACGCTGATGGCTACTAACGGACACAACTTGTTTTTCTTGCTTCCCCCAAATGCCCGCGGCGAGCATGCGTTGAGGGCAGGACGAAGTCTATTTGCCTTGACGGCATGCGGAATATATTCCTATTTTGCGGGATGCCGCACCCTCGCCGACACGAAGCCGTTTCCGAATATCACCTCGCCAAAATTGAACGACAGGCGTGGCTTCTGACGGTAGAACTCCGCGACGCGCAGTTGTCGCTCAAGCCATTTGGCGAGCATTGGGAAGCGATCGACCATCTGCATCGGGACATAAAGCGGGCGCTCAATCTGCTTAACAATAGGCCGGCGGACTACGAAGAACCACATTTCGCGCCTATGTCGCGAGGGTGAAGAACTAGCCTGTCAGTTTAGTGAAGTCGTGGCGCCGCGCGCGAACATGTGCCAGCAAATTCGTTTCGTTTACGACCCCTGATTGAAAGAGATTCAGCGTGGTCGAGGCCAGAATCTGACCGTCTATCGGGGTGCTGTACCATTTGGCGTCGGCGGTGACCTGGTCGACAACCCGCTGGCAGATCGCCCGATCTTTAGGTCTAAGGAACTGACTTTTCGGTGCTCGTAGCATCTCGACGCCTTGAAACGGGGAGTCACTGTCTCCCGCGCGATACCCATGCGGGGTCTCCGAGCATGGACCCTAAACGCATTCAGACAGAAAATTGCCATTCGTTTGAGTGGTACCGATGTCGCGTGGATAAGCGCGGTCCGCGAGCTAATCCACCATGTCGCGCAGCGGCTTCTTGCGCTTTGGCGTCCTGTACTTCTCGACCAGCCTGACCTTGTCGATGTCGATCGTCACCAGCGGTCCCAGATCGACGGTCACCCTGCCGCCTTCCTCGTCTACGCGCGCGATCTCTCCGGTAAGCTCGATCTGCTGCCCCTTCTTCACCTTGGTATGATTGATGCTCGAATGCGGAAAGCTATAGCTCGAGATGGAAACGCTGACGTGGTCCTCAGTGACCCGTCTGCGGACTGTGGCTGTGATCGCCACCACGTCACCAATACATATGCCCCGCGCCATTCCATGAGTCTGGTGCGCTCGGCGCCTTCCTCAAGATATTGTTAATTATGGATGAGCCCGCTTCCTCCAATCGATGGATGAAGCCGATCGTGGGCCGGTGCTACTTTGATGCATCACGCGACTTACCCGACAAGAGCTGGCGCCACGGGCAAAATAGCAAAATATGAGCAAGACGACTCTCATTGTTATCGCAATCCTCGCGATCAGTGTCGGCTGTGCCGAAGCCAAGGACCGTAAGCTCGAAACCGCGCCCCTCGGCACGTACGCCAATTCGAAGAACCTGCCGGTTTGTACCGCGGCAAGCTCATTCTTCGAAGTCCTCGGTGATAAATGTTTTCTCGTCACAGGTTCGATGATCTATGGCGACATCGCCGAACTCTCCCGGACAATCACTTTGAGTTGGTAGCCTAAGCAACAACCTCCCAGCGCGGCCTCCAGTCTCCGGTATGAAGTTGCGTCGCAGGGGCTGCCTTCCCCCAGATATCGACCCGGTCTTCGCGCGTCGCCAATACCGGCGCAATCCCCAGTCACCACGGGCCTCTCCAAAATTCTTATGCCGTCCGCACCTGCGGTCGAGCGTGTCGCGCCAACACAGCACCGCCTCTGCATCGTTTGGGCAACCCAACGCATAGCTTCCGGTCCGGAAACTCGCTTACGCGTCTCATCGTCCATTCGGCAGTGGAAAATTAGGCCGATTTGGCAGTGCTCAGAATCGCGTAGCTGTCCTGCGATCCGCTCGGAGAGGATGGCGAGTGGTTGCGGCAACTGCGCCTCAAGCTGGCTGGCGACCGCCGTCTGCAGCCCGCTGCTGCGGAGCAGCGCTGACGCTGCGTTCGTCCGGACCGTTGCAAGACCGCTTGATTGTATCCGGCCTGGAGACAGACAAACGCCGGCGCAACCTCACCCTGAAACCAAAAGACGATATCGATGACCTCCAACAGCTATGCTCCCAAGGGTTCAAGCGCCTGCAAACATTCACCATGCCAATTTCGCCATCGCCGCTTCGATAATGACGGGCGCCATCAATTTCATGGAGCAAGGTTTGCCGCCAAGTGGGTTCTGCCCGATGGCGGCGACCAAGCTCGTGCATACCTCGATCACCACACCAAGACCCTGTACCTCCTACTCAGGGGAGAGATACACGTTGGCCTCCTTGGCAGCCGCCTCAAAGGCTTCACGCACCTCTTGGGGGGAGGCGCTGCCCTGGAACGCATCGACGCAGGATTGGACCGCCTTGGTCCACTTCGGCCCTTTGTGTCCCACCCCATGAGTTCCTGGGCGGCTCCCTCGACGTGGCTGACCCCATTGCGAATGCCCGGCGTTTCGTCTTCACGTAGACCGGGGGAGAGAACCAGAGAGGACCCATAAGGGGGAACTTAGTCTAGAGCGCCAAGAGCCCGCTGACCAACCCCGCTTTAGCCGCAGCTAAGGAACGATGTAGGCCCTCGCGGGTTTAGAGCTTGCAGCGGCCGATTCTTGGATGTGCAGCCGCTGTGGGGGTCCGTCGCCTTTCTCACGGGCGGCGGGCTCCTTTCGCGAAGGCGGTGTTGGTCAGAGAACCTTTACCGCAACTCAAGTTAGCTACTTGTCATTGGGGGGAGTAATGTCCCCTCCTCTTTTGCAGCAGCCAGGAATGCCTTGCGGGCCTCCTCGGGTTCCATCTCGTCGAATATCACGGCCATGCAAACGCGCACCGCGAGGTCCCAGCAAGGGCCACGTTTGGTCCACTTCATCAATGAAGGGGCCTTAGGGCGGCTAGCGGGTTTCCTCTCTATAAACCGGCTCAGCGATGAGGACGGCTAACCATTTGTTAGGGATGGTCTGAGTCCGTGACGGGTGTTTCCAAACGTTCATCGACGTTTATCCGAGCGGTCGGTACGAAGCCGGTATGCATCATCTTCCGGTGGGTGTCGCCCTAGTCATTTCGCTTGTTGTCGGTCTAGCCATTGCGGCGATCGCCTCAAAGGACCATTCGGAAATCTGCGGCATCCGATGCTTATTCGTCCTCGGCGAGAGCGTTAATGTGAGGGCTGTCACGCCAAGGCGGGAATGTCGAGAATGAATGGCAGCACACGGTCGCCATTGCCAGGTCACGACAAGCGAAGCTGGCTGACAGCTATTCGCGACCGTCGAAAGGCACGCAGAGGCCCATGGCAGTTGCTGCCTCGAGGATCGCCTCGGTTAGTTCTTCGTCGGAGGCCACCAAATAAGGCGCAGCCTCCCGAGCTTCGCGTAGCGCCGCTTTGATCGAGACCGTGTCGCGACGGTCCGCCTTGTTGAGGAGTACAGTGATTGCTTGCTCTAGAAGCGGACCGACCCTTTGCGCGACGCTCATCCGGCCCTCCCCAGGGACACGCCGAAGGGGAATCTACTCACTTCCTGACCGACATCAACGCCATGTACGAATCGTACGAATTGGCACGGTGCTAGGCCGCAACAGTCAGCAATTTTTAGCTCGAGTTTCTGATCGGTGATCGGATAATTGGCTCGCGCGCAGACCCCTCCGACCATAGAGCGCGCTTCGATCCGCCTTTCGTCCACAACCTTCGGTCGAATCGTCCCGACGTATACCCGAGGGAAGAACCTGCCATCAGGCTATTCGCGAAGGTCGAACGCGACGAACATGCCAAAGGTTGGGGCAAGATCGACAATAAGCTCCACCAGCTCGCAGTCACTTTCCGCCAGATGCGGGCCGTCTCGGCGCACCGCTGCGATAGTCTCTTTGACGGAGATGATGATTTGGCCGCGCCGGGCTCGTAAAATCAGCTCTTCAACAAGCTCATTGGCAGTCACTTTGATGGGTCGGCAGTTCGTCCAAACGTTCATACAAGGCCTCCCACCTCAGCGAGAACCCAAGGGAACATTCATGACCCTCTGTCGGGAAAAATCAAGGGAATGTTTGTAGGAAATTTCCAAGAGGGGATTAGAGAACAAGCACGCAGCGAGCCTCTGTACTCTTCCGCTTTGACGCTCACCCAGCCGGCTAGGGACCTTCTTCCGTCGGGGCCTGTTTGGCCCGATCAATAGCCGCAAGTAATGACTGTAGGGTTGGCGGCAGTTCTGGTTCGACCCCCAGATTTAAGAACGTTTGTACGTTATGACGATAGCCTTCGGAACGGATCAGTTTCCGAAACGCTTCGGAGACAGACTGATGGTCTGCTTTGTTGCTGGTTGTCATGTTCGGGAAGTCCGTCCCAATGAGCCGCAACTCGCCCGCAACGAATGGGTTCCATCAGGAGGTCGGAATATTTGGTAGAAATTTCTGAGCGGGAGATCGGATAACTGGCTCGCGCGAAGACCCCCGTGCTCGAGCGCATTACCTTCACCAACTACTCCGCGCACGAGATTGCGTTGCCGGTCCGTCTCCACTTCGATGCCGATTTCCGAGACATGTTCGAGGTGCGCGGCACCACGCGTAGCCGTCGCGGTCGTGCCCATGACGCGCTGATCGGTGAGACAAGCGTCACATTTCGGTACGAAGGGCTCGATAATGTGGCGCGTCAGTCGGTCATTGCGTTTTTCCGTGAAGCCGGACCAGGTGAATTCCAATTGCACCGAGTTCCGCATTGTCGTGCCGAGCCGTGACCGCAGGATCCTCCATCTGGATGGTCGGTCACGGCGAAGAGATTCCGTCCAGTGACCGGTTTCGTGCCGCCGCTGCGCGAGCGCGATTTGCGATGCGCTCAAAGCGCCGGCAAGGCGCCACCGTTTTCTCCCACCTCTTCCATCCAAGCCGTGGCAGCACCCAGTGATTCCCAAATGCGATCGACAAAGACCTCATCTCGAAGCCAGATAGATGTACAGCGGAGTGGTGTCGACGCCACCATAGTAACGCGATTGGTAGCGGGCGAGAATCGCCAGTACGACACCAACCGCGCTGAACGCTCGCACCTGCCAAGCCGGACAGCGCTACTGGTCGCTGCATGTTGCACAGGAGCGGAAGAAGCTCGAACGCCGAGGCTTTACCCCAAGCCAGATCGACGCCGAGATCAGCCGCTATGCGACGGCGATCAGCCGCATCCTTCGCTCTCAAAAGCAATATGGCTCAACACCGGATAGTGCCGCATGAGCGAGGGACGAGCATATCCGTCCGCGAAGCGGAACGGAGTGGGGGTGTGGGGCCTCAGGCCCCGCGTCTTCCTTCTGTTGGCGCTAACGCCGCGCGCGCGATGGCATTTCGAGGCAGTGGAGCGCATGCCCGATGACAGGTTCCTCGCGAGCACCAGGCCGCGCACCATGAGCCGCGCTCGCCGTCTGTCGACCTGGTTGCCGCCGTGCTTGAGCGCGAGTGGTGGCGCCGGGTGGCCTGAAGGTCGCGACGAATGAACCGCCGGCCCAGTTCAACTCGCACGACGTCCTTCAAAGCTGGGGGGATTGATCTTCACCAAGCGGTCTGCGGCCTCGACCGCAGTTCGTATCCTGCTGCACAGCGCGAGATTTTCGGCCAGCATTTCTTCAGTGCGTTGAAGCGCGAGCTCGGTCCGGTGGATGCGCTGCCTGGCATTGGCAACTTCCGATGTCAAAAGATCGGCCGCCATCCCGTGGCCGTGGGGTTCCATAGTGTCCGTGGGTTTCTAATACATGGGGGGCGATATCGTTCCCTGATGTCGGGCGAAACGGCGGGCCGCAGAAAAGCGCGATGGGCCGAATGACCAATGCGCTCCCTGTCAAAACAGCGGACGCTGAGGAAGATCACAAGGGAAGCACTAAGGCGCAACTCAACCTCAAAGCGAACGGTCCGTTTTTTTGGAATTTTGTGGGCTGGTCGACAAATTGCACGAGGTTCCCTGATATGACAGGCACTCTGACCCTGTCGTTCCCAGTCAGGCGAATGTCGCTGTCGTCTCGACGGACCAAAACCATCACCTTTCGGACCGATCACGTGACGATTCGCGACGGCATGAAAAGATGAAGGCGGCACCCGCTACCGGGTGCCGTGTCGGTGCTGCAGGCCCCAGGCCGAAGCAAAGGGAAGGCAACGATGGTCGGCAAACCGATAATGGAAGCGAGCAGTCAGTCGGCGCCAGAATGGTTGTCGGCCACCTAAGTCGAAGAAATTCTGGAGGAGGAACAAGGCGTCCAAAGAACGGGGTCAATCACCGCCCAGCATACGGCTACCAGGTGTGGTTCAGGGGATTTAGCCGTAGTGCCAGTGCGGCTTTGGCTCGGTGCCGGTGAACATGACGCCGATGCGGTCTTCGCGACGCCAACGAACCACCGCCTTGTAGGCGATGCCGTCGGTCGGCACATAGAGCAGGAATTCGTCGGGGACGCGAGCGTCGATCGAGGCCTTCAGTTCGGCGCCGCCGGCATGCATGTTGCGCACCGTGCACGTGACCTCGGAATGGGTCATGCCGGTCAGGATTGTTGCGCCCTTGAAGACGCGCTGCCTGCGTTGGCGCCTCTGTTCGTCTTCAGCCATTTCGCCTAATTCCCGGCGTCTGTCGCTTCGTGTAGCTTTTGGTCTGCCAGATAATTGAGCTTGGCTGATGAACATAGCGTTATCGTCAGAGGCGGCGTGACATGCGGGATCGGTTTTGGAAGTACGTTTCAGGAGCATGCCGGCCTCCTACCAAAGGGCTTGCCAAGGCCGCCGGCGACCCCAATGGGTCAAGCCGGGGATCAAAGCCCGCGTGAAGCACCTTGCGGCGAGGAAGAGCTTCGCTGCAGGTTTTTTGATGGAGAACTAGCTGCGGCGTCCGACTAGAATGAGCCTTATGTTCCAATCAAAGGAACCGTGACGGTTGTCGCATAATTAATCGGATACCGGTCGAAATACGGGAATTCGATCACGAACGCATATTTGGCGGTCAGATGGGCCATGCGAAAGCCGCCGCTGGGGGCGTCGATTGCTATTGTTATATCGACATCGCTTAATCCCAAACTCAGCAATTTTGCCGTGGCTATCGCTTTTATCTCGGCTTCGGTCAGCGAGTTCTTCATTTGCAGCGCACGTGAGGACGTTTCCAGCGTGTAGCGAACACTCGACATGGCATTCAGAGCCCAGCCGAATGCGAAGATGCCGATCAAAAGCGTTATCAGAATAGGCGCGATCAGCGCGAACTCCAATGCAGCTCCGCCTGATGCCCCACGTATGAAGGCTCTCCCTTTAGCGAACACGAATCACCTGTTGGTGGCTGAGCTCGCGCGAGAGGGAAAACTCGCCAAAACTGGAGGGCGGGAACCAGGTGGTTGTCGCCTGTATTACAACGAAAACCGCGGGAGCTTTCAAACTGTCGCACAGGACAGATGGATCGACCACGGTGATCCCGCACATATATTTCCGGCTCAGCGTCACCTGCGCGTCATCGGGATGATTATCCCAGCTCGAAAGGGCGACGGCTTGGGTAGCCGCGTCGTCGGCTGCGCCTTGCATCACGAGATTGGCCGCCGTTTTGACGCCTGCACGCATCGACAGCGCGCTTGATACGAAAGACCAGCCGTTAATGACGCCAAGAAGTACCAGGCAAAGGATCGGCACAATCAGCGCAAACTCCACCGCAGCAACACCCGAATCGCTCCGGAACATCCGGACGGATCGCCGTTCCACGAAGATTACTCCACAAGCCGAATGGATTGCGTCGCCGGAATATTACGCATTCCGAGGCTCGTGCAATCCTGGCTGATGCTCGTGTTGCCGGACCACTGCAAGGTACCGGCGACGACCTGCGTGCAACCACCCTTGCCAGAAAAATTGCCGAGATAATTGACGTCCTGTGTTGGAAAATACAGAGCGCCGGTCAAAAGCGAGTCCGCCGTGCCATTGAACGTGTTCGATCCCGTCAGGTTATCTCTGTCGCCGTAAAACAGGACACCGGAATACGTGCCCGACGTCGGTGCGCTAAGCTTGATGGTGGCGTTGCCGTTCATGCTGACGCCCGCGCTGCCGGCCAGATAGATGATGACTCCGTCGCCGGAAACATTGGCGTTCGCGTTCGCTTTGAAATCACCGCCTTGAATGACGTACACGCCGGGCGCGAGCGCAACATTGCCGCTCAAGCTCAGCCCGCTGCAGTATGTCCCGGGGTTCAGGGTCGACAATTTCGAGTTTTGACAGGGAGTTGTGGCTGGTGGCGCCGGCAGGTCGGCAAAGGGATCACCAGCGGGTAAGGCCTGGGTTATCGGGCTGGCGCAAACAGTCGTCACGGGGTTGTTCAACGAAACACCGCCGGCCGATATCAGGCAGTCGGCCTGAAGGTTTGCCGATCCCTGAAGCTTGATCGCATCGGCGGCAATGGAATTGGACATCACGGAGCAGCCCGTCATTTTTATGGTCGAACTGCCGGAAAACAGTGCCGCTCTCGGGGCGGAGCGATTGAGCGACAAAGCGCAGGCCTTTGAGGCGTCAGTGATAAAAGCCACCGCTCTTGCCCGTGCGCCGATCGCGTTTTGCGTGAATATCGATGTAAAAAACCGATCGAGGGTCTGATGGACGATGACCTCGACGGCCTTTTGGGCGACATTCGGGCCAGAGGACGGTGGCGTGAAGATTTCGATTGTGCCTGTTGACGGGTCCCAGCCGTTGGTCGTCGCTGACAGTGTCGCGGCGGAGACAATCGTCGGCTTGTCAGATCCCGAAACCTTTTCCAAAGCGCCAGCATAGGCTGCCGCATCCGCCACCGCCTGTAATTTCAGGCTGCTAAAATACCAGTAGGAGGTCTCGATACCGAGACCCGCTGCGCCGACGACAATCGGCAAAGATAGGGCAAAAATAGTAGCAACGTTGCCGCTCGTCCCGACGCCTCGTCGCAAACACCGAACCATGCGCCCCATTTCCATGGGGTATTTAACGAAAAGATGGATGAAGGAATGGCTAAGAATTTCGCTCCATTTGATATATCCGCTCCTTGGCGCGGCCGGCACAAGCTCCCGCGGCCGCACTCGGCGACCACGCTGCTGGTCGCTGGCCCTATCTTCAACCGGCGGCGCCAGTCGCGTATCGGGTTAGCGTTTCCAGTCTCAATGATTGACTTTGCGAGTGTTTCGCCCTCGTGGGTAGGCTAACGGCCATAGCCGCGACAAATGAAATCAGATTTGCGCCAGCGCAAAGCGTGCACGGCAAGCAGGCCTCACCTGCACGCGCTCCACTTTGACAAGCCTAGGCGCCAATTGCACGGCGCTTCCAGGAGTTCCACCTGGAGCTATGTGCGCTCTCGCGCGAAACAGCGCGCCCCCTTGCCAGGCCTTCGAAGCAATCCGTCGCTGAGAACACGCGCGACTCACGAGCGTTTCAATGGAGGGAGCTGCTTGCCGCGCTCGATGTTGGAGATACTTTCCAGTTGCGGCCGATGCGATCGGCCATTGGTTTGGACGCGTACATGCCGTTCGCAGGCGGCTTGTGGGCGCGACGTGAACGGAAAAGAAACGTTTCCAACATTAGATTCCGCGATTCGAATGAATCTCGCCTGTTCGGCATAGTCGCAACGCGGTGCTGGGCTAGTCGTGCCAACAAATCAATTAGCGCCCTGGCGGAACTGAGCCCGATGAACAGCTTGACGATACGCCGCCGCATACTCGCCAGTTTCGCGGCCGTTCTGGTTGTCATGTCGGTTATGGCCATCATTACATACGTTTGGTTTCTCCAGACGGAGCAAGAAGCGACCAGCGTGGAAAAGGAAACTCTTCCGGACCTCTATCACAGCACCCAGATCATGATGGGACAGATGGATGCCCATAGTCTTCTCCAGGAATATGCTCTTCAGGACAATCCTGCCGACAAGCGGGCTTTCGAGGCTACCATCAAGGCGAACCGCGACGCCCTGCAACGGTCGATGGACGAGTATGAAGAGACCATTGAGTCCGATTTGGACAAGCAGAACTACGCTGTCGTCAAGGACCTCGCCGATCAATTCCGCCAAGCCGAAGCCGCCGTACTGGATGCCAGTCGTGCCGCGTTGGCGAAGGGAGAGATCCCCAACGAGCGCCCGGCCATCAAGAACAATGTGGAGCCGATCTTTCGGAAATTGCAATCGGCTCTGCAAGCCATGGTCGAGGACCATAGAGGAGAGGCAAACAGCTCGACCCAAAAGATAGGTTCGATCGTCCGCACAGCGAAGTTGGGCCTGATTGCCGGGTTCCTCGTAGCACTCGGTTTGGCCCTTTTGTGCGGCTATCTTCTATTCCGTGCCGTTAGTGTCCCGCTTGGCCGATTGGTCGATCTCGTCCGTGTAATGCGCCTGGGCGACTTCAGCGGGCGCCTCGATTTGAAGCGCAAGGACGAGTTTGACACGCTGGCTGAGGGCTTCAACACCATGGCCGATGATCTCACCACGCTGATAGGCTAGGTTCAGAAATCCAGCATTCAAGTCAACACATCGATAACCGAGGTGGCCGCCACTTCAAAGGAACAGCAGGCAACCGCAAATGAGATCGCGGCCACTACGACCGAAATCCGAGCGACCGCCAAGGAAATCTCGGCAACCTCCAATGAGCTCGTACGAACGATGAGCGAAGTTTCTGCGGTCGCCGAGCAAACTGCCACGCTCGCCACCGGCGGACAAGCAGGGCTGGCACGCATGGAGGCAACCATGCAGCACGTCATGGAAGCCGCCACCGCGATTAATTCCAAACTTGCGATTCTGAGCGAGAAGGCCGGCAATATCAATCAGGTGGTGACCACGATCACCAAGGTTGCCGACCAGACCAACCTTCTTTCGCTAAACGCCGCAATCGAGGCTGAGAAGGCGGGGCAATATGGGCGAGGCTTTGCGGTCGTGGCAACGGAGATCCGGCGGCTTGCCGACCAAACCGCCGTCTCGACATACGACATCGAGCAGATGGTCAAGGAAATTCAATCCGCCGTCGCAGCCGGTGTCATGGGCATGGACAAATTCTCCGAGGAGGTCCGACGTGGCATGCAAGATGTGCAGCAGGTCGGCGGCCAACTCTACGAGATTATTCAGCAGGTCCAGGGCTTGGTGCCACGCTTCGAAGTCGCCAATGAAGGAATGCAGGCCCAGGCAACGGGCGCAGCGCAGATCAGTGAGACGCTGACACAATTGAGCGAAGCCGCTCAGCAAACGGTTGAATCCCTCCAGCAATCCACGCTCGCGATCGACGAACTCAATCAGGTTTCGGGCGGGTTACGCAGCAGCATTTCCCGTTTCAAACTGCGGGCGCTACGAGAGGTGCCTGCGAGCTAGGACGACAATGCTATTCCTCGGGTTCTGTATAGGTAGCGACCGGTATGTGCTGGACATGGAGCAGGTTGAAGAGATCCTGCCTTACATCGGCGTGAGAACGCTGCCGGGCGCGCCGAACGGCGTAGTAGGCCTAATCAACTGCCGGGGCTTACCCGTTCCCATGATCGATCTCAGCCTGCTTGCGCTTGGCCGCCCCTCGGTGCTGGTGCTGAGCACACGAATCGTTCTGATACGCTATCCAACCAAGGATGGTGAGAACCACCTGCTTGCGCTTGTTGCTGAACGAGCGACCGATATGCTCGAGCGGGATCCTTCTGACTTCGCGCCGTCCGGGATGGAGGCGGGAACTCCGCCCTACTTGGGCCCCGTGGCGTCCGACGATAGAGGACTTGTCCAGTGGGTCAGGGCCGAAGCGCTGCTATCGGACGACATTCGCGAAACGTTGTTCCGTCAGGTCGCGATGAGTTCATGATGTTTGGTGCGGTCGAACAGCTACTGAGGGAAACGATTGGACTGGACAGCGGCACTGTCGGTCTGTCGGTGATCCGTCACGCGCTCCGGGAGCGGATGTCAGCCTGCCAGATCAGTGAGCTTCAAGATTATTGGCAATTGCTGGCTGGCTGCCCATCCGAGCTCCAGGAACTGATCAACGCGGTTGTCGTACCGGAGACATGGTTCTTCCGAGATCGTGAAGCTTTCACTGCAATGACGCGTCATGCACGGGCGCGCATGCGGCCGGGTCAACCCGTAATGCTCTTGAGCCTACCATGTTCGACAGGCGAAGAGCCCTATTCGATGGCGATGGCCATGTTCGATGCTGGTTTCGGAGCACAGGATTTCAAGATTGACGCAGTCGACGTGAGCACGGGCAACCTCACGGCCGCGGAGCGCGCCGTCTACGGGCGCAACTCATTTCGCGGCGATTTTCTCGAATTCAGAGGACGCTATCTCGAAGCGGCCGAAGGCGGACTACGGCCTGAGGTGCGGGTCCTGAAGCAAGTCCGGTTCAGGCTTGGCAACCTGTTTGATCCTGCGGCCTCGTATGGGCCGGCACCGTACGACATTATTTTTTGCCGCAACCTGCTGATCTATTTCAACCGAAACCTGCAAGACCGCGCGCTGGTTTGTCTGAAGACCCTCCTCGCGCCAGATGGCCTGCTGCTCGTCGGTCCAGCGGAATCAGGCCTTCCGATTCTGCACGGCTTTGCTTCAGCGCGATTACCCATGGCATTTGCGTTCACGAACGTGGAGCCGGCTAAGGCGCCCCAGACGGTTGCACCCTCCAAGTCGCGCTTCGGTCCGGCCACCCCTGCTCCTATCTCTGACGTCAGCAAAGTGCTGAGCCCGATCCGGCCGGCCTCCAGTAATGCAGCGAAAGTGGAGCGCTCCGTCCACCCGTCCGAGCGGGCGGCCCAAAGCCTCGCTTCTGTAGAACGCACCGCCAATGCCGGACGAGTTGCGGAAGCAAAGGAACTCGCGCTGACGCATCTCGGGGAATACGGTCCCTCGCCGGAAATCTTCTATCTGCTCGGGCTAGCTCAGGATGCAGAAGATGCGCGTTCCGAGGCGATCCAGAACTATCGCAAGGCCCTCTATCTCGAACCCCGCCATCAAGAAGCCCTCGCGCATCTTGCGCTGCTGCTTCGCAAGCAGGGTGACATCGCCGGTGCCGAGGCCCTCACCGGGCGGCTCGGTCGGATTGGGAAAAGGAGCGGCACTTGACGTCAGCTGAGCCCGGTAGCGTATCATCGGTGCCGGACATCGCCATCGGCGACTGCTGGCGGCAAATAGGCGTTCGTGGTGACAGATCGTGCCCTGAACTGGAGCAGCATCTCCACTGCCGGAACTGCCCGACCTATAAGGAAATCGCACGGAACCTCCTGAACCGTCCGCTGCCGCCCGGCTATCGCGACGAGTGGGCCCGACATTTTGCCCAGGCAAGGACCGATGAAGCAGTCGGGAATGCCGAGGGCAGTGCATTTCAGACGGTCGTTGTCTTTCGTCTCGGCGAGGAATGGCTGGCGCTTCCGGTTGGCTGCTTCCAAGAAGTGGCCGAGCTGCGTAGCATTCATTCGCTGCCACATCGCAGGAACAGTGCGGTTCTCGGCATTGTCAATGTTCGAGGCGAATTGCTGGTTTGCGTTTCGTTGACCAAACTGCTCGGAGTAGACGACCGCAAAACGCGGGTACAGGACACGCGGACCAAGGCATTTCCGCGTCTTATCGTCGTCGGCAACAGCGACAAGCGCGTTGCTTTTGCTGTGGACGAAATGCACGGCATTTATCGATTCAAACAGAGCGACCAGCTTGCCGTGCCTGCTACCGTTGGCAAGGCGTCCTCGACCATGACGGCAGCCATGGTCTCGTGGCGAAGGGGCGCGGTCGGTTGTCTGGACGAGGCGCTGCTGCTGGCCATGCTCGATCGAGCTATCGCATGAGCGGCGCGGACTACAGCCAATTTTCGATGCTCGACCTCTTTCGGGCCGAATTGGAGACGCAGTCGCAGGCCCTGACGTCCGGTCTGCTAGCGCTCGAACGCGATCCCGTGTCCGCCCAGAGTCTCGACGCTTGCATGCGGGCTGCCCATTCGCTGAAGGGGGCGGCCCGGATCGTCGATCTGACGCCGGCGGTGGAAGTTGCGCACGCGATGGAAGAGTGCCTGGTCGCCGCACAGCGGGGTCGTCTCAGCCTGAGTCGCGAGCACATCGATACACTTTTGAAAGGCGTCGATCTCCTCGGATCCATATCCAGTGAGCCTGCCTCGGCCGATGAGAGCGCCAAACTGGAAATAGCCGGTTTTCTGCTGGCGCTTGAGCAGGCATCCTCCCCATCGACAGCCAAGGTGCTTACAGTATCAGAGACGGAGCTCGCCGGCTCAAATGCTGCCCCGCAGGAGGCGCCGTGGGCCTCTTCGGCGAAGGAAACGGGCGTCCTCGCTCGATCGGAACCACTTCTTCAACCTTATGGCGGCGTCGGTTCCGACCGTATGGTGCGGGTGACGGCCGATAGTCTGAACCGCTTACTAGGGCTTGCCGGTGAGTCCCTGATGGAGGCTCGTCGCCTCAGGCCGTTTACGGGCGGCCTACTTCGACTGAAACGGATTCAGTCGGATCTGGCCATTGCCTTCGACGTGCTAGGCGACGCACTGGCCGAGATTCCTAAGGACGATCGGGCGGTGCAAGCACTGGCAGAGGCGCTGCAAAAACTTCGGCTGAGCCAGACGTTCCTCGCAGAGCGCCTTAACGAATTGGACTCGATTGACCGCAGAGCCACTGACCTTGCGAATCGACTCTATGACGAAACGCTGGCGAGCCGGATGCGCCCCTTCGAGGATGGCGTCCGGCACTACTCAAGGACGGTGCGCGACCTTGGCCGAACCTTGGGGAAGAACGTGCGGTTAGACATCGTCGGGGGCTCAACTGGCATCGATCGCGACATCCTGGACCAACTCGAGGCACCACTCGGCCATCTCCTCCGCAATGCTGTCGACCATGGGCTCGAAACGACCGACGAACGTATAGCAGCCGGCAAATCTGAAGAAGGTGTCATCAGGCTCGAAGCACGGCACAATGCGGGCCTGCTGCAGATAATCGTAGCGGACGACGGAAGGGAAACGATCTGAACAAGCTGCGCGAGACGATCGTGGCGCGCGGCCTGACGACAGAGGAGACCGTCGGCAGACTTGCCGAAGCGGAATTGCTCGAATTTCTGTTTCTGCCAGGCTTTTCGATGAAAGCGACGGTTAGCAACATCTCCGGACGCGGCGTGGGGCTCGATGCCGTACAGGCGATGGCCAAGCAGGTCCGAGGCCTCGCAACCGTCTCCTCAGAGTTCGGCTTCGGAACCCGATTTCAACTACAGCTGCCGTTGACCTTGTCGGTGCTCCGCACGCTGCTCGTCGACATTGACGGAGAGCCATACGCCTTCCCGCTCGCAGGCATCGCCAGCACGATAAAGTTGCCGCGCACGCGCATCGAACTGCTCGAAGGCCGGCCGCATTTCCGCTTCGAGGATCGACAGATCGGACTAGTCACCGCGCACCAGGTTCTTGACCGCGCTGAGCCGCAAGCAGACGCCGATGAACTTTCAGTCGTTCTGATTAATGGTAATCGCGGTGAAACCCACGGGTTGATTGTCGATCGCTTCCTGGGCGAGCGCGAGTTGGTGGTCCGGCCGCTAGATCCTCGCTTTGCCAAGGTCAAGGACATCAGCGCGGCGGCGTTGATGGAAGATGGTTCGCCCGTGCTTATCGTTGATGTCGACGATCTGATCCGATCAGTAGACAAGCTCGCGTCATCCGGCGGCCTACGCACCTTGCGGCGTGGTACTACCAGCCCCGATCTTAGGAGGCGCAAGCGCGTTCTGGTGGTCGACGATTCTTTGACGGTACGTGAGCTCGAACGCAAGCTGCTGGACAATAACGGCTATGAGGTCGAGGTGGCGATTGATGGTATGGATGGATGGAACGCCATACGGTCTGAACCATTCGATCTTGTTATCACCGATGTTGATATGCCGCGCATGGACGGCATCGAACTGGTGACCTTGATGAAGAAGGACAGCCGGCTCGGGAACACCCCGATCATGATCGTGTCGTACAAAGATCGCGAAGACGATCGCAGGCGAGGTCTGGACGCCGGCGCGGACTACTACCTGACTAAAGGAAGTTTCCACGACGAGACACTGCTCCATGCAGTCGTCGACCTGATCGGCCAGGCGACAGAATGAGGCGCAGCGTGTGTATCCATCAATGAGGATCGCTATCGTCAACGATATGCCTCTTGCGGTCGAGCTTCTGCGGCGATTGGTTGTATCAACCCCGGAACATCAGGTGGCCTGGATCGCCGTTAATGGGCGTGAGGCAGTAGAGGCCTGCCAACGAGACCTCCCGGACCTGATCCTCATGGACCTGGTGATGCCGGAAATGGATGGCGTCGAGGCTACGCGCAGGATCATGGCGAAGACGCCATGCCTGATTCTGCTGGTCACGGCGAGCATTGAGGCCAACATTCCTGGTGTCTATGAAGCAATGGGGTATGGTGCGCTTGACGCGGTCGACATCCCCTCGATCGGCTCTGACGGCCCGGGGTCCGGACGGTCCGCACAGCTTATTATCAAGAAGATAACGACGATCAGCAAACTCGTACGTGACGCGCCGTCTTCAAATTGGGGCACACGGACATTGCCCCCGTCTGTGTCATCGGCACAGCACCTTATCGCCATCGGCGCGTCTGCGGGCGGGCCGGCAGCTGTTGCCGCGATCCTCGGCGCATTTCCGAGCAATTTCACGGCCGCAATAGTTCTCGTACAGCATCTCGATGCGCAGTTCGTACCCGGTCTTGCAAACTGGCTCGGCCAGCATGCGGCACTTCCAATCCGTCCTGCACGCGAAGGAGATGAGCCCGAGGCCGGCACCGTTCTAATTGCGGCCACGGCTGATCATCTCGTCTTCAAGTCAGCCCACAAGCTCGGCTATACCCCGAAGCCGCACGACAACGTCTACCGTCCCTCCGTAGATGTATTCCTTGAGAGCGCCGCGCAGTGGTGGCCGGGTGTCGTGATCGGTGTCTTGCTCACGGGCATGGGTAGAGATGGTGCCCAAGGGCTCAAGCTGCTACGCGACAAAGGGCATTTGACAATCGCTCAAGACAGCGCGTCGAGTGCGGTCTATGGGATGCCCAAAGCCGCCGCTGCCATCGGTGCCGCTGTCGAGATCCTACCACTTGACTCAATCGCCCCGCGCCTAATCGAGGCGTGCGGCCGATCTTGCTGAAAGGTTATTCTATGACGGGCAAATCCAATCTCGTCTCACCCCTGGCAGACAATTACTCGTCAATGGTTCTGCTGGTGGATGACCAGATAATGATCTGTGAAGCGGTCCGGCGCGCGCTCGCAAACCAGCCGGACATAGATTTCCACTTCTGCACTGATCCGCTCAAAGCGACTACAGTTGCCGACGAAGTGAAGCCAACGGTCATCCTGCAGGATCTTGTCATGCCGGGCGTTGATGGGCTGGACCTGGTACGGCAATAC
Organism: Mesorhizobium sp. M0306; assembly: GCF_040321655.1. Taxonomy (NCBI): domain Bacteria; kingdom Pseudomonadati; phylum Pseudomonadota; class Alphaproteobacteria; order Hyphomicrobiales; family Phyllobacteriaceae; genus Mesorhizobium; species Mesorhizobium sp. M0306. The sequence goes on along the minus strand of NZ_JAMYRY010000027.1, from coordinate 67,387 downwards.
CGAAAGAATTCCTCGACGCATTCTGTCCCCGTCATCGTGCTGTCAAGTAAAGAAGATCCGGCCATCAAGGGCGAGGCATTCGAGGCCGGAGCGAACGACTATTTGGTCAAACTGCCGGACCGTATCGAGTTGGTCGCTCGTGTCCGTTATCACTCCCGGGCCTATCTTGACCACGTTCAGCGAGAGGAGGCATACAGGGCCCTGCGAGAAAGCCAGCGGCAATTAATGCGCGCGAATCTCGAGCTGGAACGTCTCACACGGATTGACGGTCTCACAGGTCTGGGAAACCGGCGCTACTTCGATGAATATCTCGCGGCGGAATGGAAGCGCGCGGTCCGCACGAAGAGCCCGCTGTCGTTGTTTATGATCGATGCCGATCACTTCAAGCGCTACAACGACACCTATGGCCACATGGCAGGCGACGAGGTGCTGAAGCAGGTCGCCAGTGTAATCCAAAGCAGTTGCAACCGCTCGACCGATCTCGCGGCGCGCTACGGCGGCGAAGAGTTCGTCGTGGTGGTGGTCGATATTTTGCAGGCGCAGTCGGGCGCTATGGCCGAGCGGCTCGTGCAGAGCGTGCGAGCCTTGAGCATTCCCCACGGTTCTGAGCGGGTCACAATCAGCGTCGGTGTTGCAACCATGGTGCCTGATGAGAACCACACGCCAAATGACCTCATCAAGGCGGCCGATCTGGCGCTCTTCCGCGCCAAGTCGGAAGGACGGGACCGTGTCGTGTATTACGACTAAAGGTAAGGGTGCTTTACGGACGGGCTTACAGCTCGTGGAGTTTAAAGGCTTGGTGATTGCCGAACGGGACCCCTCGATTGTCAACCGGGCAAGCGAAACCGTTCAAAGTCAGTTCCATTTCTGGATAACTGCTGTTCCGCGGACCGGAACCTCAAACACGAGTTCGTTTTCGACGGCTACGCCTCCGACGCTTATGCGCCTGGTCCAGTCTAATCTAGGACATCCCTCGCCCCTTTTGGCGCGAAATAGACTTGCGCAACGCGCCCGCCCGGATTACGCCCACCGATCTCCTTGCGTGAAGGTGATCCTCACGTCAGGGTATCGGACGCCGCAGCCGATGCGGGAGGCTGGTGCGATGGAGGACCACTGCTGGCGAACCCTTACGATCACACGCTGCTTGTCAATTGATCAACCGCCTGCTCAGCACGCGGGAGCGTCTTCGAGATAGGGGAGCCGCTTGAGAGCAGTGACTAACGAGCCGGAGGAGTGTGCCCGGCACGAGTAGGGGGTCGGGCGGAGCATCGTGCCGGGCCTGGGCAATCCCCAGCAAGCGCCGGCTCCATGCGCCTATCTCAAAAGGTGACCGTCACAACGACAGTATCCTTATAGGTGCCGGACGGCGGCGTCGACCATCCGCACCGCTATTTGAGACTGTAGTGCACCCTGCCAGAGATATGCTCGATATCAAAAGCCCGATGGCCAATGCGTTGCTTGCGAATGATCGCTGAATGCCAACCTGATTCTGTTTCATACCCGTCACCTCAACTGACAATAGTGCAGGCTAGATGGGGATACGGCGCGAAACAAGGGAGCGCCTCTTCTTTGGTTCGGCCGATCGCTTCTAGTCAGCAGCCGCGGGCCAGCCGCATCGCCTGCAAAGCCAAATCGTACGTGATAGGCTGATCGCGCAGCCATGGTCCGAACTCGCCATGAGGCACTGACGCCTTGACCGCGAGCATCCTCTTGCCGAGTGCGATCAGTTCCTCGCGGCTGCGCTGGCGCTTGGTGAAGCCCTGCCGGCCTTTTTCAGCCTCGCTGGCGTCCGCCTTGGCCATCCCAGGACCGAATAGTCTCCTTTGCGTTAGCGAGCTCTCCCGGAGGCGCCGGTAAGGATCCCAGCTAGCGCATGCCCCTGATGAAGGCGGCCGCGCAGCTCATTGACGATCGCCATGTATGCGCCGAGCGGGATCGCGTCGAAAACCTCGAGCACGGCGGCCATGCCCTGCTCCACTAGGTCCGGACCGGCCAGCAGCAAGTCAGAGACGGCCGTCAGGCTGCTTTCTTCGGTGAGCGCGTGGTTCGCCGCGGCCCTCAGCCAGGACACACAGGACCAACCGTGCATGCTCAGCGCCATGATTGTCGATCAGCCGGCGGATGGAGCCGACGGCGCGCGTCTGGCCTTCTTTCGGATAGCGGCCCTTGGGGACGATCTCTACGTGGAATTCGCCACAAATATGCGGGGTTGATGGTTCGACCTGGTGGATGGCAGAGATCAACTTCGGCCTCGCTAAGCGAAGTCGTGGGGTTCATGCGACAGCGGAATCAGGATATGCGACGAGCACCCCGTGCCGGGTCAACCTCGCCGTCGGGAAGTACCGATCGGTGCGGAACCAAGCGGATTCGCGCTTGTCGGCAGCGGACGCCGGCGGTGGCGATCAGCACCCGAGCAGGCTCCTCATTAGCGAGACAAACGTCCAGAGCGGAGGCCAATCTTGGCACGCGACTTCGCCAGCCTGAACGACCGCTCTCCTCGGCTTAGTCAAGCATACCTGCGGAATGATGCGCCTGGCCGGTGACAAATGAATCTCTGCTGGACCGCCGATGATATGGGGAGGCGCTCGCAAATCGCGCCCTACGCGCGGGTTGATCGGTTGATCAACATCAAAGCTTGAATATGAGAAATGCGCTAACTGTGACGGCGGTGGTCACCGTGGCTCGAGTGTCAGCAGATGTGGTAAGGTTGAGTGTCGGCGAGTAGCAGAGGTCCAGCAACAATGACTTTGAGGCGAACCAGAGCTTACGGCGCATCCGGCTTGGTTCTAGCGGTTTGCACTGTGTTTGCTTGGCAGAACGCCACTGCTGCTCAGAATTGCGACGCAGCCGCGACGCCTGGCGTCAATTGGCACGAGTGTGACAAGAAGCTTCTCATCCTAGAAGGACAGGACCTGAGCGGGGCGAACCTGTTCGGTGTTGATTTCACTTCGACCGACCTCAGGAACAGCAATCTCGTTGCCGCAAATCTTGAGAAGGCAACGCTTGTGCGTGCTTCCCTGGCCGACTCGACCGCCAAAGGCGCCCGGTTCGACAGAATCGAGGCCTACAGGACCGACTTCAGCCGTATGGACGCGCAGGGCGCTGTGTTTGCGAGCGCGGAAATACAGCGCTCGAATTTCCAGGACGCCAATCTGACCAATGTTGATTTCACAAAGGCAGAATTGGGGCGTGCGCAGTTCCATGACGCCGATATCAGCGGCAGCCGCTTCTCGTTTGCCAATCTCGCACGGGCGGACTTCCGGGGAGCGACGTTCACCGCGCCGATAGACTTTGACCGCGCCTTTTTCTTTCTGACCCGTATCGAGGGCGTCGACCTTTCCAATTCGGTGGGTCTGTCCCAGTGGCAGCTCAACATGGCTTGCGGAGACGCCCGGACCGAGTTGCCTTCTGGCTTGACGAGGCCTGAAGATTGGCCCTGTCAATTCCAGCAGGAATAGTTGTCGGCAAGCGAACTGCGGCAATGCTGCGCCCGACAGGATGAAACTGAGAACCCCTATGTCATCGTTTGCGCTATATAACTTTTGCGACAGCCGGGAGCGGATGAATGGAATCGGGCCGTATTTCTCCCACTACCCACGCGGTCCGAGGCGGCAGAAATGGGGCCGAGCAGACCGTCCGCTCCCAGGGTACCCAGCACGCGAGCGGACATGTGAGAGCTCGATGCGAAGGTCCGGGATCAGGCCCATTGCGGACGTACGTGTTGGTTCGCCTGTTGGCGCTGAAGCGCCCATTTGGGCCGCTAGCCGCACATGTGCGGCGGCTCAAAAAAGCCGATTGCGCCCTGAAGCAATGTCAGTCCGACCCAGACCAGCGTCCACACCGTTAGCGGAAGTGGATTCGACAGCGGATCTCGGCTGCCGAGAATTCCCGCCGCCACGAGTATGGCGAGAACCGCGAAGGCGAGCATGCTGATCCAAATGCGCGCGGCGTCGCCGAATTGACCAATTGGCAGGCGGGATGCCGAAATGCGTTCGAGCAGCCTGGGCGGGAGGACAGCCAGAACCAGAAAACTCGCGGCTACGGCCACCGCCCCGCCCACGACATAATATCCGGTCGGCAGGAGCATGACATAGCCGCGCTCGGAAGCATGGGCAAAGGCTGGGGTTGTGAAATGCGGCACGAGGGCAGCAGCTGATAATGCGATGCCCAACGCTCTCGCAGAGATGCTTTTATGTTCGCTGTCCGCCGCCATCCATCCGTCTTGCCACATGGCATTTGCGAAGGAAAGCGGACTACTGGTCGCGCAAGTGGAGGTGCCAAAGTGGGTGCCCGACTTCGTGCTAGCCCCCAAGGCCCGCTTGGTGAACAGGCCATATGATGCAGCTACGACTTCGAGTCGAGAGTTGCGTTGTGGACGACGTTCTCGTCCTCTGCCGTCTGCTGCAATACGTGGCAGCTGTGCCTGCGCCGGCCGGCGGCGCATTATCTTCGAAACAGGACCGGAGCGCCCACCGCCAGGCGCCCGGATCGTCGACGTGCAGAAGTTGTGGGCCGAACATCTAGCAATGGCCGGAACTCGCGGCGCTGTCGATTCTGTTTCGCGAACGCCTGGTGTATTTCTTCGAGAGTCGGCCGCGCTTATTTCGACATTATCTCGCGCAGCATCGAAGGCGTCGCCGGCCTGATCCTGGCCGGCGTCGCGGTCTGGCAGGTCGCTGCGCGCTGACCAGCGCCCGGATGGATTTCTGATTTGCGTCTGCCCATCCGGCCGGCGCATGGGCTGGCGGGAGAGGTTCGCTAGTTCAGGATCTGGGCAAGAAACAGTTTGCTGCGCTGGTGACGCGGATGTGAGAAGAATTCGGAGGGCGTGTTCATCTCGACGATCTCGCCCTGGTCCATGAAGACGACGCGGTCGGCGACCTGGCGGGCAAATCCCATCTCATGGGTGACGCACAGCATCGTCATGCCATCGTCGGCCAGCGCGACCATGGTGTCGAGCACTTCCTTGACCATTTCAGGATCGAGGGCGGAGGTCGGTTCGTCGAAGAGCATGATCTTCGGGCTCATGCAGAGCGCACGGGCGACAGCGACGCGCTGCTGCTGGCCGCCGGACAACTGGCCGGGATATTTATGCGCCTGGTCCGGGATCTTCACCCGCTCCAGATAGTGCATGGCGGTCTGCTCGGCTTGCCCGCGCCGCATCCTGCGCACCCAGATCGGCGCCAGTGTCAGGTTTTCCAGAATGGTCAAATGCGGGAACAGGTTGAAGTGCTGGAACACCATGCCGATGTCACTGCGGATTACGTCGATCTTCTTCAAATCGTTGCTGAGTTCGACACCTTCGACGACGATCTGTCCCTGCTGATGCTCCTCCAGCCGGTTGATGCAGCGGATCATCGTCGACTTGCCCGAGCCGGACGGACCGCAGATCACCAGCTTCTCGCCGCGATGGACGGTCAGGTTGATATTCTTCAGCACATGGAAGTTTCCGTACCACTTATTCATGCCGGTCATTTGGATAGCGGGCGGAGCGCTGCGATCGGGCATGGACGGAACGCGCGTTGGGGCGGACGATAACATCAAGGCATTTCCTACTGAGCGGTCGGGCCGCGCCGCTCCAGGAAGTCGGCGAAGCGGGCGAATGAGAAGGAGAGCGCGAAGAAGAGCGCCCCGATAAACAGGAACGTCTCGGCCGCCGGCGACGGCCAGTCCGGGTCTGCCAGCGCCGCTTTACCGGAGCTGATCAGGTCGAACAGGCCGACGACCAGGACCAGGCTGGTGTTCTTGATCATGACGATGATGGTGTTGGCCAGCGCCGGGATCGCCACCCGGATCGCCTGCGGCAGGATCACCAGATATTGCGTGCGCCAGAAGGGCAGGCCGAGCGCCGCCGCGGCCTCGTGTTGGCCATTCGGGATGGCCTGCAGGCCGCCGCGGATCACCTCGGCGAGATAGGCCGCCGCGAAGATGGTGAGGGCGACCAGCGCACGCACGAATTTGTCGGGCAACAAGGCTTCGGGCAGGAACAGCGGCATCATGATCGATGCCACGAACAGGATGGACAAGAGCGGCAGTCCGCGCACCGATTCTATCAGGACCACGGCGCCGATGCGTATCGCGGGCATGGTCGAGCGCCTGGCCAGCGCCAAGAGAATGCCGACAGGGAAGCCGACGCCGATGGCGACGACGGTGAGGATGAGCGTCACCGGCAGGCCGCCCCAGGACGAGGTCGGAACCTCGGTCAGGCCGAGGCCGCCGCCCATCAGCCAGAAGATCAGCACCAGTGCTGCGACCCAGAGCGCCAGCAGCCGCGGGGCCCAGCTGGCGGGCCGCACCGACCAGCCGAGCAGCGCCAGGATGAGCAGGCAGACGATGGCGGGGCGCCAGCGTTCGTCGAGCGGATAGATGCCGAACAGCAACTGCCCGGACTTGGCGTAGATGAAGCTCCAGCAGGCTCCGGTGGCCACCCGGCAGGCGCTTGGATTGGGATCGAACAGCACGGCGTCGATTACCAGCCAGCGCAGCATCGGCGGTACCGTGGCGACGAGCAGAACGCCGAACAACAGCGTCAGGACGGCATTGAGTGGCGTGCCGAACAGGAGCATGGCTGACCGCCGCAAAGCGCCGAAGCGGATCTGTCCTGGCATTGGCTCGGCCGGAAGGGGAAGAGACACGGCCTTCATAGTTCAGCGCTCCACGATGGCGATGCGACGGTTGTACCAATTGGCCGCGCTCGAGAGGCTCAGGTTGAGGGCGAGATAGACGCCGAGGATGATGAAGACGCCCTCGATCGAATGGCTGGACTTGCTGATGATGGTGTTCATCACCGCAAGGAAGTCCGGATAGCCGACCGCGATCGCCAATGTCGAATTCTTGACGACGTTGATGTATTGGCTGTTGAGCGGCGGGACGATCACCCGCAGCATCTGCGGGATGATGATCAGACGCAATATTTTGCCGCGTGGCAGGCCGAGCGAATGACCTGCATCCCACTGACCGCGGCCGACCGAAAGCACGCCGCCACGCACGATCTCGGCGACGAAGCCGGTGGTGTAGATGGTCAGCCCGATGAGGATGGTGCTGAGCTCGGGCGTCAGGTCCTTGCCGCCTTTGAAGTTCGACCCAGTGAAGGTCGGCCAGTCGACGGAGAATTTCGCGTCGGCAAGCCATAGTCCGGCAACGCCCACCGTGAGGATCGCCGGCGTGGCCAGCGGCGGCAACCATCCTCGTCGCGCCGCCGCCCAGCCGGCAGCCGCCAGTGCCAGGGCGAGAGCAATGACTAGCAATCCCGGGGTGGCGACGTCCATGCTGACGGCCGGCACCACAAAGCCGCGCATTGAGGCGTAAACGCCTGGCAGCGGATTGAGCGCTTCGCCGACCGGCGGCAGCACCTTCCACCACAGCGAATAGAGAAAGATCAGAAGCACGATCGGCGGTGAATTGCGTGCAACCTCCACCCATACGCGGCAGGTGCCCGCCGCCAGGGGATTGCTGCTCAGCCGGGTGATGCCGACGACGAGGCCGAGCGCGGATGAAAAGACGATGACGACCGCGGAGATGAAGACCGTATTGGCGAGCCCAGTCGCGATCGCCCAGTAATAGGGGTCCCGCGACTTGTAAGTGAGGATTGCTTCGGAGATGACGATCCTTGACGGCATCGTCAGGAAATCGAAGCCGATCGGGATGCCGCGGGCCCTCAGATTGGCGAAGGTCGTGCTGACGAGCAGGGCAGCGAAAGCGGCAACCGCGGCCGCCAAGGCACACTGGATGATGATCGATCTGGTCTTGGCATCGCTCAGCATGTTGACCTCGAGGGTTCGCGGCGTTGGCAGGGAAGGGGAGCGCCGGGCCCGTTCCCCTCCATCATGCGGCTCAATCCCAGGGGAAAGGATAGTTGAGGCCCCCGTCCTTCCACAACGCGTTCAGACCGCGTTCGACCTTTAGCGGGCTGTCCTTGCCGAGATTGCGGTCCCAGATCTCGGCGTAGTTGCCCATTTGCTTGATGACGTTGTAGGCCCACTTGTCGTCCAATCCGAGCGGCTTGCCGAAGCCGGGTTCCTCACCGAGCACCCGTTTGACTTCCGGACTGCCCGACACAAGCTTTTCATCGATGTTCTGCGAGGTGATGCCGTTGGCCTCGGCCCAGAACAGCGCATTCAATGTCCAGCGCACGACGTCGAAGAGTTGATCGTCGCCGCGGGCGACCGCGACGCCATTGGGTTCGGCGGCTTTGCCGACCTTGATGATGTCGTAGTCGTCGGGGTTCTTGGCCACCGAAGCACGCTGTCCGGCTGCCGCAGTGCCGTCGGTGACGTATGAATCGCAGCGGCCGCCGAAGAAGGCGTCGCGCGCCTGAATGGTCGAGTCGTAATAGACTTTCTCCATCGCGATCCCGAACTCTTCCTCGGTTTCCTCGATCGCTTTCTCGGTCAGGCTGCCACCGCCTTGCAGGCAGACGGTCTTTCCGTCCAGCAGTTTGGGCTCGGTAATATTGTCGGCCTTGCGCACGAGCATGCCGTCCGTGTCGTAGAGATTGATCCAGACGAATCGGACAACCGTATCGCGACTGTAGGTGATGGTGGATGTGCGCGACAGAACGTCGATCTCTCCGGTCTGCAGCGCAGGAAAACGCTGGCCTGCGTTAAGCGGCACGTAACGGATCTTCTCCTTGTCTCCGAGGATGGCGACCGCGAAAGTGCGGCAGATATCGGAATCGAAGCCGCGATAATACCCCTTCTCGTCGGGCCGGGAGAGACCGGGCACGCCCTGGCTGGCGCCGCAGCTGACATAGCCGCGTTCCTTGATCTTGTTGATAACCGCCTGCGCGCTGGCGTCCACGGCGCCCGAAGTCAGGCTGGCCAATCCTATCGCCAGACCCGTGAGCCATTTCAGAACTTGATGTTTCATAGTCATTCCCCTTCTCGTTGAGGTTCTAATCATTCGGCGGCCTTGGTGTCGGCTGCTGCGGTTCCGTTGCGCCGGGCTTCAGCAAAGAGTTCGAAGGCCTGGGAAAGGTCGGCCAGAAGATCTTCGAGCGCCTCAAGGCCGATCGACAGGCGCCAGACCGGGCCGGGCTTCAGCCAATCGAGGCTGGCGCGCCCTTTGCGCGGATCGCTGACGGCAATCAGCGAATGCACGCCGCCCCAGCTTGCGCCGAGCCTGAACAGCCGCAGCCTGCGCAGGACATCGGATTGCAGTGGCGCCAGTTCCGGCCGCAGCACGAAGGAGAACACGCCCGCCGATCCGGCGAAGTCACGCTTCCAGACCGCGTGGCCGGGATGGCCAGACTCCGCGGGATGCAAGATCTGCGCGACTTCCTGGCGTTCCGATAGCCAGGCGAGGATCTTCCGCGCGGTGGCGTCGGCATGACGCATGCGCACCGGCATGGTCATCAGGCCACGCTCGCACAGCGCGCAATCCTCCGGCGAGACCCCGTAGCCGAGGAAGCGCGCCGTGTCCTTCAGGCGTCGGAACAGCGCCTCGTCGCGCACTGAGACTGAACCCATCAGGAGATCGCCATGGCCGCCGGCGTGCTTGGAAAGCGCCTGCATGGAGATGTCGACGCCATGGGCGAGCGGCTTGAACAGCAGATGCGATGCCCAGGTGTTGTCGGCCGCGACGAGCGCGCCGGCCTTGTGGGCCGCGGCTGTGATGGCGGGCACATCCTGGACTTCGAAGGTGGCCGAGCCAGGCGATTCTACCCAAACCAGCCGCGTTCTGCCGTCGATCATCGCCGCGATGCTTGCGTCCAGCCTTGCATTGTAGGAAACCGCCTCGATCCCGAGGGGGCCAAGAAAACGCTCGGCCATGTCGCGCGCCGGGCCATAGAGCGTCTCCGGGATCAGAACCCTTTCGCCGCCACGGCAGACAGCCATGGTCGCCAGCGTCATGGCAGCCATGCCCGACGGGACGACGAGAGCCCGCAATCCGCCTTCCAGCACGGCGATGTGATCTTCGAGCTGCCGGCTGGTCGGTGTGCCGTAAAGTCCGTAGCTGAACCCGTCGTACAGGCGCTCGACGCGACGCTCGAACGACTCCAGATCGTCAAAGACAACGGTCGAGGCTCGCTCGACCGGCATCGCCACCGCCTGGAACGGTTCCTCGGAGCGCTTGGGAGGATGGACATGTGAAGTGTCGTCGCGTCGGTTCATGGGCGAAACTTAGCGGGCTCATCCATTGCCATCTATGACCGCAGCGATAAAGTTAATTCGCTTTTGATATGGCTGCACTATGAACCTGCGCGACGTCGATGTCTTCAACGCGATCATGATCACGCGCGGCGCCGGCGCGGCGGCCGCGCTGCTCGACACCTCGCAGCCGGCCATCAGCCGTTCGCTAGCCAAGCTAGAGGCCGAGCTCGGCTTCAGGCTTTTCGACCGCATTCGTGGCAGGCTGGTGCCGACACGCGAAGGGGAGTTGTTCCATGCCGAGGTGAAAGCCAACCTGGTCGGGCTCGACCGGCTGAAGCTGCGGGCGGCCCAGATCAAGGAGGTCGGCACCGGTACCATCCGCGTCGCCTCCCTGTCGGCACTCGGGCATGGGCTGGTGCCGCGCGCCATCGTAGCGTTCTCGCACCGGCATCCGCAGGTGCGAATCAGCTATCAGGTCCGCACCTCCAATATCGTGCGCGACCTGGTCGCCTCTGGCAGTTTCGATATCGGGCTCGCGGCCGACGAGGTCGACACCAGCGGCGTGCTGCACAGCGTCTTCACCACACCGCGCGCCGTCTGCGTGATGCCGAAGAACCACCGGCTGGCGCGGAAGCAGATAATCACACCGGCCGATCTCGCCGACGAGGCCTTCCTGGCATTGTCGCCGGAAGATACGGCGCGGCTCGCGATGGACAAGATCCTGGCCGCGCATGGGGTGCGACCGCGCATCCTGATCGAAACGCCCTACGGCCTGACAATCGCCATCCTCGCAGCCAAGGGCATGGGGATCGGCTTGGTCAATCCCTCCGTCATTGCGGACGGCATGATCGGCAGCATTTTGGCCAGGCCATTCGAGCCAGCCGTCAATTTCCGCGCGCTACTCCTGCGCCCGCCGGACGGCATCAATTCGACCTTGATCACCGACTTCATTGCCGAACTCTATGCCGCCCGCAATATGCTATCGAGCGAGGCATAGGGGCGTTGTCACGGCAACCGCGTGTCAGGGATCGCTGCGATAGATGCTGGGGATGAACACTTCGCAGATCAGCTACAAACGGCATCGGTTCCCACCCGAGATCATCGCCCACGCGCTGTGGCTGTATTCTCGATTTCCGCTGAGCCTGCGTCCATGTCGAAGAAATGCTGCTGGAGCGCGGCATTGTCGTTTCCTACTAGACAATCCGTCGGTGGGGAAAGAAGTTCAGGCTGGACTACGCTCGGCTCCTGCGCCGCAAGCAGCCCAGTCGAAATGATATCTGGCACCTCGACGAAGTCGCCATCACGATCGCCGGCAAGAAGCATTGGTTATGGCGGGCCGTCAACCAGGACGGCTATGTGCTCGACGAGATCGTCCAGACCCGGCGCAACACCAAGGCCGCCAAGCACTTGCTGACACGGCTGTTGAAAAGCAGGGCCAGGTGCCGAAGCGCATGATCACCGACAAGCTCGGCTCCTATGGAGCACGCTGCGTCAAGTCATGCCGGGCGTCGAGCACCGGTCGCACAAGGGCTTGAACAACAGAGCGGAGAATTCGCATGTGCCACTGCGAAAACGAGAGCGGATGATGCAAGGCTTTCGATCACCGGGGAGCCTCCAGCGTTTCCTCTCGACCTTTTCTGCAGCCCTCAATCTCTTCGTCCCGCCCCATTCAAAACGCTCCGCCTTTCAGATCCATCTTCACCGCCTGAATGCCATGGCGCAATGGAAAGCTGCTGCCGGCGTGATCGCCTGAAATCATTCCCAAAAGTCACAACCACAGCCCATCTCCGTCTATGTGACATCACCGCCGACGCAGGTCCGCAGCAGTACTTGTGCAAGAGATCATCGATTCAGGGTGGCGGCATCGGCTTGTCACTGAGTGTGCGCAAGTACGCGATCAGGTCGACCCGTTCGGTCTCGTCCGAGACACCAGGTATCTCCATCTTAACGCCCGGCGTGGTGAGCATGGGCCCGAAGAGATATCTGTTCAGGTCCTCTTACCTCCACACGCCTTCCCAGCCGAGCAAAGCGTCGGAGTAACGCATTTTTGCCATGGATGCCTTATCGCGGCCGACGACGCTCCACAAGTTCGGTCCGTTTTGTTCCCTCCCAGTGGCTCGGCATTGTGGCAACGGTCACACGCGCGGGTGAAGTAGGTCCGGCCTTTCTCGACATCGGCAGAAGCCAACTTCGTTGAGATCGGGGCCGGTGTTGGCAAGACGACGCCGTGCGACATGAGATAGTCGGCAACTTCGCGTTGCCCCTGGCGTTTTGCCAGATGGAGTGGTGTCTTGCCGCCGGGCTCGACTGTGCGGTCATGCAGCGCGCGCCAGGGGTATCCGAGGCGCTGCAATTGCTACGCGGCTACCTCTGCACACTCGAAAAGCATCCACTCAACGGTTCTGTGGAAGCCCGTGAGATCATCCGCCGGCACATCTTCGATCTCGTTTTGCTCGCCATCACACCGCACGGCCCTTTGGGACAGACCAGTATGAGCGCGGTCGTCGCCGCGCGCCTGGCCGCCATAGTCGACTACATCACGGATTGACGGCAATCGTGGCATTCGCTCGCTCCGCGTCCGGCGGATTGGCGGCAGCGCCAGCTAAAGACGAGTAACGAAGGCCGCGGGGTGCGATTACCGATGAAGGCACGCCGTGATCAAAGACCCGATCCGGAGAAACGTCACTGCGAAGCACTTTCCGATACATCGGGCACGATGATGTAGCCTTGATCGATCAGTTGCAGCCTCGTTTCCTCGAAATGCCGCTTGAAGCCGCTCTTGATTTGCTCGGGTGGGTATCGCCAGCCATTCGCAAAGGCACGGCGCAAGAGATCGGAATAGACGCGGTCGCTGGCAAGCCTTACCGCTTCTATGGAGATTGGCGTTCCCACTGGCGTCGTTTCGCCGGAGAGACTTGGCGCGGTCGAAAGAGCCAGCACCAGTATGCCGGCGACTGCGGATGACTTTCTCATGGATGCCTCCTGACATTTTGCCTGGCCTGGACAGTGAACCGGGCAACGTGTTGTGGATCCGTGGATGCTAGGAGCGGCAACGACTTGGCGGGATCGTACAGATGGAGTGTTTTTGGTGTCGCATCTGTAGTATTTTCGCTGTGTCGCGAAATCGGTACGTTCCCGACCATACGCGCCGCGGATCGGAATGACGCAATGCTTGACGCAGTCGGCAATCCTCTGACCGGGCTTTCGGACCGGGAGCGGGTGGTCGCTGCGAAATTCGCCGAAGGCATGACCTATCGTGAGATCGGCGAGACGCTGTTCATCGCGCCGACCACCGTTCGAACCCATCTCTCGGTGGTCTATCGAAAGCTTGGCGTTCGCAGCAAAGTGGCGTTGGCAAGCCTGCTCTCGAGTGAGAGCCGGCAAGAGTCCGGACAAGCTCGTTTCGAGGGTCTGTCGCCCGGCGGCTTCGGGCCACCGGTCATCGCCGTCCTGCCCTTTGAAAATTTGAGCTCGGACGAGCGTTGGGGAAGGCTGGCCGACGGTTTGTCCGCCGATATTATTGTCGATCTCGCGCGTTACTCCGCCCTTGCGGTGATTGCCCGCCAGACGATGCTGATGTTCAAGGGAAGGCGCGATGATCTGCGCTCCATCGGTCGGGAGTTGAATGCCGACTATTTGCTCGAAGGGAGCCTTCAGGCTACCGGCGAGCAGTTCCGCATTTCGGTGCAGCTTGTCGATGTGAGGAGTGGTGCCGGTCTTTGGGCGGCGCGATACGATCAATCGGCCGACAATCTGTTTGCTACGCAAGACATGGTCACCGAGAACGTCGTCAATGTCCTTGTCAGCTGCTGCGGCAAGCTTGCCCACCTTGGACGGGATGTCATCCGGCGCAAGCCGCCCGCCAGCCTGGGTGCCTATGACTACTATCTGCTCGGCGTCGAACAGCACAATGTGTTCACCCGCACCTCGAACGTGGAAGCAATCCGTCTCTTGTCGCGCGCAGTCGAACTCGACCCGGGGCTGGCGCGAGCCTGGTTGACGTTGGGATTTTCTTACGCCGTCGAAGCCTGGTACGCGAGTAATCCATCCGTCTCGCTGGAACGCTGGTACTCGTGCATGGAACAAGCTCTTTTGCTCGATCCGGGAGACAGCATGGCCCGTCAGGGCATGGCCGACATTCGCGCGGCGCGAGGCGACTTGGGAGCCGCTGCCGAGGAACTCGATCGCGCTTTGGCCGCCGCTCCAAACGATGCCGATACGCTGGCGATGATTGCCGGAAGCCGAGCACTGGTGACAGGTGATCCGCAGCAGGGCTGCGTGTTGATCCAGAGGGCTCTACGTCTCAACCCGCTAGCTTCGCTCTGGTACTTCAGCATGCTTGGTCGCACGAATTTCGTGGTCGGGCGCTACCGGGAGAGCGTCGTGGCGTTCCAGCAGAGCCCGCCCGACTCGCCGGCCACCCTGTTGTTCCAGTCGATGGGACATGCGATGCTCGACGAAGTACCACAGGCCGCGAAGATCGCCGCCCGATTGGCGAGCGAATTCCCCGGCTTTACCGTCGAGGGGTTCATCAGAACCTATCCGGTCACCAATCCTCCCGCGCTTGTCGCCATCCGCGAAGGTGCACGGCGGGCCGGATTGAGATAGCTTCTCCGCTAGCGCTTGCGGCCGGAGCCAGTTCTTGGATTGCGCTCCATTTCTTGCCAGCTTTCATCGATGATGCAAAATCGCACTCGTCAGAAAGACAGTTTCTGAAGGCCGCCTGAAGAAGCACTGGAAATGTGGGTCAGGATCGCGACCTTATCGACCGTTCGTCTGTACGTCAGGATTTGGCGCTCCTTTCTCGTTCCAATCGGCGAGAGGGAAGGCAAAAAAACACCCAACCAAGTCGATTGACGCTCATTTAGGGCGTTCTCGAGGGCGGATGTTCGAACCAGCGGGACGCGCCATTTCGCGCCATTCGAGTCGCGCCTCCTAAGCCGACCTTCACGCACTGGCCGGAGTCGACCCTAAGCGGAAGCTCGCTTGCTCCGGGTCAATTCACGGCCATGACCCTTCGTCGACGTTCAAACCTTGCATTCTGAACGGCTGCTCAGGGTCATCAGTTCCGGCTCCGGAAGGACATTCTTGCGCCGCCATTTCCCGACATGTCTGGTCCTATTAAATTGGACCTTCAGGCTGAGGCCGAATCGACTCTTCTCGGACCCGTTTTCACGCGACCATGATGGGCTTTTGGTGTATGATTGTACTTTCATACAGGAGGGGGACGTGGACGTCGCCACCTGGCTTCGCGGTATCGGCCTGGGACAATACGAGAAGGCCTTCCGCGACAACGATATTAGTGAAGAGGTTCTTGCCCACCTGACGGCCGAGGATTTGACGGGAATCGGCGTGACCTCCGTCGGCCACCGGCGCAAGCTGCTCGATGCGATTGCCTCACTGGCCCTGGGTTCGAGGTCGGCGCCCATTGGCGCATCCGCATCGCTGAAGACGGCGCTGCCTTTATCCGCCCCGACAGAGGCAGAGCGGCGGCAGCTCACGGTGATGTTCGTCGACCTCGTCGGGTCGACCGAGCTAAGCCATCAGCTCGACCCCGAAGAGCTGCGGGCGGTGATGCGGAGTTACCGAAGCGCGGTAACCGAAGAAGTGGACCGTTTCGGGGGGCACGTCGCCAAGTTCTTGGGCGATGGCATTCTTGCATATTTCGGCTGGCCGAAGGCACAAGAGGACGCGGCTGAACGGGCGGTCAAGGCTGCCCTTCGCATTGTGGCGGCAGCTGGTGGAATCAAGACGCAAGAGGTTCCTCACCTTCGTGCACGCATCGGCATTGCCACAGGGTTGGTGGTCATCGGAAGCCTAGGGGGAGGGGAGGCAGAGCGCCCGGACGAGATCGTCGGGGAGACGCCGAACCTCGCAGCACGGCTGCAGCAGGCCGCAGGGCCGGACCAGGTTGTGATTTCCGAAACCACCCGGCACCTCGTCGGAGGGATTTTCGACCTGGAGGACCTGGGAAGGCAGCCGATCAAGGGGATCGGCCCCTCGGTAGCCCTCTGGCGGGTCCACGGCATCGGGCGCAGTGAAAGTCGGTTCGAGGGACTTCACGGCACGATGCTCACGCCGTTCGTCGGCCGAGGCCGCGAGATCGATCTGCTGCTCGAGCGCTGGGGGCGGGTCAGGCGAACGATGGGCCAGTTTGTCCTCGTAACCGGGGAGCCCGGGATCGGAAAATCGCGACTGGTGCGCTTTCTCGGGGATCGACTGAGAGGGGACCGGCTCCAGGAAATCCATTTCGACGCCTCGCCGTACTACGCGAACTCGGCGCTACGGCCCGTCATCTCGGAAATCCGGCGCTCCGCGGAGTTTGCAAGCATTGACCCGGGCGAAACACAGCTCAGGAAGCTCGAGCTTCTTCTGGGAAGGGCTTTGTCCGATACCAGCGGCGCCATCCCTGTCATCGCCGATCTGCTCGGCGTTCGAACCGGCGAGCAGCATTCGTTACGTGATCTGACCCCTCAGCAGAGGAAGGCCATGACGTTTGCAGCGCTGCTGAACTGGGTTGAGGGGCTCGCGACGCGGCATCCGCTGCTCGTGGTCGTCGAGGACGCACAATGGCTTGACCCGACGACGCTGGAACTGGTCGATCGGATCAACGATCGGATCGCCCAATTGCCAGTGCTGCTGCTCGTCACTTTCCGGCCGGAGTTCAAGCCGGCCTGGAGCGGCGCACACGTTGACTGGATCGTGCTCGAACGGCTCGATCCGATTGAGGCGGCCGCAGTGGCCGAGGCCGTTGCGGGCAAGCGTCTTCCGCAGGAAGTCTTGAACGAGATCGTCGCGCACACCGACGGCATTCCGCTGTTCATCGAGGAATTGACCAAGGCGATGCGCGATCTCAACGTCCTTGTCGACGCAGGAGATCACTTCGACCTTTTGGGATCTCTGCCTGCAGTCACGGTTCCCGTGACACTTCAGGACGCGCTGATGGCTCGGCTCGACCGCCTGCCGCCCTCCGCAAGGCATGCCGCGCAAGTCGGTGCCGTGATTGGGCGGGAGTTCGATCGTGCGCTGCTGGCGAGCGTGAGCGACATGCCTGCCGGTGAACTGGAGACGGCGCTCTCGGAACTGATCGGAGCCGAGCTAATCTTGAGCGGCGGCACCGCGGCCAGCCCGGCACACATCTTCAAGCACGCTCTCATTCAGGACGCCGCCTACGAATCGCTCCTCAAAAGGCGCCGCCGGGAACTGCACGGCGCGATTGCCGACGCGCTGGTCAACAGATTCAAGGACACGGCCACAGCTCATCCCGAACTCGTCGCCGGCCACTACGGCAGGGCCGGGCTCGTCGGGAAGGCAGTGCCATATTATCAGGCTGCGGCACGCACGGCGATCATGCGCTCGGCGACAAAGGAAGCGCTGGACCAGCTCGATAACGGTCTCTCGCTTCTCGAAACGCTGCCGGAAGGCTTGGAGCGCAACCGATTTGAACTCGGGCTCCGCCTTGCGCTCGGGGATGCGCTCCGGGCGGCTAGGGGCACGGCGGCGGTCGAAACGGGCACCGCTTATGCTCGCGCCCGATTCCTGGCAGGGCAAACGGGAGCGGAGCGCGAGAACCTCCGGGCCAGCTACGGCGAGTTTCTCTGTTACTACAATCGCGCGGAGCTCGATCGCGCGCGCGAAGTCGCCAACGAGCTGATGCGCGCGGCGGCGCGCGCATACGGCGAGGGTGGCCCAATCGGAGTGGACGCAGCCGGATTCGTTGCCCTTTGGATGGGCGATTTTGCCACCGCACGCTCTTTCCTGGAGCAGCGGGTCTCGACAAGGGCACCTGACCTGGACCCTCTGCTCGGTGCCGACATCGCCGACGCCGGACCGAACCTCTACCTTGCCCGGACGCTGCTCATTCTGGGCTACCCCGAGCAGGGGTACCGGCGGTGCCGGCAGGGTCTGGAAACTGCGGAGAAAACGCGCCAGCCCTTCGCGATCGTGTTGGCTCTCGCCAACACGTGCGTCTACTACCACTTGTGCAAAGACTGGCTCGCCCTTCGGCGCGACAGCGAGCGCCTGATTGCTCTCGCGTCCGAAAAGGCCATGCCTGCAATGTTGAACAAGGGACGGGGCTTTCGAGCTGCCGCACTCATCGCTGAAGGAAATGCAACCGAAGGCCTCGAGACCCTCAAATCCTGCTACGAGCACGACGTGAACGCCGGTTACCTGGTGATGATGCCGTACTACGAGTCCATTCTGGCTGAGGCTTACCTTAGTAGTGGCAACGTTGAAAATGCGCGACGCGTGCTGGACGACGCGTTCGAGCGTGCGACTTCGACCGGCGAGCGTTGGTTTGATGCCGAGCTGTACCGACTGAAAGGGGAGTTTGCTTTGCGCGAGCCTGGTCGCGACGGCGACTTGGCGGCGGAATCTTTCGACAAGTCGGTAGAGACTGCCGGGGCGCAGGCCGCCAAATGGTGGGAGTTGCGAGCTGCGACGCAGCTCGCACGCCTGTGGGCAGAGCGAGGCGCCGGGGAGAAAGCCCACAGTTTTCTGACACCCGTTCGCGACTGGTTCACCGAGGGTTTCGAAACCGCCGACGTCAGAGAGGCCGAGGCCCTGCTCAGCGAGCTGGAGCGTGCTACGCTATATGACACGCCCTCGGTTCGGCGGGAATAGCCTTGGCCGTTAGTTGGTGGAAGGGGCAGCGCGTTCGGCGCCAATTGCAGTCATTCCAGAACACACGTTTGACTGCCTGCTACTGGCGCACCTTACTCGTTCCAGTGGACGAGGCGAACAGCAACAAACCATCCATCTCGGCCATTGGCGGCAGCCAGTTGGTAGAGTTTGACCCTAGAACGCCAGCGTGTGAGACCACCGCCGCCGGGGCGAGCGCATGCCGGGTCGGCACCCACCGGGTTCATCGGCGGGCGGGGGCGGGATGGTTTGTGGGGCCCCGCATCAATGCGCGTGACCCCTCGCTCACAGACTGGATGATCGCGTTGAAGACGGTGATCACTATTGAACAGAAGCCGCCGATACCAGGACGAAGCCGCGGGTCTTGTTCTCGTTGTCGGAGTCCTGGGTGTTCATGGCATCGAAAAGCTCAGATGTCTTCACCCACACTGGAGGGTATTTATACCGTGCGACATCAAGGATGAGGAAGCGGTCTGATTTCCCATCATAGGCTGCTAGCGGCGAGATATGGCCGCCCTTCTCCTGTCTGATTGCCTTGCGGAGGTAGTTGACGATCACGAAATGGTTCGACTGGCCGAGATGGGAACTCGCCAGCTTGCGGAACTCGTCGACTGAGCTGTCGGCGGCATGATGGACTTCTGCCTTGACCGGCTGCGTCGCAAGAATTCCACCGATCTGATCGAGGGTCATACCTTTCTTCGCCAAAACATCTCGGGCGAGAATGGCGTCCGTTCGTTCATCGAGGACATTGTCCTGCGTGAAAGTGCGATATGGCTCGTACTCCGGAACCGAAGGCGCCGGTACATTGAGCGCGTTCAGCACCATGACGATGCTGGCGACACCGCAATAGGACTGTGTCTTCTGCGTCAGAAAGTTGCTTGCGAGAGGGAAATAGGCCTCCCGTGCATCGCTTTCGACGAAGTAGTTTTCGCCAATATCAGAACTAAAGCCGGCCAGATTGTCAGGAAGCTTCAGGGTTTCGGCGCTTGCGCTGGTGACGAACAGCCCCAATGCGACCACTGCCCCATGAACGAAGTGCTTAGACATGGCAACGTCTCCGCTGGGTGATCGTGCCACTATACCAGAAGGACGGGCGTGTATCACCATCCCCGTTCAGGGTCGAAGGTCGGGTTCGAGAGGAGGGGCCGTATCCGGCGCGCCCGGCCGACAACTTCGTTCAAAGTTCGGGATCTCCTCATGGCCGGCTGCTCTCGCCGCCAAAACCATCCAAATCGCTCTGAACGACCGAGTTCGACCCTTTTTGGCGGTCGTTCAATTGCGAGCGTCGCATGACGCGATCTGACCCAACGCGGACACTAGAGATTGGCGGCAATCGCAATTCTTCTGTCGCATCCTGCAAATGAATGCGACGGTGGGCCTGCTTACTTCCACCGATGAATGGCACGGGGCCCGATCTCACCCCGGCCGAAAGCATCGAGAAGGAACAAGTCATGCCCACCACCAAGCGCCGCGCACTGATCCTCATCTCGTCCGGCCGCCAGCTGCCGCTGGCCGAACCGGCCGACATCAAGTCGATCTCGACCGGGTTCTTCCTGGTCGAGATGGCTCAAGTGCTCAAGGAGTTCGAGAACGACTACGAGTTCACCTTCGCCACCCCCGACGGCAACGCCCCGCAACTCGACATCAACGGTATGGCCCTGTCCGTGCAATCCATCGAGAAGACCGGCGCCAAGACCATCCCCCTCCGTATGCAGCAGCGCCGCCGCTCGTTCGATGTCAACAGCTTCCGGCAGCGCCACCCCGAGTTGGTCGCCCGCCGCGAACAGGATGTCCAGTTGCTGGAGCGCCACATCGGCCGGATCCCGGTCTCCGAACTATTGCCGAACAGCGAGCCTGAGCTCGCCGAGTACCGCCCCGAACTGATCCGCCGCCTCGACAAGCTGCCCGAGGGCACCTTCCACTCGCTGCAGGAACTCGTCCTGCGTCACCGCGACCCGGCCGATCCGTTCACTTTCGCCGACTTTGACTTCATCCACACCCCCGGCGGTCACGCCCCCATGGTCGACTTCCGTGACAACCCGTGGCTCGGCGAAACCCTCCACGTAGCCCGGGAGAACGGCGTCATCATCTCGCTGATCTGCCACGCGCCCGTGGCGGTGACCTCCACTCGGCAGCGCATCGACGCGCAGGGCCACCCCTACCTCGTCAGCGACAACCCGTTCCTCGCCGCCACCATCTCGACCGTCCCCACGATCGGCGAGCTGTTCGCGCTGCGGTTCCTCTACCCACGCGTCCCCGGCAAGAGGACCCGAACCTCCTACTTTGTCGACACGGCCGTCAAGGAAGCTGGCTTCAAACTTGCGACCTCCCTCAACATCGCCGCCCCGCTACTGGCCTACGAGCCGTCCGTGCGGCTGCTCACCGGCAACGGCCCGCAGGCCATCGACCAGCAGGCCGCCAAGCTGCGCAGCGTCCTCACCGGCACCCGAGCCGCCCGGCGCGCCAGCGGCAAGCAGTTGAGCGAGCAACCGTTACCGTCCACCCTGCCGATCACACAGTGGGCGACCCGGTAGAGCAGATGGATCACTGGATCGGTGGCGGATTCGGGTACGCTGTGATCGAACTGGGGTCGGGCTAGACGACGATAGGACAGCGGCGCTCATATGCCGCCATTACGGGCGAGTGAAAGGCCTGCCATGACACGGCTACCAATCGACAAATGCAAAGTCCCACAGGCCTTTTGGCGCGCGGTAGAGCGGGCTGGCATCTCACCGGCGGCATTGTTGAGGCAAGCTCGATTGCCTGCGACGCTCCACATTTCCGAAGACGCTTGGGTCAACACCGCCCAATACTTCGACCTCTGGCAAGCACTGGAGGAGCTGTCGGGCGACCCCGCCATCGGGCTGCATATCAATGTGGCGGCAGATACAACGGTCCATCCCCCCGCGACCATGTCGGCCTTCTTCGCCAAGGATTTCCGCGACGGCCTCAACCGTCTTGCCAGGTTCAAGCGGCTTTGCACACCGGAAGAGCTGCACGTTATAGAACGTGATGGTGAGGCTTTTGTGAGCTTCTCCTGGATCCACGCCGTTGGCCCGGAGCCTGACGTAGCGGTCGATGTGACGTTTGCAGCAATCCTTGAACTGGGACGACGCGGAACAGGTCGTCACATCGTCCCGCTGCGAGTGGACATGACCCGAGCAGGCCCGACGACCCGAGCGCACAAGGAGTACCTCGGAGCGCCAATTACCTTCGGGGCGCCCAAGAACCAGCTGGTGCTGCGTGCCGACGATCTGGACCGACCATTCGCTGGGCACAACCCCGAGTTGCTCGCCATCCTGACACCGGCACTGTTGGCCTCACTCGACGAGATCGATGCGCAAAGCTCGTTGCCAGAACAGGTGAAGATTGTCCTGAAGCGGCGGTTGGCCAGCGGCAAGCCCGAACTATCGGACGTGGCCAACGTCCTGGGGATGAGCGAACGCACGCTGCAGCGCCGTATTTCTGAATCTGGGACGAGCTTCAGGCTGCTACTGGAGGCTTCGCGCCAGGAGGTTGGTCGCGAAATGCTGGCCAGTGGCGCGAACGCGACCGATGAGATTGCCTATCTCCTGGGGTATCAGGATACCAGCTCGTTCTATCGCGCCTTCCGCGAATGGGAAGGCGTCACCCCCGCACGGTGGCGCGAGCAGAACACCGAGGCCTCTCGCCTAAATTAGAGATTGGCGCCCATGGCCAGTTTTCTGTCGCAACCTGCAAATGAACTCGACAGGGGGCCTGCCTACCTCAAGAGAAGTGCCCAATGGCACCCAAATCATGAGGTAGTTTAATGTCGAAAATCTGGTTCATCACCGGTGCTAATCGCGGCTTCGGCCGAATTTGGACGGAGGCAGCGCTCGCGCGCGGCGATAAGGTTGTTGCCACCAGCCGCAGGCCTGATGCGCTTCAGGACCTCGTCGAAAATTATGGCGACGCAATCCTTCCGCTAGAGCTGGACGTGACCGATCGCAATAGGGCCATCGCCACGGTCGTAGAGGCACTGGATGCTTTCGGACGACTCGACGTGGTCGTCAACAACGCCGGCTACGGCTTGTTTGGCGCTGTCGAGGAAGTGTCTGACAAGCAGGTCCGAGACCAGATGGAAGTGAACTTCTTTGGTGTCCTGAACGTCACGCAAGCCGTGCTGCCGCAGTTCCGCAAGCAGGGCAGCGGCCACCTTATCCAGGTCACCAGTATGGGCGGTGTAATGGCATTTCCCAATCTAGGCGGCTACCACGCATCGAAGTGGGCGGTCGAAGGTCTCACGGAGTCGCTTGTGCAGGAGGTTTCGAAGTTCGGCATCAAGGTCACCTTGGTCGAGCCTGGCGGCTACGAGACTGACTGGGCCGGCGCTTCCGCTGTCCATGCAGCACCGCTTCCCCAATACGATTTCATCCGGCAAGACATGATGGCTATGGCCGAGCGGATGCCGGCGAATTTCGTGGGCAACCCCGCTGCGACCGGCCCTGCGATCCTCAAACTTGTTGACGCACCGGAGCCACCCTTGCGGCTACTTCTCGGAGTTGCGCCAACCCTGATGATTGGGGACATCTATGCCAAGCGCCTTCAGACTTGGAAGGATTGGGAGCATGTGACAATCGCCGCAACTGGCAAGTAGTGCCAAGCAGCACCAGCCGCACCTGCCAACTGGAAATAGGGACGCCGCGAGTTGCGGCGCCCTTCAATAACAGCGTAGTCCGCAATTGGCGCTGCCTGCTCGTTCCGCTCGACGAGACAGACGGCAGAGAACCACCCAACCAAGCCGTTTGACCCGCACTGGCGGCTGCTGAGTAGGCGAAGTCCGCATCGCCTCGATCGCGCTAAGAGCGGACATGCGCCTTAGTCTTTCGTGAGAGGCAGCCGCCCAGTGTCATGACTAGCTCTAGGCGTGCGACCAGGCGCCTACTTCCGAACGGCTCACGATGACGCTACCCGCCTCGATTTCGCGCTGCATCCGCTGTCCCAAAGTTTCAATATCGACCTCAAAGGCCGTCGCAACGCCCCGGCTCTGGATTTCCGGCAGCATCGTGACAATGAGTTCGGCGGTCTGGTGTGACCAGTCGAAGCCGCCATTGGTTCCCCCAACAACCGCCTCCATACGCATTGAGGGCGCGGTCAATCCAGCCGCGCGGAATGCCGCATCGAGCTTGATACCCATATTGGCCTCGATACCGCTGCGCCGGAACGTCTCGATGATCCATCGACAGCATTGGTCGTAGGTCGGCGCCGGCGGGCTGGATCGACAGCCGTCCCAATCCGGCTCATGGAAGACGATGGTCCCTCCAGGCCGGAGATGACGAGCGACGCCACGCAGCATGGCCACAGGATCGGCTTGAAACATCAAGATGTAGCGGCCGATCACGGCGTCGAACGGTCGGTCGAACGAAAGTGCCGCGGGATCGCCTTCACGGAAGCTGACATTCTGGATCGGATGCGCCGCCGCACGCCGCTCCGCCGCCGCCAGGGCCGCTGGAGCCCGATCTGCGCCGATGACCTGACCTTCGCTGCCAACCATCTCGGAAACCAGGAATGTAACATCACCCGCGCCACAGCCCACGTCGAGCACGCGCATCCCGGGGCTCATGCCCGCAGAGAGCAAGATTCTTCGCGTGATCGGGTTAATGATGTCCGCCTGATGGCTGAGACGCCTGATCTCGCGATCGGAATGGACGAGAATATACGGGACGTGAACGTCGGCACCAGCGCCACCGGCGACTTCCATGGCCTGCCTCCCCTCATACGACTGTTCCCCAAATGGGGCATCGTGCTGGTCGACGACTATGCGCCGATGCCGCAGCCAGTCAACGAGACTCGCTGTCCACCTCAGCGCGAATGTCGCTTCAGGGTCACGACCGCCGGTTCCGCTAAAGGTCAGCTTTCGGGCCGCCAAATCGCCCCGGGGAAGGGTGGGTTCGGGTCATCGGCGTGAATTCGCCCTCGACGAACGAACTTCCGCTCGGGGTCGTCTTTGCCCGTTGGCGCGCTGTCGCAAATTTGGGCGCCGCCGCATCACGATTGGACCCTCAATCTTTCGCCATTCAACTCTGCTTGACCCCCCTAGCAACCGCGGCGCAGTGTTGCCATGCGTGCGTAATATGCGCAGTCCAATTGGGGTCGTCCTTGGTGAGTGCAGCGGACGTCAATACGGGCAGCCATCGTGACATCAAGCGCCAAGGATCTCATCGCCAAGGGCTATATCGGCGAACTGTCCACCCATTCGCGCGGCTCGACAGTCGAGGTCGCGATCGCGCGGATCGACCACAAACAGGCCGACCACAAGAGCGCGCCGAAACCGGCCTGCGGCGCGACCGATGCCGATATGCTCGATTTCGGCACGGGTTTCGACTGTTTCGACCCGGCGAGCGAAACGGCTCACCGACCGCTCGCCAGTGAAGTAGCGGCAAACCGCGAAAGACTTGTCGAGGCGATGCGCGCCGGCGGCTTCAACAATTATGCCCGCGAATGGTGGCATTTCACGCTGGAAAACGAGCCGTTTCCAAGAGAACGCTTCAACTTTCCCGTCGGCGCCGAGTAGCTCCGCCGGCCACCGTGGGATGAAACCCTCGTTGACCCTGCGCGGCCATTGCCGAAGGGCTGGCGGTTTCTAATTATCGCCTCCGGGAGCCCAGGATCCCGAGTCACGCTGTGTGAGGAAAAACATTCCTCATTTAGAGTAAAATAGGCGAAAAATTGCTTCACTAGGCCAAAAAAGGCAACATTGAATGCATCTAAATTCTATCAAATCGGTAGATTTGGCGCGAGTTCAACGGAGGCGGAAATGACCAAACCTCATTTCAGGAAACTGCTCGGCGCGCTGGTCGCCACATCTGTCCAGTTCGGCACGCTCGGTTTCGCGTTTGCCGATACCACCATTCTCAATGTGTCCTATGACCCGACGCGTGAGCTCTACAAGCAATTCGACCAGGCCTTCGCCGCTCACTGGGAGGGCGAGACGGGCGAGACCGTCACCGTCCAGCAGTCGCATGGCGGATCCGGCGCCCAGGCGCGCGCCGTGATCGACGGCCTCGACGCCGACGTGGTGACGCTGGGGCTGCAAGGCGACATCGACGCGATCGTCTCGAAAACGAAGAAGATCAATCCCGACTGGCGGACGAAGTTCGAGAACAATTCGGCTCCTTATACCTCGACCATCGTCCTCCTCGTCCGCAAGGGCAACCCGAAGGGCATTCACGATTTTGGCGATCTCACAAAGGACAGCGTCCAGGTGATCACGTCCAATCCCAAGACCTCCGGTGGTGGCCGGTGGGCCTACCTCGCGGCCTGGGCCTGGGCCAACACCAACGATGGCGGCGATGAAGCCAAGACCAAGGAATTCGTCGGCAACCTCTATTCCCATGTTCCGGTGCTTGACACCGGCGCGCGTGGCTCTACCGTGACCTTCGCGCAAAAGGGCCTTGGCGACGTGCTGATCGCCTGGGAAAACGAGGCCTATCTGGCGCTGGACGAGTTCGGCGCCGATCAGTTCGAAATCGTCATCCCGCCGACCTCGATCCTCGCCGAACCGCCGGTCGCCGTTGTCGACGCCAATGTCGATGCCAAGGGCACACGCAAAGTTGCCGAAGCCTATCTGGGCTATCTCTATTCCAAGGAAGGCCAGACGATCATCGCCAAGAACCACTACCGTCCGGCGAAGCCCGACCTGGTGCCTGCGGAGGATCTCGCCAAACTGCCGGAAATCAAGCGGATCAGCATCGACGATCCAATTTTCGGCGGATGGACGAAGGCGCAGCCTTACCATTTCGGCGACGGTGGTATATTCGACCAGATCTACAAGCCAGCGCAGTAAGATAAAATCTAGATCAGGACGACACCCGCCAAGGCGGGGTGGCGGTTCAGACAGCCGAGCGTCATTCCGGGTTTCGGATTGACGCTCGGCTTCTCGCTTGCCTACCTCACGCCATCATCCTCATCCCCCTCTCAGGGTTGGTCTGGCGATCGGCGGCGCTCGGCTGGACCGATTTCTGGGCGATCGTCACCGATCGCCGTACCATCAACGCGCTTGAAATCAGCTTCGGTACCTCCTTCATTGCCGCCGCCGTCAACGTCGTCTTCGGCACGATCGTCGCCTGGGTGCTGGTGCGCTACAGCTTTCCCGGCCGCCGCATCGTCGATGCCATGGTCGACCTGCCCTTCGCGCTGCCGACGGCGGTCGCCGACATCGCGCTGACCGCGCTCTACGCGCCGAATGGCTGGGTCGGCAGCCTATTGGCGCCGCTCGGCATCAAGGTCGCCTACACGCCGCTCGGCATTGTCATCGCGCTGATCTTCATCGGCCTGCCTTTCGTCGTGCGCACCGTCCAGCCAATCATGGAGGAGATCGACAAGGAGGTCGAGGAAGTGGCCGCCACCCTTGGCGCCAACCGCTTCCAGATCAACGCCCGGGTTCTGCTTCCGGGCCTCGCGCCAGCCATTGTCACCGGCTTCGCGCTGGCCTTCGCGCGCGGCGTCGGCGAGTACGGTTCCGTCATCTTCATCGCCGGCAACCTGCCGTTCAAATCCGAGATCGCGCCGCTTCTGATCGTCATCCGGCTGGAGGAATATAATTACGCCGCGGCGACCGCGATAGCGGCGATCATGCTGGCGCTCTCCTTCGTCATGCTGCTGGTCATCAACCTGGTGCAGACCTGGAGCCGTAAACGCTATGGCTGACCCGGAGATCAAATCCTACGCGCCGCACCACGAAAGCCGGTCGCCGGCGGTGACCGAGAGCCGGCCGGCGCAAGCCGTGCTGATGGTGGTGACGTTTGCGTTCCTCGCCATTTTCCTGCTCCTGCCGCTGATAATCGTCTTCAAGGAAGCTTTCGCCAAAGGGATCGAGGCCTACACACAGGCGCTGAGCGAACCGGACACGCGCTCGGCGATCCGCCTGACGCTTCTGGTCGCGGCGATCTCGGTGCCGCTCAACATCGTCTTCGGTATTTCCGCCGCCTGGGCGATCGCCAAGTTCGAGTTCAAGGGCAAGGCGTTCCTGACCACACTGATCGACCTGCCGTTTTCGGTCTCCCCGGTCATTTCCGGCCTGGTCTATGTACTTCTGTTCGGCGCGCAAGGCCTGCTCGGCGCCTGGCTCAAGGCGCATGGCATCGTCATCCTGTTTGCCGTGCCGGGCATCGTGCTGGCCACCGTCTTCGTCACCTTCCCCTTCGTCGCCCGCGAATTGATCCCGCTGATGCAGGAACAGGGCAATGGCGACGAGGAGGCTGCCCTGTCGCTCGGGGCCAACGGCTGGCAGGCGTTCTGGTACGTGACGTTGCCCAACGTCAAATGGGGATTGCTCTACGGCGTGTTGCTGTGCAATGCCCGTGCCATGGGCGAGTTCGGCGCGGTCTCGGTCGTGTCGGGCCACATACGCGGGCTAACCAACACCATGCCGCTGCATGTCGAAATCCTTTATAACGAGTACAATGCCGCCGCCGCCTTTGCCGTCGCTTCGCTGCTTGCCGGCCTGGCGCTCGTCACGCTGGTCTTGAAAACACTTCTCGAGATGCGCTACGGCGCCGAGATCGCCGCGACGCGCGGACACTGACAAATGCATGTCGCCCAAAAGTGTGTAGCGGTTTTGGGACAACGACATGCATCGACAAAAAGAGACGGTTGATGGAAGTTCGCGTTGTCAACGTGCGCAAGGAGTTTGAGCGGTTTCCGGCCCTGCACGACATCTCGCTCGACATCAAGTCGGGAGAACTGATCGCCCTGCTGGGACCTTCCGGTTCCGGCAAGACGACGCTGCTCAGGCTGATTGCCGGCTTGGAGCGGCCGACCCGCGGAAAGATCTTCTTCGGCGAAGAGGATGCGTCCCAAAAGTCGATTCAGGAGCGCAATGTCGGCTTCGTCTTCCAGCACTACGCGCTGTTTCGCCATATGACGGTCGCCGACAATATCGGCTTCGGACTCAAGGTCCGGCACGGGCCGTCACGCCCGTCGGCGAAGGAAATCCGCCGCCGCGCCTCGGAACTCCTCAACCTCGTTCAGCTTTCCGGTCTGGAAAAACGCTATCCGGCACAGCTTTCGGGCGGCCAGCGCCAGCGCGTGGCGCTAGCCCGCGCCATGGCGATCGAACCGGCCGTGCTTTTGCTCGACGAGCCGTTCGGCGCGCTCGATGCGCAGGTGCGCCGCGAACTGCGCCGCTGGCTGCGCGACATCCACGACGCCACCGGCCACACCACGGTCTTCGTCACCCATGACCAGGAAGAGGCGCTGGAGCTTGCCGACCGCGTCGTGGTGATGAGCCAGGGCCGCATCGAGCAGGTCGGCACCGCCGACGAGATCTACGACACACCGAATTCGCCCTTCGTCTATGGCTTTATCGGCGAATCGAGCTCGATCCCCGTCAAGGTCGAGGACGGCCAGGTCTGGATCGTTGACCGCCCGATCGGGCTGTCCGCGCCGCAGGCGCCGCAAGGCGCAGCGACGCTGTTCTTTCGCCCGCACGACGTCGATCTGGTGGAAGAATGCAACGGCTGCATCGCCGGCACGGTCGCCGCCAGCCGCCGCGTTGCCGATACCAGGCGGGTGGAACTCGAAATCGGCGGCGAGCGCCAGCGGGTCGAGATCGAGCTGCCCGTCGACCATCCGGCGGCGCAGAAAAGCCGGGTGGCATTCAGGCCGCGGCGCTGGAAGCTGTTTCCGGCTGCTTGATTACGAGGCGATTACCAACTTGTGCACAACAAGACGTTTCGGCCCGCTCTTTCAACGCGCCTTAGCGAGAGCACAAGGGTCATCGGATTTTTCGGGAAAGCCGCAAAGCCGTAGTGCTCGTAGAAGGCTTTCGCTTCGTCCGATATGGCATGAACAAGAAGGCCGCGAATCCCGAGGATCGTCGCGGCGTAACGCGGTGCGCAGAACGGCGTCTTGCAACAGCGCGGCGCCTAACCCCTTGCCTTGCCAGCTTGTGTCCACGCTGCTCGAATGTCGCGCGGTCGACGTCGAGCAGCCTGATGGAGCAGGTCTGCACGGCCTTGCCGTTCAAGATGGCTTTGGTCACCGCGATCACGTTCCCGGCGGAAACTCGCCGTCGGTTGTCTCCCATCCCTGAAAGGCATCCACGTCATCGACCGGAGCAAGCGCTGCATCAGCGGATAGTGGTGTCGATGCACGCGTCTTTCGCCACAGCGGCGCCAGGAGCCACCATTCCCGGCGCTTCTCCAATACTGACCTTCGCGCGCTACGGCTTGAGGCGATTCGGAGCTGACCTTCAAAGATAATAGCGAATTAAAGAAAACAGCGGTATTTTGACCGATTGAAATCTCCTTGGGGGTGCTCATGGCTCTATATGTCATTGGCGCAGGCATGGGTCGCACTGGCACATATTCGCTGAAGCTCGCGTTGGAGCATCTTGGGTTCGGGCCGTGTCATCACATGGCAGATGTCCACGCCAATCCCGAGCAGAAGGCGCTGTGGCGCGCCGCCGGCCAGGGACAACTCTCGACCTGGGATGCGGCATATGCCGGCTATCTTTCCGCGGTCGATTGGCCAACAGCGCATTTTTGGCGCGAAGTGAGTGACCACTACTCTGATGCAAAGGTTATCCTGACAGTTCGTGACCCGGAAGCCTGGTATGACAGCATGGCGCAAACAATAGGACTCACGATGGATGCTGCTACCAATGATCCACAGTCCTTTGGTGTGGCGGTGGTTGGAAACACTGTCTTTGGCGGTCGATTTGATAACCGTGATCACGCAATCGCTGTCTATGAAGCACATAACGCTTCCGTGAAATCAACGCTGCCACCTGAACGCCTTCTTACTTATCAGGCCTCCGAAGGGTGGGAGCCGCTTTGTGCCTTTCTCGATGTACAGTTGCCTTCCGAACCGTTTCCACGCACCAATTCGACTGCCGAATTTCGTGCTCGCATAGGGCGCTGAACGGCGGTTTTCCACCCCGGCCGGACCTTCCCGAGCCTCATCAGGCAATCTGATGTCTGAACGCACGAACCGACCACGTGCGCCAGTAGCAGTCATCCGATCGGACGAATCGAATGACCGCTTTGGCTAGTTCGGTTCGAATTCTTTTGCTCCAGGATGTGTTCCGCCGAACCAACCACGTAGGCAGCTGGTACAATACCAATAACTGCAGGCCGGGGGTACGCGTCCGAGGAGGGCCGGTGCGTACGTCGCTGCGAAAGCGGCCAATTGGACCCACAATCAGCGAACATTCATTTTCGTCTGAGCGCCGATACGTCTCACAGTGGCCCTATGAACTCGGAAGATGCGAGCAATCTCGGCGGCGGGTGGACCATCATTCAGCATGCCGATGATTTCGGAGCGCTGATCGGACGTGAGTTTTGGGCGACGACCACCTTTTCGCCCGCGCTCCCTGGCCGCTTGAAGCCCCGCCATGGTGCGTTCCCGTACGATGGCTCGCTCGAATTCCGCGAAAGAACCGAGCATCCGCATCATCATGCGGCCTGCCGTCGTGGTCGTGCCGATTGCCTCGGTCAGTGAGCAGAACCCGGCGCCGGCGGCCTCGATCTTCTCAAGGATAAGGAGCAGATCCTTGAGTGACCGCATCAGTCGGTCTGGTTTCCGGACAACCACGATATCGCCTTCTTCGAGCTCGCCCAGAAGCCGATCGAGCTCGGGTCGATCCCAGCGTCCTCCAGATGCTCGCTCCTCCGCGAGCCGCTTGCAGCCGGCGGCTTTGGCACCGCAGACAGGCCTACGCGCTTCTCTGGAAGCCATACTTGGCCTACTCTGTCAGGGGATCAGATGAGTCGCTCGTCACGAAAACGACGATCAAAGGATCGAAGAAATCGCTGGGTCGTCAGGCGCAGCGCGATATTTGGAGATAACGATGAATTTCACGGACAGGCGCCTCTGGTACGGTGTGGCAGCCGTGATCGTGGTGCTGTTTGTGATCGGGTATGCGGCTGGGTGGTTTGGGGGCACACCGCCACCAGCGCCACAGCAGTAAGCGTACTCTGGTTGCGGTTGCCCGGTTTCGTGGACGATGCGAATTGGACGCGTTTGTCGTCCAAAGAACTGCAAGCGCCTTAGGCTCCAAAGAGATGCGCTAAACATCTTGGATTCGAACGCGCAGCAGTTTTGCCGAATTCAGGAACACCAGGACATCTGGCCCCAAGTGCAAAATCGCTGCCTGGATAGGACCGATCCAGCCCATGAGCGCTGCGGCAATGCCCAAAACGTGCACAACACCGACACCGACAAAGATATTTTCCTGAATTGTCCGGTAAGCGCGTCGCGCAATCGCGCGCGCGCTGACAATTCTTGCCAGGTCATCCTTCATCAATGCGATGTCGGCGGCTTCCAGCGCTGCCTGCGTGCCGCCGCCGCCCATCGCAATGCCGACATCGGCGCGTGCCAGCGCCGGCGCGTCGTTGATCCCGTCGCCGACCATCGCCACGCGATGGCCCTGCTTTTGCAGTTCGGCGATGGCGGCGACCTTGTCCTGCGGCATCAGATTGGCACGCACTTCATCCACGCCGAGCTCGTTGGCGATGGTCCGCGCTGTGGCCTCATTGTCACCCGTCACCATCACCATGCGCTTGACCCCGGTTGCACGGAGCTTTGCCAGCGCTTCGCGCGCACCTGGTCGCAATATGTCGGCAATCAGAATCACACCCGCGAATTTCCCATCGACCGCGACGTGAACCGGCGTCTGTCCGCCCTTTTCGATCGCATCGGAAAGCGGCACGCCGGCCTCGCGCAGCAACGATGCATTCCCGACCAGCACGGTGCGTCCGGAGACCGTCGCCTTCACACCGCGCGCCTGCAACTGCTCGTACTGCTCCGGTTCCGGGACATCGATTTTCATCCGGGCGGCATAGTTGACGACCGCTTTCGCCAAGGGGTGAGCGGAGCGCCGATCGGCGGCGGCGGCAAGGCTGAGCAGATCAGCTTCCGAAAGCGTGCCGTCCTGCATCTCCACGCCGACAACCTCGGGCTTGTTCGCCGTCAGGGTGCCTGTCTTGTCGAACACCAGGACGTCGACCTTGGCCAAAGACTCCAGATAGACGCCCCCCTTGACCAGAATTCCACTGCGTGCGGCTCGCGCAATGGCTGCGATAATCACCAGAGGAGTCGCCAATCCGAGTTCGGCAGGCGATGTGAAAATCAGCAGAGTGACGATCATCCGAACGTCGCGGGTATAAAGATAAACCGCAACGAGGAAGATCAGCACGACCGGGATCAGCCATGACGCGACCTTATCCGCCAGTTTCTGGACGGGTGCCTGTTCCGCTTCGGCATTCTCGACCAGACTGATGATGCGGGCAAAGGTGGTGTCGGCACCAACCTTCTCGGTCTCGATGTCGAGGGCGCCGGATTCGACGAAGGTTCCGGCAAAGACATCGGCGCCGTCGGTTTTGTCGTTCGGAATGCTCTCTCCTGTAATCGATGCTTCGTTGACCGAAGCCGCTCCACCGACGACGATGCCGTCGACCGGAATCTTCTCGCCGGCCCGCACCAAGACAACATCGCCCGCGCGCAAATTTTCGATCGGGACCATGCGTTCGCCACCTGCGTCCCGCACAAGTGCCACCTGGGGCACCGAGCCGATCAGGTCTTTGATCGAGGCTCGCGCACGATCCATATTCACATCGGCAATGAACTCCGCGATCAGAATGATCACCATGAGGACCGCGCCGGCGACGGTCTCGCCTCCGATCAGCGCTACCACCGTAGCGATGGTGACGAATATCTCGGTACCGATCTTGCGCTCTTTTACCAGGTCAACGGCGCCGGTTTTGACAAGCGGATACAAGCCGATGGCAACCGCCCCCCACAAAGCTTGAATGGGAATCAGCTGTTGCCAGTACAGAAAGGCCATCAGGCCGGTAAATATAATGCGAGCGACTTCGGTCCAACGTTCGCGTGTCATCAACACTCGCCAACCCGATGGAACAGCCTTAGCCGCCGGCTCAACGCTTTCGGTGGCTGCTGTCTCGGATTTCATGATTGGCTCGCTATCTGGATTGCGGTCTTGGCTTGAAGCGTGAGCGCATCAGGATCGTGTCCCAGGGAGTGGTGTAGTTGACGGCTTGGTCGCCGCAGCTTCCGGCATGGGCCGGGAATGATCAGCGCGCCACAGCAGGCTGATGAGCGGATCATCGCTCATTTGGCTGCTGGTTTCCAGCGTAATGTATCTCGCCCGCTGCACGGCCCATTCATCGTTCTGCTCGAGCAGGATCGCGCCAACCAGACGGACGATAGCATCATCATTTGGGAAGATGCCGATGACCTCGGTGCGCCGCTTGACCTCGCCGTTGAGGCGCTCGATCGGGTTGGTAACCGGTATGATCATGACGGTGCCATCTGATCCCCCGCTGGAGATGCGAGATTTTCAGCGCATGTGTGACCATCCGGGACAGCGGCACCGGGAGCACGCCAAGGTGCGGGCAGGCCGATGTATTCGATAAGCTGCGAGCTCGCGTTAGTAGCTGGCCGCCCCTGCGACCTGCCCGGTTGCGCCGAGAGCGCGGATCCGTAGGTGTCGCGTCGCCCGCCGGCTCCCGATTGTTCAAGGAGAGAGGGGACAATGACGTGTAATTGGAATGGCTATCCACCGCACCTTTGCGGAAGTGGTTTTCTGCGAAGATGGCCGGCTGCGCCATCACGGACGGGTCGACATGACCCGCTCCGGACTGGAGGGATTTGGCCGCAGCTTGAACAGGACGGACGAGGTCGTTGTCGAGGTGACCGGCAACGCCATGGGGGTGGTGCGAGTGCTTTCGCCTTTCGTCGACCGGGTGATGGTGCATCAGTGTCAGTCACGTTGGATCACGCAGGATACAGTTGGTTCGCGGGCACCGGCGACCTCGACGAGGCCATGGCGGCCTATTCATGGCCTATGTTCTGAGCCCATCTACCTCCGATGTTTCTTGCCGCCCCGTGGGAGAGTTCCTTCGTGCGAGCAGTTTGTCGATCCGCCGGCCATCCATGTCCACGATCTTGAAATGCCAGCCGCCATAATCAAAATGTTCCCCGACCTCAGGCAGATGCCCTAGTCGAAACAGGGCAAATCCTGCGATCGTATGGAAGTCGCCTTCAGTTGGCCGTGCTCGAAAACCAAGGCGATCGAACGCGTCCTGGGCCGACATCATACCATCCACGAGAAGGGAGCCGTCTTCACGCTCGACGACATCCGGCTCTTCGCCTTCGATGTTGGGCAGGTCGCCGGCGATGGCTTCGAGCAAATCGGTCTGGGTAACAATTCCTTCCAGACTTCCGTACTCGTCGAGGACCATTGCTATGCGGACGGGCGCCTTCCTGAACTGCTCCAGCACTTTGAAAATCGGCGTTGATTCATGAACGACGAGCGGCTCACGGATGATCGCCATCGGATCGAGAACCTGCCCGTCAAGAACCTGGTCGAGCATGTCCTTCTTCAGAACCATGCCGAGCAGTTCATCGATACCG
Organism: Mesorhizobium sp. M0306; assembly: GCF_040321655.1. Classification (NCBI taxonomy): domain Bacteria; kingdom Pseudomonadati; phylum Pseudomonadota; class Alphaproteobacteria; order Hyphomicrobiales; family Phyllobacteriaceae; genus Mesorhizobium; species Mesorhizobium sp. M0306. The sequence continues at coordinate 32,255 of NZ_JAMYRY010000027.1, read as the reverse complement.
CCCTTGCCAACAAGGAGCTGCTCATGGCGGCAATCGCGGATCGTACGAAGAGTCTCGGTTCGGTCATCATTCACGTCGATCCAGTCGATATCCGGCCGAGGCGTCATGATGTCACTGATGCGGCGCTCGCCGATATTGAAGACCCGCTCGACCATCTCCCGCTGCGCCTGCTGCAACAGGCCGCCTTCCTGACTGGCCGAGATCAGAAGCTTCAGCTCGTCTGGCGAGTGCAATGAATCCTCACCGGTTCCCGGGCGCAGGCCGCAGAGTCGCAGAACGAGGTTGCCGAGACCATTCAGCATTAGAATCGCCGGCCTGAGCAGAAAGAGGAACAGACCGAGCGGACGCACGACCCAGAGCGCAGTGTCTTCGCTGCGCTGGAGCGCCAGACTCTTTGGTGCGAGCTCGCCAAGCACGATGTGAAGCGCGGTGATGATGATGAAAGCGATCGCGACGGCGACAGTGTGTGAGCCCGCAGTCGCCAACGACCCGAGCAGCCCGATCAAGAGAGGCTCGACGAGATGCGCGAGAGCAGGTTCGCCGATCCAGCCGAGTGCCAGCGATGAAATGGTGATGCCGAGCTGGGTCGCCGCCAGATTGGCATCGAGATTGTCGACGGCCCGCTGGAGCGCTGCCGCGTTCAGCCGCCCAGCCGCAGCGAGTTCGGCAACTCGGCTTCGGCGCACGGCGACCAGGGAAAACTCGGCGGCGACAAAGAAGCCGTTTGCGGCCACGAGTAGGAGGACCGACAAGATTCCAAGAATGTCGCTCAAACTGCCATCGCCTGTCGGCATCATATCCTCTTAATGACGCAATTGGATACTTCTCTGAAGCGCAAATGATGGCATTGCGCAATCGCTATCAGCATACGATCGCCAGAAGCATAATCCCCTGATGGCGATGGTGGTGCATCTACTAGCGACTGATCACGGTGCGGTCGAATACGTTGAATGCGGCAAAGTGCGCGGTCCAGCCTGGCTTGCAGCGCGGGTCATGTACCGACGCGCCCCGTTCTTGGCGTGTATGCGCAGATCACATGAAGGCAGCCGCCATCACGCAGCCCGTCGATAAAGCTCAAATGATTGGGCTTGAACTGCTGACGGTAACAGGGCTGAAGCCAACGCGTGATCTGCAGATGATGTCAAGCGCCTCTCCGCAAAGAGGTGACGCTTGATAGGCGGCTGCTTCCGTGCAAATGCTCCGGCATGCGAATTCTCCTCGTCGAAGACACGCGCGACGTTGGCGAGGCTATCAGCCGCCGCTTCGAAACGATCGGCCACGCAGTCGATTGGGAGACGGACGGCCGTGCTGCCGCAGAGATCCTCGATTTCACCTCCTACGATCTCGTCATCCTCGACGTCATGCTGCCCAGCCTCGACGGGTTCGAAATCGTTCGACGGCTCCGGCAGGCAAGGAATACGACCCCGGTTCTGATGTTGACGGCCCGTTCCGAGATAGAGGACCGCGTTGGCGCGCTCGATCTCGGCGCCGACGACTATCTGGTCAAACCGTTCGATTTCCGGGAATTGGAAGCGCGCGCCCGTGTTCTGCTCCGGCGGAAAAGCGGCGAGGCGACCAACATCGTACAGTGTGGCGATGTCGTGCTCGACCGCGGCAGCCGCTCAGTGCGAGTAGGCAGGCGCGAGGTGCAATTGAAACGACGCGAGATGACGTTGCTTGAGATACTGGCCTCGCGGCCAGGCCGCGTCTTCAGCAAAGATGAACTTATCGATCAGCTTTTCGGGTTTGACGAGCCGGCCAATCAGAACGCGATCGAACTTTATGTCGGGCGGCTGCGCAAGAAGCTGGAAGGCGCCAAGGCGCAGATCGTTACCGTGCGGGGCGTGGGATATCAGCTGGCTTCCGATGATACCGGCTGAGCCTTCCCTTTTCACGCGCCTGGCGGTCCGCATATCGCTGGTGCTGGGCCTGGGTGCGGCTCTTCTGGTGAGTGCGGCGTCGTACTACGCACGTACCGCCGCCGATAACGCCTATGACCGGCTTCTGCTTGGTGCGGCCATCCAGATGGCAGACAGCCTTACGGTTGAATCCGGTTCGCTCATCATCAACCTGCCGGTATCAGCTTTTGAACTCCTGGGCCTCGCCAGCCGCGATCGCATCTTCTATCGCGTGATCGGCCCTTCCGGCGCGACGCTGACAGGTTATTCCGATCTGCAAACAGAAGTTGATCTGGCCGCAATACACGATGTCCCGGTATTGGAATCGGCGCATTATCGCGGCGAACCGGTTCGGATTGCGGTGGTGGCGCGCGCACTGTCCGATCCAGCCGTATCCGGTTGGGCGCATGTCATCGTTGGGCAGACCACGGAAGCCCGCCGCGCGCTCGCGAGTGAATTGACTCTCAGGGCGACCATCCTCCTGGCGATCATGAGCATATTGGCATTGGCTGGAGCGATGATTGCTATTCGCTATTCTCTGCAACCGGTCAAGCATCTCGGAGCGACGCTCCGCCGTCGCGATCCACAAGACCTGACGCCGGTAACGGTCGTCGTACCGAGAGAATTGCGGCCCTTCGTTACTTCCATCAATTATTTCATGAGTCGGCTCGACGAGCGCGTGAAACTCCTGCAGCGCTTCATCGCCGACGCGGCGCACCAGATCAGAACGCCGCTGACAGCGCTAACGGCGCAGCTCGATCTGTTGAGTCAAGCCAAGCTGGACAAGTCGAGCCGCCAGCATCTCGATCGCGTACAGCAGCGCGCCAGCGAACTTGCGCGCCTGACCAACCAGTTGCTCAGCCACGCCATGGTCATCCATCGTGCCGATTCCGTGCAGCTTCAGCCGCACGGTCTGGCAGATGTCGCACGGCGCGCTTTCCGTGCGGCGGTTCCGATAACTATCGATCCGGACATCATCGTCTCCTTCGAGGCGCCTGACGACGAGCCGGTCGTGCTTGCGGACGCCGTCAGCCTTCGCGAAGCGATCGTCAATATCATCGACAATGCCTTGCGCCATGGAGTGGTGTCGCGCCTTGAGGTCAGAGTACGCAGCGACGGTACGCGTGCCCATCTCGAGGTCGAAGATGACGGACCGGGCATTCCGCCGGGCGAGTGGGAGCGGGTCACGCAGCGCTTCGAAACGTCCAAATCTCATGACGGCAGCGCAGGTCTTGGTTTCGCCATCGCGTCGGAGGTTGCGGCGGCTCACGGTGGCGCGCTGACCTTTCGCGAGACAAGCAAGGATGGCGGGAAGGGCACGCAAGGGTTCACCGTCACCTTGACGTTGCCCATCGCCACGGAGAAGACCCGATGATAGCGGGAACATTGCCGACATTCGGTTTGATGGCTGCGGTCGTCTTATGCATCGGTCACGCGGCAAGAGCGGCTGAAGGAAGCAGCGCATTTTTCCCTTCGTCTCAGCCGGAGAAGGACCGACTGTCGATCCACGCCGCGACCGATCTGGCGGCTATGGAACCACTGATCCGGGATTTTCAGTCCGTTTTCCCCAACGTGGCAGTCGACTATGTTGAATATGTCACCAACGACTTGCAAAGGAGTGCCAGTGAAGCCTGTCGGACGGACGCGGTGCTGGGCGACATCTTGTTGTCTCCGTCGGTCGACCAACTCGTGAAGCTCGCCAATGACGGCTGCGCGGCGCCGCACGTGTCGGCCGAAACCGCGCATGTCGCCAATTGGGCAAACTGGCGCGACGAGGTATTCGGCTTTACCTACGAACCGGCCGTCTTCGTCTATAACGCCCGCCTCGTGCCGTCCGGCGACGTACCGCGCACCCACATCGAACTCGCCGATCTTCTCAGGCGGCGGATCGATTTTTATCGCGGACGGGTCGGAACGTTCGACATCCGACTTTCGGGCATCGGCTACCTATTGGCGTTCAGTGATGCGCGGCAGACGACGGCGGTCTACGGTCGGCTTCTGGAAAGCATGAGCCGAGCGGAAACTGTGGTGCGTTGTTGCACCGCGGAGACCCTTCAGGACGTTGCAAACGGGAGCCTATATATAGGCTACAATATGATCGGGTCATATGCCTACGCCGCGGCCAGGGGCAATTCCGATTTGAGGGTCGTTGTCCCGCGGGACTATGCGCTGATACTCAGTCGTGGCGCGCTCATTCCGAAGACGGCGCCGAATATGGGCGTTGCCAATCGATTTCTCGACTACCTTCTGTCAGCCCGGGGACAGAAGGTTGCCAGGGATAGCGCCTTCTTCTTTGCCGAGAACGGGCAATTGCCTGAGGGAGCGGACGGCCCCGAAAAACTTGGGGAGTCTGGTATCGCGCGCGCCATACGCATCGGCCCTGCGTTACTTGCCGTACAGGACGAGGCGTTGCGCCGCCGCTTCATCGAGGATTGGAGCAAGTCCATGATCGATGCGCAGGGCCAGCGACCGTGACGCGTAGGATGCCGCCCCAAGATTTCAAAAATTCGGCAATACGTCGATGTGGCCGATCCGGCTGTCGTCGACAATCTGATCACGACCCATCGGGCCTAGTCGGCTGAGCAAACCTCGACATCGCCGTGACAGGTTGGTGACAGGTCAGGATGATACTCGCCTTTGTGCCTGGAGGAGTACGATTTAGGCGAACTTGGAGGAGACCCTAATGAAAAATCGTCTTGCGACGATGATGGCCGCGTTTTCGCTGTCAGCCGCTTTCGCGACGCTTGCCGCCGCTGCCGAGATCCCCGCCGGGTATCCGGAGAACTACAAGGATCTGGTGGCCGCCGCCACCGCGGAAGGACACCTCAGCATCTATTCGACGACCGATGCGGCGCTGGTCCAACCCTTGCTCAAGGACTTCGAAGCAGCATTCCCCGGCATCGCCGTCGAATATTCCGACCTCAATTCCACCGAACTCTACAATCGCGTCATTGCCGAAACCGCTTCGGGCCAAGGCACGGCAGATGTCGCATGGTCTTCGGCTCCGGATCTGCAGATCAAACTTGCCTCAGACGGCTATGCGCAGGAATACAAATCCGTGGAGGCGGCCCACCTTCCGGCCTGGGCGTCCTACAAGGACATGGTCTATGGTACCACCGCCGACCCGGTGACTTTCGTCTACAACAAGCGTCTCGTGCCTGAAGGCGATGTTCCCGCAACCCACGCCGATCTTCTCAAGCTGATGACCGGGAAGACCGCAGAATATGATGGCAAGATCGCGTCCTACGATCCGGAAAAATCCGGTGTCGGCTTCTATTTCTACAACCAGGACGCCAAGAACTGGACCGATTCCTGGGCGCTTAACAAGGCTTTTGGCAAGGCCCATATCAAGCTCTACAGCTCCGCCGGCTCGATGATCGAGAAGGTCACGTCTGGCGAACATTCCATCGCCTATGGCATCTTCGGCTCATATGGCCTCGCCAAGCAGGCCAAGGACGAGAACCTCGGTGTGATAATCCCGAAGGACTATGTCCTGGTGACCACCCGCGCCACCGTCATTCCGGCGGAAGCCCAGGATCCCAATGCTGCGAAGCTATTCGTAGACTATCTGCTGTCGGCGCGCGCGCAGAAGCTGATCGCCGACGACATCAAGCTCTATGCCGTTCGTGATGACGTTGAAGGGGCAACCACGCTGGCGTCCATAAAGGCCGCCGCCGGTGAAAACGTTCACCCGATCGCGCTCGACGACAAGCTGCTCGAAGGTCTCGACGAGACGACACGGCTGGCGTTCCTCAACGAGTGGCAGAAAGCCATGAAGGGCGAGTAATCGCTTGATCGGGAGTGCCTCCACAGTCGGCTCTCTCACCCTTCTTGCTATTAAGAATCATCGGAACGGCGCGCTTGCGCTCTTGCTAGCGGACGGCCCCCGGCTTTGTTCGAGGCGATCATGCCCTTCCGTGTCTTTCGTGTCAGCACCAACCTCCTCGCCATCCTGGTGGTGCTGGCACCGGTCACCCTGATCATTTATCAGAGTTTTCTGTCCGCGCCTTTCTTCCAGAAAACCGCGCATCTGTCGCTGAACGCCTACAGCTTCATCCTCGCGGACGCGGATTTCTGGCTAGCGCTGACGACTTCGCTCAAGCTCGCGGTGGGCATGACGGTGATCGCAGTTCCGGTGGGAATCCTGCTGGCGTTCATCATCGTGCGCACCGACGTGCCGGGCAAGCGCTGGCTGGAGCCGATCATCCTGATCCCGGTTTTCATGTCGGCGGTGGTGCTGGCCTTCGGCTATGTGATGACACTGGGACCAGTCGGCTTCGTCTCGCTGGCGGTCAAGTCGATGATCGGCTACGTGCCCTGGAATGTCTATTCGGTGACGTCGATCGCGATCATTGCCGGGCTCACCCATGTCCCACATGTCTATCTCTATGCATCGGCGGCGCTCCGCAACGTTGGCGCCGACCTCGAAGAGGCGGCACGCACCGCCGGCGCTGGCCCTTGGCGCGTCGCCGCCAGTGTGTCGCTGCCCATGGTGATGCCGGTGGTGCTCTATGCGGCGGTTCTGGTGTTCTTCCTCGGTTTCGAACTTTTCGGCCTGCCGCTGGTGCTTGGCGATCCGGAAGGCGTGCTGGTTCTCGCCACCTATCTCTACAAGCTCACCAACAAGCTCGGTGTTCCTTCCTACCAGTTGATGGCCGTAGTGGTGGTGGCGATCATCATGATCGCGCTGCCGCTGGTGGTGCTGCAGCGCTACATGCTGCGCAACGCCAGCCGCTATGTGTCCGTCAAAGGCAAGGGCAGTCGGCACAGCCCCATCCGGCTGGGCGCTCTTCGCTGGCCGGCCTTCGCGCTTGTGGTGGCCTGGTTCGCGGCCACCGTGATCATACCGGTGGGCGGTGTCGCAATTCGTTCACTGGTGACAAGCTGGGGCGTCGGGGTGAATATCTTCGAGGTGCTGACGTTGGATCACTATCGCGATCTCGCTGACTATCCGAATGTCGTCAGCGCCATTGTCAACACGGTCGGCGTCGCGGTGGTCGGCGGCGCGGCTTCGATCGCGGCCTATACTGCCGTGGCACTCGCCGGTCATCGCTCGAGCGCACCCCTGACCAAAGTCGTCGACTACGTGGCCATGATACCGCGGGCGATGCCGGGCATTGTGGCTGGCCTCGCCATGCTGTGGATATTTCTGTTCTTCAAGCCGATCGCACCCCTGCGCGCCACGATGATCTCGGTATGGCTCGCCTATACCATTGTGTGGTTCGCCTATGGCATGCGGCTGATTTCCGGAACGCTCCTGCAGATCGGCAAGGAGCTCGAGGAAGCCGGCCGGTCAGTTGGTGCCAGCGAGGGCCAGGTTGCCAGGGACATCACGCTGCCGCTCATCCGCGGCGGCATGTTCTCAGCCTGGCTATTAATCTTCCTGATTTTCGCCCGTGAATATTCGACGGGCGTCTATCTGCTCGGACCGGGAACCGAAGTGATCGGCTCGCTCATGGTTTCCCTTTGGGGCACCGGCGCGATCGATCTGGTCTCGGCTCTCGCCGTCATCAACACCGTCATCATCGTGACCGGTCTTGCCCTCGCGATGCGCTTTGGAGTCCGCCTCAATGACTGACATCATCATAGACGGCCTGCGTCTCAGTTACGGCCACCTTGAAATCCTGAAAGGTGTGTCCTTTTCGGTCGAACCGGGTCAGATCGTCGCCTTGCTCGGCGCGTCCGGGTCCGGCAAGACGACGCTCTTGCGAGCGGTCGCCGGCCTGGAGACACCCAACAGCGGCAAGATACTGCTCGGTGACAAGCCGCTTTTCGATGCCGGGCAGAACATCAATCTGGCGCCGGAAACGCGCGGTCTCGGGCTGGTATTCCAGTCCTATGCGCTGTGGCCGCATCGGACGGTGTCCGAGAATGTGGGTTATCCCCTGAAGCTGCGCAAAGTGTCCCAGGCAGATGTTGCGAGCCGCGTCCAGAAGGCTTTGGACAGCATCGGCCTCGGCAAACTGGGCGAGCGCTATCCGCATCAGCTCTCCGGCGGACAGCAGCAGCGCGTGGCGCTGGCCCGTGCGCTGGTCTACGAGCCGAACGTGATTCTGCTCGATGAGCCGCTGTCCAATCTGGACGCCAAGCTACGCGAAGAAGCGCGGCTCTGGCTGCGCCGCCTCATCACCAATCTCGGGCTATCGGCGCTGTGCGTCACCCATGATCAGGTGGAAGCGATGGCGCTCGCCGACCGCATCCTGCTGCTCAACGGCGGCCAGATCGAACAGGACGGAACGCCCAAGCAAATCTATAACAAGCCGAAGAGCCTGTTTGCAGCAGAGTTCATGGGTGCCAGCAATCGCCTTGACGGCGTGGTCACCGCCATCAACGGCAACCGTGCGGAAATTGTCGTGAACGGCATCCATCTTGTGGGCAGTGCCCAGCAGGAGTTGACCGTCGGCGCCAAAGTCACCGCACTCGTCCGGCTTGAGCGGGTGACATGGTCCGGGGAGGACGGCCCTGGACGTATCGCCATGACCTGCGTCGAGAGCCTTTTCCTTGGCGATCGGCATGAAGTCATTTTCGAAAGCAATGACCTGACTATCCGGACCTATTCCCGGGACGCCCTTCCGTCCGGCCAATACCATGTCGAGTTCCGGTTCGAGGATCTGATGGTCTTCGCGGCGGAATGAACTTCGGCGTTCACCACGAAGAGGATCATTCTTGCCAACCGGCATAAACATTCTCGAGCGGCTGACCTGCCACGGGCAATTTCCTCCATCTGAGATTAAAGTCCGGCCTCGATTGAAGGGCGGACTGATGAAGAGAATGCGGTTTACGGAAGAGCTGATCATCGCGGTCTGCGTGAGCATGAGGCGGGGCAAGCGGGCGACCTGGCGCGCAAGCATGGGATCTGCGAGGCGGTTAGCCTTACACACGTGTTGAACGCGTGTTCGCTTGCGCATCACCCGGTATCAAAGCTAATGAAACCCGGAGAGGACTTGGCTGCTTCTGCAGGTGAAAAGTGCTGACTTTCTCATGGTTCTATCTCGCGTCGTGCCTGCTTGCGCTTATAGCGCTCGTCGCCGTTCTCGACCTCGGACTGCTTCCGGCACTGCTTTCGGGCCTTCTCGTGTTCAACATCGTTCATTTCGCCGCACCGATGCTCCATCGAATCGGCGTCTCCAACAGCCTGACGAAAAGCCTTGCGCTGACCTTGGTGGCATTGATCTTCACTCTCCTGGTAGCCGCCGCTATCTTTAGCGGCATGTCGCAATTGACTGGCGGTTCGGAGAACGTCGTGACGCTCCTCAAGAAGATGGCCGAGATCATCGATACCGCGCGCGTCCATCTCCCATCCTGGGCGATGGCCTATTTTCCGTCGAACATCGAGGAACTGGAAGTCTTCGCGGCCCGGTGGCTCCGCGAACATGCCGGCCAGCTTCAACTCGTTGGGCGGGATGTTGGCGTCCTGGTGGTCCACATTGTCGTCGGCATGGTGATCGGCGGCTTGATCGCGGTGAGCTCGGCGGCGCCATCGCGCGAGCCCGGCCCACTGGCGGTCGCGCTGGCGGATCGTGTCAACATTCTGAGCAAGGCCTTTCGCAACATCGTGTTCTCGCAAATCCGGATTTCGGCGTTGAATACGTTTCTGACGGCGGTCTATCTCGTCGCTGTTCTGCCGTCCTTCGGCATCGATCTGCCATTCATCAGGACAATGATAGCGCTGACTTTCGTCGCCGGCCTTCTGCCGGTCATCGGCAATCTGATCTCCAACACGGTGATCGTGGTTGTCAGCCTCAGCATCTCCTTCCTTGCAGCGCTCGGCTCGCTTGCTTTTCTCATCATCATTCACAAGCTCGAATACTTCGTAAACGCCAAGATCATCGGTTCGCGGATCAATGCGCGTGCCTGGGAGCTTCTTCTGGCGATGGTTTTCATGGAAGCCTGGTTCGGTATGCCGGGTCTTGTCGCCGCGCCGATCTATTATGCCTATCTGAAGGCTGAACTGACGATGCGCGGGCTAATCTAGCGTTAGGGCAGGTGGCGATTTGACGACGCAAGCAAGGTTGCTGGGAAAACCGCGCAAATTTGGCCACTCGCTGAACAGCACCATCTGGTTAGTGAACCCTCAAGAGTTTCGTGACCGATTTGAAGGCCCCCGTTTAATAGCACGCCCACAGCAAAGACATTAGAAGGCGCGCTAAAACATAAATTGTCCGGAGGCATGTAATCTGCTAGTGTTTGATCACCGACAAACGGCTCTGGAAAGCCGTGCGTCCGACATCATGCACCAGATCAACTCAAACCGGAGAACGGCCATGAAACGGCTTCTGACGGTCGCTGCCCTTTTGGCGGCGGGCAGTTTGGTTACGATGCAAGGCGCAGCCGCCGACGACGCTGCGATGATCAAGAGCGCTGAATCCGCTGCACCCCCTGCCGTGGCAAGCGGCGCTGCGGTCTACGCCGCGGATGAAAAGGGCGCCATGCGCACCCTGCGCGAGGGCAAGAACGGCTTCTGGTGCATGCCGGACAACCCGGCCACGCCCGGCCCGGACCCAATGTGCGGCGATGCCAACTCGATGGAATGGGCGATGGCATGGATGGAAAAGAAGGAACCGCCCAAAGGCAAGGTGGGTTTCATGTACATGCTGTCTGGCGGTACCGATGGCAGCAACACCGATCCCTATGCGACGAAGCCCGAGGAAGGCAACAATTGGATAGAGACCGGTCCGCATGTGATGATCGTCAACGCCATGGATATGATGGCGGGCTATCCGGCCGACCCCAAGCCTGACACATCCAAGCCCTATGTGATGTGGCCGGGCACTCCATACGCACATCTCATGATCCCGGTTAAGTAGCTGAAATGGAGTCACGCGGGCGCCAACGCTTGCTTGACTAACGTGCCAGAGGGTCCATTTTTTGACCCTGCGGATTGCTCTGGCCTGCGGTGTGCTGATGTCGAAGCCCCTCTTTATCCCGGCGCTCGCTGCTATATGCCTGAGATCGCCGCTGGTGCAAGCCGATAATGTCGATCTGGCGTTGGAAGCTTTTCACGGTATTTGTCTTGCCCATGGACCTGACTTCGAACGAACCGTCCTGCGGCCAGGAGACGCGGATGGACTCCGTTGTCCGGCGACGCAGCACTTGCCCCCGTCGGTGACGTGGGCGCCTTCCAGGGCTGGGAGGCGACCGGTGACGACCTCCCGGCCAAAACCATGATCGCGGTGACAAAAGCCACTTGAATGGCAAGTCCGTGCAAACTTGCTCCATAAAGCTATTCGATGTCGAGCGCGCGGCATTCGAGGAGCGTTTCTTCGCCCGGACGGATGCCGAAACAATCGGCGAGGACAGAAACGGAACGCAAGTTTCCAAACTCTACATATTGACAGCCGGCAATCGCAAGCAGCTTGTCCATTTGACGTTCCGGAGGTCCCGGATTACGTCGAATACCATCATTGCAAGCTCGATCGCAGACGACTAGGGCGGATCAGCTGGTGTTATCTGCACGGACGCGGGGCTTTTTGCGTTTGCAAGGAACTCGCGATAAGAAGGCTCTGAATCGATCAGGAGCAGGAAATTGAGCGATCGGCAAAAGATCATCTGGATGATAGTGCTGGCAATCCTTGCTGGTATCGCGGTGATCATGCTCAAACATTGGCTGAAGGGCGACCTTGGGTAGCTGCCTCCTTAGATGAAGCAACACAGTCCTGATCGATCAAGGTTGGTATGGGCTTTGGCCCGTCCCATTTCGGCCTGCTTGCAATGGCAGGTGTCCTGCCTGATGCGGAATCGACGAGCGAAATGTGAGCGAAAAATGCAACTGACACGCATGGTATCCGGCGCGGCGCTGTTGCTCGCTTCCACCGCGGCAGCGAACGCCCATCCGCATGTGTTTGCCGAAGCGAAGCTGGACCTGACCGTCGGTCCAGACCACACGGTCAAATCGCTTCGGCATCTCTGGCGTTTCGACGACCTCTTTTCCAGCACCGTGCTGATGGAATTCGACAAGAATTCCGACCTTGTCCTTGATGCAAAGGAACTCGATGAAGTCGCTCTCACCGTCCATGCGTCGCTGGCCGAGTACAACTATTTTCAGATGGTGACCTTGAACGGCAAGGACGTGACGATGGCGCCACCGCCGAAGTTCAGCGTCAGCTATGAAAACGATCAACTCGTCGTCCAGTTCGAAACGCAGCCGAAGGACCCTTTGGCCCTAGCTGGAAAAGTCAGTATCGGTGTCTACGATCCGACCTTCTACACGGCAATCGATTTTACCGACGACGACAAGATTGCGGTGGCCGGTCTGCCGCAAGGCTGCTCACGTTCCGTCGTCCGTCCAGATCCGGACACGGCCATCGCGCAGAACCAGAAGAGCCTGACAGACGCGTTCTTCAGTGACCCGACGGGCACCGATCTCGGCAAGATTTTCGCGACGCGTCTTGAGTTGACGTGTGGTTGAGGCGGGCGGCTCGATCGTGTTTTTCCAGACCCTTGTTGAATTCCAACGCACAATCTACTTGGCACTGGCCGAGCAGATCAAACTGCTTGCGGCCGGCGGCGGTTGGCTGGCGTTCACGGCCTTTCTGCCGATGGGCATTCTGTTCGGTGCGGCGCATGCGCTGACGCCGGGCCATAGCAAGGCTGTCCTGGCCACCTATCTGGCAGGATCGGATGCCAGCGTCCGGCGTGGGCTTCTGGTGTCGCTGACACTCTCCTTCACGCATGTAACGATTGCCGTGCTGATCGCGGCGCTCTCGTTGCCGTTGGTATCGATTGCCCTGGGCAGTGTTGGCCGCGCCCCGCTGCTGGAAGACGTCAGTCGGGGCCTGCTTGGCCTGATCGGCATCTGGATGCTCTGGCGCGCATTGAGTCACGGCCATCACCACAAGCATGAGGGCGAGGCCGTCGGCGTCATGGCCGGCTTAATCCCCTGTCCGCTGACGCTTTTTGTGATGACCTTTGCGATATCCAGGGGCGTTCCGGTCGCCGGCATTCTTTTCGCAATCACCATGATGACCGGCGTGGCGCTGACGCTGTCTTGCGTTGCGGTGCTGTCGATCCTGTTTCGTGAACGTCTGGTGCATTTTTTTGATAGCCGGCCACGCCTGTTCGATGCCATTTCCCGAGCCATTGAGGGCGCTGCCGGCTTGGTGCTTGCCGGCGTAGCCGTTTGGCAGATCACGTCGGGCTGAAATGCCGTGAACCAGATCGAGCGATGGATCAAGACCCGTTTACCTGAAGGTCAGCCGTGTCTTCGTCGCGGCGCAAAGCTTCGACGCGCATCTGCGCTCGTCGGTGGAACAGACGGATAGGTGACGCCCGAGGCTCGAAGTGGCGCCGGGCGACCCTGTATGCGCTAGATCATACGCTTGATGTCGATGTAGTCGCCTTCAGCCTGGATCGTCAGGGTCACGTCGCTGCCACCGCGGTTGCGCCAGAACCAACCATGATTTCCATCGAAGGCGGCTTCAATGGCACCTTCGTCAGCTGGAACGCTGCGACCCTTTTCATAGCTGACGGACTGACCGCCGCCATCGCCGTGCGTCTCGAAGTTCACCACGCCGCCGTCAGCTGTCCAGGAAAAGTTTGCCTTGGCGCCCTGCCGCATCACGAGCTTGACTTCGGCACCCTGGCCTGGCGCCAACGTGAAGGATAGCTCGTCTTGCCTTCCATCTGGCTGGATCGGGGCTTCCGAGGTTGCTTCGGTGGCAGGCGTTGTAGCAATGGCCGGAGCCTCGGCAGGAGCGATCTCTCCAACTGTCACATTGTCTTGGGATACGGCCTCCCCAGTTGGCGACGGCTGCAAAGCAGGCCGTTCGGCGGTCAGGGCGACGAGGAGGTTTTCAATTCGGTCCATGCGCGCTATCAACTCGGCCGGAGGGACCATTTGCGTCATCCGCTCGGTTGGTGCCTTCGCGCTGGCCATTTCGTCGGCTGCCGCCTCGCCTGCCAGCTGTGTCTTGATTTCGCCCATATTGGTGAGGCCGAGCAATCTGCCTGCTCCGGTCGGGTCGATCGCATACTCGGACGGCATGACGACCGCGATGAGCAATGCGAAAGCCGTCAGCGCGGCAATGAAGGTGGAGCGCTTGAGCTGCGCTGACGTCGGCAAATCGGCGCGGCTGGGAAGGTCGGTGTTGTACATGATTCGGTTCCTTATGCGGTGACGAACAGGCCGGTGAGCTGATATCCGATCAGCAGGAAACCAGCCGTCATCATGATGACGTTTGCGGTATAGGCGTGGCGCCAGAAGCTACGTGTCCCACGCCAGTAGCCCATCACGATCAGGATGGCGCCAAGAGCCATGAGCTGCCCGATCTCGACGCCGACATTGAAGGCCAGAAGATTGGGCACCAGGCCGTCCGGCGAGATGTTGTATTCGATGATCTTCGTCGACAGGCCGAAACCATGGAACAAGCCGAAGACCAGCGTCGCGACCTTGGTGTTCGGCTGGAAGCCGAGCCATCTCTGGAAAGCGCCCATATTGTCGAGCGCCTTGTAGACCACGGACAGGCCGATGATGGCGTCGATGATGTAGCTGTTGATGCCGACGTTGAAATAGACACCGAGCAACATGGTCGTCGAGTGGCCGAGCGCGAACAGGCTGACATAGATACCGATATGCTTCATCCGGTAGAGGAAGAAGATCACGCCGAACAGGAACAAGATGTGGTCGTATCCGGTCACCATGTGCTTGGCGCCGAGATAGATGAAGGGCAGCACGTTGATGCCCGAGATTTCCTGGATGTAGCCCTTGTCGCCTGCGGCGACGGCATGGGCAAAGGCCGCTCCGGTCAGCAGCGGCAGGGTCATGAGAGCGATAAGCAGGGGCAGGGCGGGTCGCCAACACGTGCGACGCGAGCCTGTCCGGCCCCGGTCGAAGGGTCCTTGCATAAGATTTCCAATCTTCGTCGTTGAGGGTGGCCGCGTGAGCGGCCGCGATCATGCGGCGAGGAATGGTCTCGGCGGGCGCTCGAGCCGGAATGTCGTGCCCGGATCGATGAAAGTCGGCGGATAATTCAGCCAGCCCCGCTCGACCTGTGGAACGGTCGGTGCGAAGTCGGAGGGTGTACTCGCCGTCTCGTGCGAGTGGTCTGCCGCATTGTGCCCGTGAAAATGGTCAGAGCCCTGCTCACCCGAAACGCCATCATCGTGTGCATGGTCATGATCTTCGATCTGCGCGGCGGCTCCGCCGTGACGTTCAACCGCGGTGGCAATCGCGATCGGATCGTGTGAGGTCGAATAGCCGAAAGGACGGAGCACGCCGAGCATCATCGCTAAAGCGATGACCAGACAAAAAACTGTGCTGTGGATCCGATTCGGCATGAACGGCGATTATTCTCTAAAATCCTAACGAATGGTTTTTGCTACATTAAAATCGAGGCCTCTTTGAGGCTTGCATATCCACTCCGGGAGGATAGTATCGAAACATGGGCGAGCAACCTCACATCCACGAAACCCATCCCGATATCGTCAAACGCCTGAAACGGGCCGGCGGACATCTTAAGGGTGTGATCGACATGATCGAAGCAGGCCGGCCCTGCCTCGATCTCGCCCAGCAGCTTCATGCGGTCGAGAAGGCCATTTCGCAAGCCAAGAAGACCCTGATCCAGGATCATCTCAACCATTGCCTTGAAGACGTTGTCGGGCCCCTAGCGCGCGAGCAGCGCCGCTCGATCGACGAGTTCAAGGACATCACCAAGTACCTGTGAGAAGCGCCATGATGGACAAAGTTCGCGATTGGTTCGGGTTTGGCCCGATGACGCATGGCATGGGCGGCCACGGACATGATCACGGTGATGCCGGCCATGGCCACACCCACGGCGTCATCGATCCGACGATCGCCACGACAACGCGCGGCATCTGGGCGATCAAATGGTCATTCGTCGTTCTGGCCATTACGGCAGCGCTTCAGCTCGTGGTCGTGTTCCTCTCCGGCAGCGTGGCGCTGCTGGCCGACACGATCCACAATGTCGGCGACGCGGTTACTGCCATCCCGCTGTGGATCGCCTTCATGCTGGTCCGCCGCAGACCGAGCAAGACGTTCACCTACGGCCTGGGCCGCGTCGAGGATCTGGCCGGGATCGTCATCGTTCTCATCATCCTCTTCAGTGCCATCGTCGCTGGCTATGAGGCGATCGACAGGCTGATCAATCCGCGTCCCATCGCATTTCTTGGCTGGGTCGCCATCGCCGGCCTCATAGGCTTTATCGGCAATGAAGCGGTCGCCGTATTTCGTGTCCGCGTCGGGCGAGAGATCAACAGCGCTGCGCTGATCGCGGACGGCTACCATGCCCGCACCGACGGCTTTACCAGTCTGGCGGTCGTGCTGGGCGCTATCGGCGTGTGGCTGGGCTTTCCGCTTGCCGATCCGATCATCGGGCTGCTGATCACCGTGGCGATCTTCGCCATCGTCTGGCAGTCGTCGAAAGCCGTCCTCACGCGCATGCTCGACGGAGTCGAGCCTGCCATCATCGATGAAATCCATCATGCCGCCGAACACGTGTCCGGCATCGGGCGCGTTGAAAGCGTGCAGGCGCGCTGGATCGGACATCGTCTGCATGCCGACGTCGCCGTCAGTGTACCGGAGAGGGCGACGGCCAAGGAGGTGCTGGGCGTAACCGAAGCCCTCAAGCAGGAGTTGTTCGCTCACTTGCCGGCGTTGGCGGAAGCCAATGTCCGCCTGGTGAGCCCGGCCGGGCCGGCCGTCACTGGCGCGGAAACCTCTCATGCTCACCATCATGCGCCGGAGCCCTTCAAGGTCGCCTGCGATCTGGCTGAAGGGACATTGGAAATCGTCGATACACCGGCTGGCGAGCGGATGCGGCTGACCATCGATCGCCACGCCGACGATCTGACGGCGACGGTGATCATCGATCGACCCGAAGGGCCAGAGACGCTTCGCCTCGAGCCCGCCGCTGACAACCATCATCGGCTTGAGAGCACCGTCGCCCCTGCCGAGCCGCATGAGTTCCAGGCGAGGTTGATCCTGGCCGCGAAGGGTCGCGAGCAGGTGCTGCCGTTCAAGATGGTCGAGCCGGAAGGTCACCATCACTGAGACAGGCAGGCCGTTCGCGCCAGTTCTCGACGAACCGTCACCGCTGCAAGAAGACAAATATGCTTCAGGTCCTGGCCAATCGCACCTACCGTCATCTCTTCCTGGCCCAGGTCATCGCCCTGATCGGCACCGGCCTTGCCACCGTGGCGCTCGGGCTGCTGGCCTATGATCTTGCCGGCGCCGATGCCGGCGCGGTGCTCGGCACGGCGCTCGCCATCAAGATGATCGCCTATGTCGGCGTGGCGCCTGTCGCCGCTGCGTTCGCCGAGCGCCTGCCACGCCGCACCATGCTGGTTTCGCTCGACCTCATCCGGGCTGCGGTCGCGGTGTTCCTGCCCTTCGTTACCGAAGTCTGGCAGATATATCTTCTTATCTTCGTCCTGCAGTCGGCGTCGGCAGGCTTCACTCCGGCCTTCCAGGCCTCGATCCCTGACGTGCTGCCCGAGGAGAAGGACTACACGCGGGCCCTGTCGCTGTCGCGACTGGCCTACGACTTGGAAAGCGTCGTCAGTCCCATGCTGGCGGCGGCGCTGCTTTCCGTCATCAGCTTCCACGGCCTGTTCGCCGGTACGGTTGTCGGCTTCCTGGCGTCCGCGGCGCTGGTGGTCTCCGTGGTGCTGCCCAGCCCGCAAGCCTCGGAGCCGCGCGGCATCTATGAGCGCACGACGCGCGGAATCCGCATCTATCTGGCGACGCCGCGATTGCGCGGGCTGCTGGCCCTTAACGTTGCCGTCGCGGCGGCAAGCGCGATGGTGATCGTCAACACGGTCGTCCCGGTGCAGGCGCAGTTCGGCCTCTCGCAAAGCGACACGGCGCTGGCGCTCGCAGCGTTCGGCGGCGGATCGATGATTGCAGCCCTTGCCCTGCCGCGGCTGCTGGAGAACGTCCCGGACCGGGTTGCGATGCTCTCGGGCGCCGCGATCCTGGTCGCGGGCGTGCTGGTGGGACCGCTCGCCGGCAGCTACTATCTGCTGCTGCCGCTCTGGTTCGTGCTGGGGCTCGGCTATTCGCTGGCGCAGACGCCTTCGGGCCGATTGATCAGGCGTTCCGCCGATGCCGTCGACCGGCCCGCTCTGTTTGCTGCCCAATTCGCGCTTTCGCATGCCTGCTGGTTGATCACCTATCCCATTGCCGGCCGCCTCGGTGCGGCGATGGGATTGCCCTTCACCTTCATTCTGCTCGGCATCATTGGCGCCGCAGCCCTGCTTGCCGCGATCTGGGTCTGGCCGAAACACGATCCCGACGTGCTTGTACATACGCATGTCGATCTGCCTGAGGACGACCGGCACATCGGCGACGCAGTATGGTCGGAAGCGGGCTATGAGCATTCGCATGGCTACGTCGTCGACGATCGGCACCCGAAATGGCCCACGGCAAGCTGAGAGCTCGAAATGCCTGGCGAGCTCGCCATCTATGGCGGTCTTTTCCTGACCGCGTTTGCCGCGGCGACCATTCTGCCGATGCAATCGGAAGCAGCGCTTGCGGGACTGCTTCTGACAGAAAGCTATGCTCCGGCTCTGCTCATCGCCTCCGCAAGCGCAGGCAATGTGCTCGGCTCGATCGTCAACTGGTGGCTCGGCCGGGCGATCGATCGCTTTCGCGACCGCAAATGGTTCCCGGTAAAGCCCTCCGCGTTGGCGCGCGCGACGCGATGGTATCAGCGCTATGGACGATGGTCGCTGCTGTTGAGCTGGTTGCCTCTTGTCGGCGATCCGCTGACGGTTGTGGCGGGAGCGCTGCGGGAGCCATTCTGGAGCTTCCTTGCGATCGTCACGATCGCGAAGGTCGGCCGTTACCTCGCGCTGGCGGCGATGACGCTGAGCTGGATTTAGCGCTTGTCGAGACCCGCGCCGGTACGGCGACATTACGCGAGACGGCGCTTTCCTTTGCCGGCCGCAACGCTGCGCGCCAACTTGGATTTGCGTCGCATATGTCTATACAAATGGGAATGCATGTGTACAATCGCTACCAACAATCAAAAAAGGGGAACTGAAATGATCACTCTCGACCGCCGCAATTTCCTTGTTTCCACCGCCGGCCTTGCCTTCGCCGCCGCGCTGCCACACACCGCCTTTTCCGAAACCAACGACACGCTGAAGATTGCCATCGCCGCGGAGACCGGTGATCTCGAGCTGCTGCAGAATGTTTCGACGCTGAGCACCTACACCATCGTCTTCGATGCGCTGATCCACTACGGCCAGAACGGCGCGCTTGAGCCGGGACTTGCTACCAAATGGACCATTGCCGACGATCAGCTTTCGATCGCCTTCGATCTGCGTGAAGGCGTGACCTTCAGCGACGGCACGCCGTTCGATTCCACCGCAGCCGAATGGAACCTCAAGCGATGGATGGGGGTGAGCGACTTCTCCTGGATTGGCATTTCCGATGCGTTCGACAGCATTGTCACGGACGGACCAAACAAGCTGACGGTCAAGCTGAAGCGACCGGTGCCGGCCGCACTCCTCGAACTCACCATCGTCCGCCCAGTTCGTTTCCTGTCGCCCAAGGCAGTCGACAAGGATGGCAAGCAGACGGCGCCGATCGGAACCGGTCCATGGATCGTCGAAAAATACGATTCGAGCGGCACCAGCCTCGTTCGCAACGACAAATACTGGGGCAAGAAGCCGCTTTTCAGCCGCATGGAATTGAAGGTGGTTCCCGATGAACTCGCTCGTGCCAACGGCCTCCGCTCAGGCGACCTCGATGTCATCGGTGGCGACTGGGTGGCGACGCTATCGCCGCGCCGCGCCCGTGCGCTGGAAAGCGACGGCATGAAGGTTGTTGCCGAGCCGGGCACCGCGACGATGCTGCTCGGCTATTCGCCGAAGTCGAAGGTCATCGCCGACAAGGCCGTTCGCGATGCCGTCTATGCATCGGTTGACCGCGCGGCGATCGCCAAGGTCCTGTTCGAGGGCTTTGCCGACCCGGCCGCCGATCTGTTCCCGGCGAACGTGCCGTCGTCGGGCAAGCGGCATGACGTGCCGGTGCGTGACGTGGCGGCGGCCAAGAAGATCCTCGCCGATGGCGGCTGGGTCGACAGCGGGGGTGCCTGGACCAAGGCTGGCTCTCCTCTGACCATCGACTTTCTGGTTTCCGAAGAGTCCCTGCCGGGATCGCGGCGCATCGCCGAAATGATCCAGGGTCAATTGTCCGAGGTCGGTTTCCAAGTCCAAGTCTCCTCGGTGGACAATGCCACCATGCATGAACGGCGTCCGGCCTTCGACTATGATCTCGCTTTCTTCACCACCTATGGCGCTCCCTATGACCCTCACGGGACCCTTGGAAATGCCTTCGTCTCGACGGCGGACAGCGGGCCTGACGGCAAGATCTATGTCTCGGACGCGCTCGACGGCGTGGTCAAGGCTGCGCTCGAGGCGAGCGGCGCCGAACGCGACCTGAAGATGCAGGCTCTCTACGATTGGCTGCACGACAACACCGCCATCTGTCCGCTTGTCGTCAGCCAGCGGCTGTGGGCTCACAATCCGCGCGCAGAGAACTTCTCGCTTCCGGCGACTGACTACGACTTGCCGTTCAAGGCGATCACGCTGAAGGCCTGAAGACTTCGAGCCCGAGTGAGGCCTGACGATGAAACGCACGATCCTGCGACGGATGCTGCTTGCCTGCCTTTTGATCCTGGCGGCATCCGCGCTGACATTCGCCCTCGTTGCGGCGGCTCCGGGCAATGTTGCGGCGCTCATTGCCGAGCGTGCGGCAGGTCCCGGCGCTGACGCGCAAATGATCGCCAAGATCGGCAACGAGCTCGGCCTCTACGACCCGTTGCCGATCCGCTACGGACGCTGGCTTTCCGGCGCGCTGGCCGGGGATTTCGGCATCTCACTGCGAACGGGAAAGCCGATCTCGTCGGAGTTTGCCGCCCGCATCCCGATGACGGCGGCTCTGCTTGCCGGCGGCGGCATTCTCGCCTTCATTTTCTCGATCGCGCTCGGCATTGCCGGCGCCGTCAGCAATGGTGGCGTGATGGACAGGTTCCTCCATGCATTTTCGCTGATCGGCGCGTCGACCCCGAACTTCTTCGTGGCGGCGCTGCTGGTCATCGTTTTTTCGGTGATGCTGGGCTGGGTACCCACCTTCGGGACCAGCGGCTTCACCTCATGGCTTCTGCCGTGGGTGACGATCGCGCTGTTCCCGGCCTCCGTTCTCAGCCGCGTCGTTCGGGTCAACCTCCAGGAAGCGATGTCGCGGCCGTTTGCGACAACCGGCTTCGCCAAGGGCTATACCAGAACGCAGGTGCTGCTGCGCGAGGCGCTGCCCAACATCGCCATTCCGTTCCTGACGACATTCGGCGCGCAATTCACGCTGATGATCATCGGATCGATCGTCGTCGAGACGGTATTTGCATTGCGCGGCGTCGGTGCCTTTTTCATCGAGGCGATCCGCTTCCGCGACTTCATCGGCATGCAGTCGGTGCTGCTGCTGTTTGTCGTCTTCTTCGTCATGGTCAATTTCATCGTCGACATGATTTGCACCGTCGCGGATCCGCGAATGCGCCGGGCGCGGGGAGCATGAGGCGATGAACATTTCCGCTATCAGGGACATCAAGGACTGGCCGTGGCTGGTGCTGCTCCCCGTAATCGGCTTTGTGCTGATCGGCATCTTCGCTCCTGCTATCATGCCTTACGATCCAAGTGCGCAGGACTATTCGGCGACACTGGAGGGCATGAGCTGGAACCACTGGCTCGGCACCGACTATCTCGGCCGAGACGTCTTCAGCCGCATCGTCGGTGGCGCCCGCATTTCCCTGGTGGCGATGGTGATCGTGCTTGTCGCCGCGCTGGCGATCGGGGTCACGATCGGCTCCTTCGCCGGCTATGTCGGCGGCCGTGTCGAGCTCGTCCTTATCAGCATCATCGATATTGCGCTGGCACTTCCGAGCCTGGTGATCGCGCTGGCGTTGATCGGCATTCTGGGCACCGGCTACTGGTCGATGATAACGGCGCTCACCCTGGCGTGGTGGGCGAACTATGCCCGCATGAGCCGCGCCGTCGTCACCGCCGAGCTGCAGCAGCCCTATATCGAGGCGGCCCGCGTGATGGGCGCCGGCCATCTGTGGATTTTTGTTCGCCATATCCTGCCGCATGTGCTTGCCCTCGTCGTGGTCTATGCAAGCGCCGACGCCGGCGCTCTTGTGCTGGCCATCGCCACGCTCAGCTTTCTCGGACTTGGCGTCGCACCGCCGACACCGGAATGGGGCCAGATGCTGGTCGACGGCATGAGCTACGTCGAGGAGGTGCCGCGCCTCGTCGTGCTGCCCGGTCTGGCGCTGACGCTGGTCGTGGTCAGCTTTAACCTTCTGGGCGAAGCCTTCGCATTGCAAAAGGTGCCGCGGCCGGTTCGCGGCGCGACGTTGCGCAGACGCCGAAGGGCGCGCGCTCGCGAAGAAGCCGAGCGTAACGCCGTCGAAACGGGAACGACTTCAGCATGAGCGACGCTCAGCCAATCTATTCGATCGAAGATTTGGTTATCGACCTCTACGCCACCACCGTTTCTGTGCGGGCGGTGGACGGGGTGTCGTTCAACGTCCGTCCCGGAGAAACGGTCGCGGTCGTCGGCGAAAGCGGTTCGGGAAAGACCGTAATGACGCTCGGTCCGCTCGGCCTGCTGCCCGAGGGCGTGACCGTGGACATGAAAGGGTCGGCGCGAGCCGACGGAAGCGAACTGCTCAGCATCGGTTCCCGGCAATTGTCGGACCTGCGCGGGCGCTATTTCGGCGTGATTTTCCAGGACCCGATGAGCGCGTTGAACCCGATGCTGAAAATCGGCCCGCAGCTGGCACGCCAGGCGCGCCGTTTCGCTGGCCTGTCGCATGAGGCAGCGCGCAAGGAAGCGGTCTCGCTTCTGGCACGCTCCGGCATTCCGGACCCTGAGGATCGCTACAACCGCTATCCGCACGAAATGTCGGGCGGCATGCTGCAGCGGGCGATGATCGCGCTGGCGCTGGCGGCCCGGCCGCGCGTGCTGATCGCAGACGAGCCGACCACGGCGCTGGACGCCACCGTTCAGGCGCAAATCCTGGAGCTCATCCGTCAGATCCAGCGCGAGGATGGCATCGCGGTCGTGCTGATCACGCACGATATCGGCGTGGTCGCTTCCGTCGCCGACCGCGTCATGGTGCTTTACGCCGGCCAAGTGGCGGAGGAGGGGACGGCGATGGATGTGCTGACCCGGCCGGTCCATCCCTATACGCGCGGGCTGCTCGCATCGGTGCCGGATTTTCGCGCCGACGAACGCGCGGCGACCCGCGAGATACCTGGCCTGCCGCCAAACCAGATCAGGCTGGAACCGGGTTGCCGGTTTGCCGAGCGCTGCGAACTGGTCGAAGCCGGTTGCCGGCAGCACCGGCCGCCGCTGCAGACGATATCCGCGTCGACGAGCCCGCACCGCGTGGCTTGCCCGGTCGTGCTGAAACGAGAGGGGATCGCCGTCCATGTCTGATGCCGCGGCGATCGAGGTCAGGGGATTGAAGGTGCATTTCGCCAACCGTTCGGGTGCCGGCGCGGTGCGGGCGGTCGATGGCATAGACCTGACGGTCGCGCGTGGCGCGTTCCACGGCATCGTCGGCGAGTCCGGCTGCGGCAAGACCACGCTGGCCCGTACCATCGTCGGTTTGCAGAAGGAGAGCGAAGGCACCGTGCTGATTGAAGGAAGGAATCGCGCCGAATGGCTGAAATCGGACAGGAAGTCGTTCAGCCGCGAAGTCCAGTTCGTCTTCCAGGACCCGTTGGGGTCGATGAGCCGCCGCCAATCCGTCAATCAGACATTGGAGGAACCGCTGCAGATCCATCGCTTCGGTTCATCAGTCGAGCGCCGGCACCGCATCGCAGAGCTTCTGGATCTGGTTGCGCTGCCTGAGACGGTGCTCGACCGTTTGCCAAGGTCGCTCTCCGGTGGCCAGCGGCAGCGCGTTTCGATTGCGCGCGCGCTTGCGCTGAAGCCGTCCATACTGGTCTGCGACGAACCGCTCAGCGCGCTCGACGTTTCGATCCGGGCGCAGATCGTCAACCTGTTCACGTCGCTCCAGAAGCAGCTTGGTCTGACCATTGTCATTGTCGCGCATGATCTGGCGATCGTGCGCGAGGTCTGCTCGGACGTGACGGTGATGTATCTCGGCCGCATCTCGGAAGCTGGCGTGACCCGGCCATTATTTCGCGAGCCGGCCCATCCCTACAGCCAAGCGCTGCTCTCGGCTGTTCCTTCTCCCGATCCTCGCATCGAAGCCGGGCGCCGCCGGATCATTCTCGCCGGCGATCCGCCAAGTCCCAGCGCGCCGCCTCCGGGGTGCCGGTTCAACACGCGCTGTCCGGTGGCGATCGATGTCTGCCGGGTCGAGGAACCGATGCTGCGATCGGTGCCGCATGGCGGCGTTGCAGCCTGTCATCTGGCCGATAGCGGCTGCCGCCCGGTTATCTGAAAAGATGGCGTTTCTGCCCCCAACTCGTTTCGCGAGGCTGACCGTCATTGCCGGTGTCCTGCGCGAGCTTTTTTTGCTGGTCACTGCCGCCAAGGTCGGCCGTTATCTTGTTCTTGCCGCCGTGACGCTGAGCGTCATCTGACCTCGCGAAGCTTCTCCAACCTGAGCGGGTTAGGCCCGACTGGTTCGAAGGAGCCAGCCCAAGAGCCACGTCTGATACAGGCAGTCGGGAAGCCTAGCCTTTCTTGACGGCGACCTTGTCAAGGGGCCGCGCGCAGTCCTTTCGCCAGCTGCTGCGCGTCGCGGGACCGGCCAACCAAGCTAAGGCACAGCGCGCGAAGGGCTTCAGCCAACGTCGACCTTGTTAAGACATTCCTGTGGCCGCGCGCCAAGCCTGCACAACGAAGCTGTGCTGGTTCCAGATCATCAGCGCTCCACTGACTGCCATGAGCGCGACCACAAGGCCGCGGAACTGTCGTCCACTCAGGCGCTCGAGCCAGCGCTTGGCCAGCAGATTGGCAAGCGCAGCGCCCAAACCCGCGGCTGCGCCGTACATGGCCGCCTGACCCCCGAGCGCGCCAAGTCCGGTGAATACGGCGATCTTGACGACATCGGTCACAAACGAGTTCACGGATTTCGTTGCGACCAACGTCTCCTTCTCCGAACCGTAGTTCAGATAGAGCGAATTCAGGACGGGTCCCACCGTGCCCATCAGCGCCGACAACAGCGCGACGATCAGGCCGGCCGGGAGGAACCACCAGCGGCGGGCTCGGTAGCTCCGCTCGCGCGCGCCGCCGCGAAATTCCCAGACTGCACTGATCAGATAGATTCCTATGAGTATCTGGAGCCATTCCGCCCGACTGTTGGCGAAGAGCCAGGAGCCCGCCGCGGCACCGGCGATGGCGCCGGGCAGGTACCAACGGACCAGGCTCCAATCGATGTCGCGCCGGAAGGCCAGGGCGCGGATGGGATTGCCGATGAGCTCGGTCAAGGTGATTACCGGCGCAACCGCGGCGCTCCCTGTGATGAAAGTCACGGCGGGGATCAGCAATAGGCCTCCGCCTCCGGCCGAGAGGGTGTTCAGTGTCCAGGTGAGGAACCCCGCCAACGCCAGGAGGCCTAGTCTAATCCAGTCCATCCGATCAGAACGAAGCGGACCTTTGATCGTTCCGAACGCGTCGGTTCGCAAAAGCCCGGTCCGCCTTTTGAGTCTCGTGTGCGATGGAAAGGCGATCTCAGGCGCAATGCTGGTGGCAGAGAGACGCCGTGCCAGAGAACAATTCCCGAGGCAGCGGGAAGAAGGCCGGCGATCGCTTCGAGTCGGCCGGACTCCGCTGTTGGACGCACGCGCGGAGGCCCAATCTAGCTCTTCTTGACGGCAACCTTGTCGAGGGCTGCGCGCAGTCCTTTCGCCAGCTTCTGCACATCGTCGTTCGCCCAGAAATGCATGAAGAAGAGCCGCGGTTGCTCATCGAGCATGTGGCTATGCAACGCGGTGATCTCGATGCCGTTGTCCTGCATGGCTTTGATAACCGGATTGACCTCCTTTGCCGTCAGCACAAAATCACCCGTGATGGCCGCCTTGCCGCCACCTGTCGATTGGAAATTGATCGCTATAGCCGAGCCCATGGCCGCCGGCACGTCCATCCCGTTCTCCTTGACCGGTTCGGCGCGCGGGATACTGAACTGGTAGACGCCGCCATTGGCCTTTCCTTTGTAACCAATAGCCCGGTCGACGGCCGCTGTGTCGAACTCGATCTGCTGCGTGGATGCTTGCGATTGTGATGCACCGGACGCGGCATTCTCCATCGGCGTCTTTGTCAGCGCCAAACCGGAATGAAGCGCTGTGGCGAGCGTGACGGGGTCACCCTGGCCGAAGACGTGCATGTAGAGTGTCATCGGTTCGGCGCGCAACAAGTGGTTGTGCACCGCGGTAATCTCGATCCCACCTTCTTCAAGCTTCTTCATGACCGGGTTCACCTCGTCCTGCGTCAGAACGATGTCGCCCATAACCATTGCCTGATCTCCCATGGGTTCGAACGCGACCCAGCCTCCGAGCGCAAAGCCGGGCTGAAGGGCCACGCCGTCGAGCGAAACCTTCAGGTCCGTTCGTGGCAACCCGACCCGGTAGACGCCGCCAGGCATTTCCGTTCCGGCTTTGCCCAGTGTTTGCGCGACTGTCTGCCAATTGGATGCCGCCGATGCCGGTTCCAGCAGCGCCGAGACCGCGATCAGCATCGCGCCGCTCACGAGTTTTGCCCGCATGGGAGTTCTCCTGATCTGCCCCCCATCGCCCAGCTTTTCAAGCCACGGCAGGTTTCATGGCAGGTGGCCAACTATGCGTTTCCGCCTTGCGGCGCGAAGCCCAGGCATAGAGCGCGTCGTAGATGACGAAGCCGTGCTTGAGCACTTCCTGGTCGTCGGGCGTCACGTCCCTGAGCCCCATGGAGATCGCAAGCAGCCCCGCCGACTGTGGAGTAAGATCGTGCCGATCCGTGTCGGCGCCGCGAACGATCGAAGCGATCGTTACGATGGCTGGATCGCGCTCGAGGCCGTATTTCGAGACGAAGGTGTCGAAACTGCAGCCTTCACCGACATGTGTGAACTCGACGCCGGGCACGTCATAGGGAATAGCGCCCGTCTCCTGTGCAAGCGGGATCACCTGATCGGGTGGCACGAACAGGAATTCGGGCTCCTTGTCGATGAAGCGGGCGATCAGCCAGGGACAAGCAATGCGGTCGATGACCGGGCGTTCGCGGGTGACCCATTTCATGACCTTATCTCCCTCGATTTGGCAACAAGCCCACGCGGCCCACTGCCATAAGGAGGTCAACGCTACGCCCGAATACGAAATGATACAAGTGTTGCATTTCTTTGTGCACGTGATACGGTTCACTTATGAGTGAGGGGGAAACGACGGAACAGCGCTGGCTGCTCCTTATCCATCGGCTGCCGAGCAAGCCGGCCTATTTCCGGGTGAAGATCTGGCGGCGCCTGCAAGGCATCGGCGCGGTCGCGGTGAAAAGCACCGTCTATGCACTGCCGGCCAATGCCGAGACGCAGGAGGATTTCGAGTGGCTCCTGAAGGAGATCGTCGCGGGTGGTGGCGAGGCGATGGTGTGCGAGGCGCGTCTCGTCGACGGATTGTCGGATGCCGAGGTCCAAGCGCTGTTCGATGCGGCGCGTGATGCCGACTATGCGGAGATCGCCAAGGAAGCGCGTGGTCTCGCCGCCGAGATCGGCGCGAACGCCACGCCGGAAAAGCGTGCGGAGACACGGTCGCAGCTCGGCCGAATACGCAAGCGGCTCGCCGAGGTGGACACGATCGACTTCTTCGGCGCCACAGGTCGCCTCGCGGTCGAGGGTTTGCTCGCCGAGCTCGAGACGCATCTTGTGGAGGACCGGCCCGTGACCGAGGAGTCAAAGGCGACTGAGCCGATTACTGACCTCAAGGGCCGGATCTGGGTGACACGCCGCGACGTGCACGTCGACCGGATGGCCTGCAGCTGGCTAATCCGCCGCTTCATTGATCCAGACGCCGTCATCCGCTTCGTCCCGGGCAAGAGCTATGCGGCAAAGCCGGGAGAGCTGCGCTTTGATATGTTTGACGGTGAGATCACCCATGAGGGCGACCGCTGCAGCTTCGAGGTGCTGCTCACCCGGGCCGGGCTTGACGACCCGGCGCTGCAGGCCATCGCCGAGATCGTCCATGATATTGACCTCAAGGACGGCAAGTTCGGGCGCGACGAGACGACGGGCATTGCCAGCCTAATCGCGGGCATCGCCATGACGAATAAGGGCGACGAGCAGCGGATCGGGCAGGGCGGCCCGGTCTTCGACAATCTCTACCAGTATTTCCGCCAGAAGCGCGGGTGAGGGGAACCAATGACCAGCGCCCATGCCGTCCATCCGAATGCGCTGGGGGATGAACCTTCGCATGGGATCCCCTTCCGCGAAGCAGTGCGGGTCTGGGCGCGAGTCGCTGCGTTGAGTTTTGGTGGCCCGGCCGGCCAGATCGCGGTAATGCATCGCATCCTCGTTGAGGAGAAGCGCTGGATCGGCGAGACGCGGTTCCTGCATGCGCTGAACTACTGCATGCTGCTGCCAGGACCGGAGGCCCAGCAGCTCGCCGTCTACATCGGGTGGCTCCTGCATAAAACCCGAGGCGGGCTCGTGGCCGGCACGCTGTTCGTACTGCCCGGCGTCCTCGCCATCATGGCGCTGAGCTGGATCTATGCAATCTTTGGCAATGTCGGCGCGGTGCAGGCGCTTTTCTTCGGTCTGAAGGCCGCCGTCCTCGCCATCGTGCTCGAGGCGGTTATCCGGGTCGGCAAGCGAGCGCTCAAGAACAAGGTCATGATAGGCCTCGCCGCCGCCGCCTTTATCGGGCTCTTCCTGTTCCATCTCCCGTTCCCGCTCATTGTCCTGACGGCCGGAGTGATCGGGTACGTCGGCGGGCGGGCCGGGCTGGCAGCGTTCATGGCGGGCAACGGCCATGGCAAGGTCGGCGGCAAGCAGGTCGCCGACGCGGAATCGGCGCTCGGCGAAGGCATTCCTGCCCATGCTCGCCCGCCGGTCAGCTGGTCGTTGAAGATCGGAGGTGTGTTTCTGGTGCTATGGCTGGCACCTGTCCTCGGCCTTTTCGTGCTGTTCGGGTCCGGCAATGTCTTCGCCGATATCGCGGTCTTTTTCTCGAAGATGGCGGTCGTGACCTTCGGAGGCGCCTACGCCGTCCTCGCTTACGTGGCGCAGCAGGCTGTCGATACATATGGCTGGCTGAAGCCAGGCGAGATGCTGGACGGCCTCGGCATGGCGGAGACGACGCCTGGCCCCTTGATCATGGTGACCCAGTTCGTCGGGTTCATGGGCGCGTATCGAGCGCCGGGATCACTTAATCCGCTGCTCGCTGGAACGTTGGGCGGCCTGCTCACCACCTGGGTCACCTTCACACCTTGCTTCCTCTGGATATTTGTCGGTGCGCCGTTCGTGGAAACGCTGCGCAGCAACAAGGCCTTGTCCGCCGCGCTGGCGACCATAACGGCAGCCGTGGTGGGCGTGATCCTGAACCTGGCGGTGTGGTTCGCGCTTCACGTTCTGTTTGGAGCACTGCGCGAGGTCAAAGGGTTCGGCATGACGGTCGATGTGCCCGCATTCAGCTCCGTCAACGTCCCGTCCCTCGTCCTGACATTGGGTGCGCTGCTAGCGGTGTTTCGCTTCAAGATCGGCATGCTCCCGGTGCTCGTCGGCTGTTCGATCCTCGGGCTGCTCTACGGGATGGCAACGGGAGCGATCTAACCCGTGCAGCCAGCGCCGCTTACCAGTGGTGAGGAGGCATCGTTGACGTTACAATGGCTCGCGCACGGTTTGCGCAAAGCTATTTCGAAGCGGCGCTTCAGGCTCCTTCCTGCCGGTGCTGAGCCGACTGCTGCGAACCTGCTGATATCAAGGGGACTGCGGGCGTTCGGTGACGGTCTGGTCAGCATCCTGCTTCCCGCCTATCTGGCCACCCTCGGCTTCGACGCCTTCGAGATCGGAACCCTGTCGACGGCGACGCTCGCGGGCTCAGCCGTCCTCACCCTGGCTGTTGGGATCGTCGCGCATCGCTTCTCCCGTCGAGCGCTGCTGACCGCAGCGGCTGTCCTGATGATAGCAACGGGGGTCGTCTTCGCTGTCGTTCACGACTTCTGGCCGCTGCTTCTCATCGCGTTCGTCGGCACGCTGAACCCATCTTCAGGGGACGTCAGCGTGTTTCTACCGCTCGAACATGCGCAGCTTGCGCAGAGCGTCACCGACCGCGACCGCACGGCGCTCTTTGCGCGCTACAGCCTCATCGGCTCTCTCGCCGGCGCCGTCGGAGCGCTGGCCGCAGGAGCGCCCGACTTTCTCCGCGATGCCATCGGCCTGGAAATGAAGCAGGCCCTCCAGGCAGCTTTTCTATTTTATGCCTCACTTGGGTTGGCGGCGGTGCTCCTCTATCGGCGGCTGCCGAGTGACGCGCCTGATGCAGGCAAAGTGTCGGCACAGCCATTGCGCAGGTCTCGCTCCATCGTTCTGTCACTCGCAGCGCTCTTCAGCCTCGACGCTTTCGCAGGCGGCTTCGTCGTCCAATCGTTGTTGGCCCTCTGGCTCTTTCAACGGTTCGGCCTGTCGCTGGCCGCGACCGGCGCAATCTTCTTCTGGACGGGTGTCCTTTCGGCTGCGTCCTATTTGGTCGCTGTGCGAATTTCCCAGCAGATCGGACTCGTAAACACGATGGTGTTTACGCACCTTCCGTCGAGCCTCTGTCTGGTGCTCATCCCGTTCATGCCGAGCCTCGCTCCGGCTATCGCTCTTCTGCTGATTAGAAGCGCGCTGTCGCAGATGGACGTGCCGACCCGCACATCGTACGTCATGGCCGTGGTGACGCCCGAAGAGCGGGCTGCCGCGGCGAGCATCACCGCCGTCCCGCGCAGCCTCGCGGCGGCCGCCAGTCCAGTCCTCGCAGGGGCTCTCCTTGCCGTCTCCAGCTTCGGCTGGCCCCTGATCATCGCCGGTGGGCTGAAAATTATCTACGACCTTCTGCTGCTCGCGACATTTCGCAGTGTTCGCCCTCCAGAGGAGCACGGGGGCGGGAGGAATGACATGTCAGTCGGCCATGATCGAACTGGCAACGACGCGCGGGTTTCCTGGTGGCGTTGAAGGCAGGACCACCAGCCGGACAAATTGCTTACGTCCGCCGGCAACGAGGATATAGAGACGCGAGAACTCCTCCGTATCGCGATCTTCGGCAATCTTCTCGGCATCCGTACGGGTGAAGAAACTCTTCCGAAATGCCTCTTGATCGACATCGGGAAATGCCAGCGTACACGTCTGCACCGGTTTGCCGCTCATCGTTGCCTTGGTGGTGCCGATGATGGTTCCTGCTGGCAATCCTTCCTCCGCTTCGGCCACCAGCCATGCCTCCACTGAGGTTGGATTAGCGATTGGCGCGAGTTCGGCGAAGCCTGCTTCGGCAATAAGTGTCCACCTGCGTTCGTGCGCGGTCTCTATCATGCGCTCGAAATTGGGACCCTCGGCCAGACAGGTACGGTGAAATTGTTCGACAGCCTGATCCGCATCACTGGCGGCCTGCGCCGGCGACATCGTCAGACCCAAGATGGTCCCTGCCAACGTTAGAAATCGGAACATGTCTATCTCGCGTAGCTGATTGTG
The DNA here is from genome assembly GCF_040321655.1 of Mesorhizobium sp. M0306. Classification (NCBI taxonomy): domain Bacteria; kingdom Pseudomonadati; phylum Pseudomonadota; class Alphaproteobacteria; order Hyphomicrobiales; family Phyllobacteriaceae; genus Mesorhizobium; species Mesorhizobium sp. M0306. The sequence continues at coordinate 730 of NZ_JAMYRY010000027.1, read as the reverse complement.
GACGAACCACTTATCCTGAACGGGCTACGACACTCGTTGTTCCGGACTGTCGGCGCCTGCATGGCCGGTATCTTGATGGAGGCGCCAAGCGCCTGCGCAGTTGATGCAATGTTCAGGCATCTGGCAACTGATGGAACCATGCCGCACTGGGTTTCGATGACGGACCCTGCTACAGACCCACTCACACCGCCGGGCGGGACCATTCGATCTCGTGCTGAGTTCCTGGAGAGATCTCCCGGCGCTCGCCGAGGAACCTGCATGTCGTGCTCGCCGGCAACCAGCCCCGGCGGTTTTTCGGGCACTTGGCCTATGTCCCAGTCCACTGTGGAAACTTGTTAAAATCCCTTACGGCAAAGGTTTTCGAGCTCCGCTTTTGCCATTCCCTCGAAGCCCAGCGCCGGAAGAATATCATTATCTCCCTTAAGATCGCGACCGTAAGCCGCCGAGAATATGGCAATTCCAGATTCATGGAGAATCGCTGAATTTCCGCTGATCTTCCCCAACAAAACGGTCGGCAGCAGCCCGAACGGAACGTCCTCGAGAATATAGCGGCTTTCGACGGTTGAGGGGCCGAAGCCGCCGCGGCCTCGGCGATCCATCTCCTGGTTCATTTCCGAAACGGTGGCCATGGGGACGTGAAACGACAATGAAAAATGCTCTTTGACGGTGCGAACGGCGATGCCGAAATGGGCAGCGATGGCCAACCGCTCGGCATCCAGAGCCTCGATAA